>CANRZX010000106.1 GCA_947644575.1 uncultured Clostridia bacterium | reverse complement strand
ACGTCCTTTCCAAGGAATCCCCCTGGATGGAGAAATATTCCGAATACGTCAAGGATCAGTTCGCGTTCCGCGACGGCTGGATCGATCTGAAGAGCCGTGCGGAAAATCTGCTGCTCAAAACTGAAAACAACGGCGTGTGGCTGGGAAAGGAGCATTACTTGTTCGCAAAGCTTCTCTCGGTCGGCAGCCGGTTCGACATGAACCTCAACGCGGTCGAGCGTCTGGCGCAGCGCCATCCGGGCAGGGTCGGCGTGATGATCGTGCCCTCCGCGAGCGTGATCCTTTCCGACAAGCTGCCTTGGCGCGTGCCCATCGCCGATGAGGATGCCGCGCTCGACGCCATACGGGAGCGCTTCTCCGGCACAGAAACCGCTGTCTATGATCTGCGGGAAACGCTTCGCGCCCATAAAGAGGAATATATTTACTACCGCACCGACCATCACTGGACAAGTGAGGGCGCGTATCTCGCGTACGCGCAGTTTGCCTCGTCCAAGAGGCTGCCTCTTTTCGACCGCTCCGCCGCGTCCGAAAAGAGCGTGAGCGATTTTTACGGGACCAATTATTCAAAGGCGCGCAATTATGACGTTGTCCCGGATATCATCACCTATTATGATCTGCCCCATACGCTGACCGTCTACACAACCGAAGCGGACGGCACAGAGCGGGCCGAGCCCGGGCCGCTTTACGAGACCGCCGATTTTGAAACGCGTGACAAATACAAGGCTTTCCTGCGCGGCAACAACGGTTATTCGGTTTTAGAGGGCGATGGAACGGGCAGCATCCTTGTGATCAAGGACAGCTACGCAAACGCGTTTCTGCCCTATCTCACGGCGGATTACGCCACAATCGGGATCGTGGATTACCGCTATTTGAACGAGCGTGTCGACAGTCTGATCGAACGGGGCGGATACGACGAAATCCTTGTTCTCTACAGTTTCCAAGGCTTTATGAACGATTTGACGCTGGCCGCAAAGATCGCTGCGGCCTAAAAGTTAAACCGCAAAGCGTTTTACTTTACAGTGTGTACAACGAAGCGCCCTGCCGTATGAGATGCATACGGCAGGGCGCTTTTTGTAAAGTATTATAGCTTGTCAATTGCAGAAAGAAGCATCTCCCGCAAAATCGCGGGGTTTCCCTTCCCTTTGCTGGCTTTCATGCACTGGCCGACGAGGAAACCAACCACATTCGTCTTACCGCCCTTGTAATCGGCGACGGCCTTCGCATTCTGCGCGAGGACCTCGTCCACAAGCGTCAAAAGCGCGTCGGAATCGCTGATCTGGGCGAGGCCCTTTTCCTCCACGACCTCGGCCGGGCTGACGTCCTTTTCGATGATCACATCCAGCACCGTCTTCGCCGCGGTATTCGAGATCGTCCCCTTTTCAATCAGCGCGATCATATCCGTTAAACTTTCCTTTGTCAGCGCCGTGTCGGTAATTTCGATGCGCCGCTCGTTCAGGATTTTCGCGATGTCTCCGATCATCCAGTTGCAGATCAGCTTTTTATCGCATTTTCCGGTCGCGACGCAGGAATCGAAGAATTCAGAGCGCGCGCGGTTGGATGCCAAAAGCTGCGCGTCCACCGGGAGCAGCCCGTATTCCTTCACGTAGCGCAGCGCCTTGGCGACCGGAAGCTCCGGAATGGAAGCCTTCAGCTCCTGTACATGGGCCTCGCTGATCTCAAAGGTCAGCAGATCGGGATCGGGAAAATAGCGGTAATCCTGCGCATCCTCCTTGGTGCGCAGGACGTAGTTCTTGCCCTTCGCGTCGTCCCAGCGGCGCGTCTCCTGCTCGATCACGCCGCCCCCGCTGACGACCTCGATCTGCCGCTGCGCCTCGTACTGGATCGCGCGGTAAACCGCGCCGAAGCTGTTGACGTTTTTCATCTCGGTCCGCGTGCCGAATTCCTTCTGTCCGCGGGAACGCACCGAGACGTTCACGTCTGCCCGAACGCTCCCCTCCTGCATCTTCGCGTCGGAAATGCCCAAATACAAAAGGATATTCGTGATGGTCTCCATGTAGGCCTTCGCCTCTTCCGCGCTGCGCAGATCGGGCTCGGAAACAATCTCGATCAGCGGCACACCGCAGCGGTTATAGTCCGCCAGCGTGCCGTCGAAGGAATCGTCATGAATCAGCTTGCCCGCATCCTCCTCGATGTGGATGCGCGTTATACCGATGCGGCGCACGTCGCCGTCCATCAGGACATCCAAATAGCCGTGCTCGCACAGCGGCACATCGAATTGACTGATCTGATACGCCTTGGGCAGATCGGGATAAAAGTAGTTTTTCCGGTCGTTCTTGCTGACGCGGTTGATGGAGCAATTCAGCGCGTGCCCCATTTTGACTGCGTAATCGACGACCTGCTTGTTCAGCACGGGCAGCGTGCCGGGCAGACCCATGCACACGGGACAGCACAGCGTGTTGACCTCCGCGCCAAAGGCATTTTTACAGCCGCAAAAAATTTTGGTTTTGGTACACAGCTCCGCATGGATCTCAAGGCCGATAATCACTTCATAATCCTGATTCATCATCTTACAGCTCCTTTACCGCAAAACCGCCGACGGCCGTCTCGTAATGCTTAGCAACGCCCAGCAGCTTCGCTTCGCTGAATTTCGGCCCGATCAGCTGCATTCCGATGGGCAGGCCCTTTTGATCAAAGCCGCAGGGCACGCTGACGCCCGGTAGGCCCGCGATGTTCACCGTGACCGTGCAGATATCCGAAGCGTACATTTCAAGCGGATCGCTCGTCTTTTCTCCCAGCTTAAACGCGGTGGAGGGCGTTGTCGGCGTGGCAATGACGTCGCATTTTTCAAACGCGTCCGTAAATTCCCGCGCAATCATGCGCTGGAGCATTTTCGCGCGCTTATAATACGCGTCATAATAGCCGCTGGAGAGCACATAGGTGCCGAGCATGATGCGGCGCTTCACCTCCGGGCCAAAGCCCTCGCTGCGGGCGGAGAGGTACAGATCGTTCAGCGTCCCTTTCCGATCGCCCGGATAGCCGTATTTCACGCCGTCATAGCGCGCCAAATTGGAGGATGCCTCCGCCGAGGAGATGATGTAATACGCGGACAGCGCGTAATCTGTGGACGGCAGCGAGATCTCAACCGGAACCGCGCCGGCATCCCTAAGCATATCGACCGCCTTCAAAACGGCCGCCTTGTTCTCCTCGCTGACGCCGGAGCCAAAATATTCCCTGGGAATGCCGACACGCAGCCCCTTGAGGTCCGCGTCCATACCGGGGAAATGATAGTCCTTGCTGGTCGCGTCATGCGGCAGGTCGGCGCCGCATATCGCGCCAAACAGTAGCGCGACGTCCTCCACCGTGCGGCCAAACGGGCCGATCTGGTCGAGCGAGGATGCGAACGCCACCAAACCGAAGCGCGATACCGCGCCATAGGTGGGCTTGAGCCCGACAACGCCGCACAGCCCCGCCGGACAGCGGACGGAACCGCCCGTATCCGAGCCGAGCGACAGCGGCACCTCGCACGCGGCGACGCTCGCCGCGCTGCCGCCCGACGAGCCCCCCGGCACGCGTTCGGTATCCCACGGGTTTTTCGTCGGCTTAAAATAAGAGTTTTCGCATGATCCGCCCATTGCGAATTCATCTAAATTCAGCTTTCCGGGGATCACCGCGTCCGCCGCGTTCAGCTTGTCCACGACCGTGGCGTTATAGGGCGGGATAAAATTTTCCAGCATTTTAGAGGCGCATGTCGTCCTCAAGCCTTTGGTGCAGATATTGTCCTTGATCCCCACGGGGATCCCGGCCAGCGCGCCGACGGCCTCTCCCTTTGCGAGCTTTTCGTCCACCTCGCGCGCCTTGGCGCGCGCCGCTTCCGCCGTCACGGACAAAAACGCGTCGATCCGCGGCTCCACCGCATCGATCCTTGCGAGCGTATCGTCAAGGATCTCGCACGCGGTCACTTCCTTCTTTCGCAGCAGGCCGGAAAGCTCCGCCGCCGTTTTCCGGTATAATTCCATAAAGCTTCCCCCTTACTCTACTGTTTTGGGCACGACAATGCAGCCCGCAATCGCCTTCGGCACGTTTTGCAGCATTGCGTCGCGCGGATAAGACGGCACGATCTCATCCGCGCGCAGATGCATCTGATTGTCCGGCTCTAAAAGCGTGTCGGCGCTTTCCAGCTCCGGCAGATGCTCCACCATCGCGACAATAGAGGCGAATTCCTTTTCAAACGCTTCGACCTGCTCCTCCGGCAGCTTCAGCATCGCCAGCTTCGCAATACGCCTTACGTCAATTTCCATTTCCGATTCCTCACTTTCCCTCGGGATTCTCCATCCCGATCAACTCAAAAAACGCCGCCTCGTCAATGACAGGAACGCCCAAGGCATGCGCCTTGGCCAGCTTTGAACCGGCCGCTTCGCCCGCAAGCACATAACTTGTTTTTTTCGAAACCGAAGACGCGGCCTTGCCGCCGTTCTGTGTGATCAGCGCTTCTGCTTCGGCGCGGGACAGCGTCGGAAGCGTCCCGGTGACCACCAGCGTCCTTCCCGCAAGGACGTCTGTCTTTTTCGGCCCATTGTATTTCATATTGACGCCGGCCTCGCGCAGACGCCGGAGCAGATCGCGTGTGCCGTCCTTCGCGAAAAAATCGGTTACGCTCTCCGTCATCACGCCGCCAAAGCCGTCGATTTCGTTCAGCTCCTCTTCTGTGGCGGCTTCGACCGCATCCATCGTCCCGAAGCGCTCTGCCAAAAGAGCGGCGGCTTTGCTGCCGATGTTTCGAATGCCCAGCGCGAACAGCAGCTTGTCCAGGCCGGTTTCCTTTGACGCGGCGATCGCGGCCAGCAGATTGGCGGCGGATTTCTCCTTGAATTTCTCCATGGTCAGCAGCTGCTCCTGCGTCAAATCATAAATATCCGCCGCGGTGCGCACATAGCCGCGCTCCGTCAGCTGCGCCGCGACGGCGGGCCCGAAGCCGTCGATATCCATCGCCGCGCGCGACGCAAAGTGAATGATATTGCGCAGCGTCTGCGTGGGACATTCGGGATTGGTGCAGCGCAGGGCCGCTTCATCGGCGAGGCGCTGCACCGGCGCGCCGCAGGACGGGCAGACGCCGGGCATTTCAAAAACCGTACTGTCCGGCGCGTGCCGCGTGACAGCCACAACCTCGGGAATGATGTCCCCCGCCTTGCGTACCCGGATGGTGTCCCCGATCCCGACCCCCAGCTGCCGGATAAAATCCTCATTGTGCAGAATTGCCCGCGAAACCGTCGTTCCCGCGAGAAGAATTGGTTCAAATACCGCCGTCGGCGTCAGCACACCTGTGCGGCCTACAGATACGTCTATCGCCAGCAGGCGGGACTCCTTTTCCTCCGGCGGATACTTGAAAGCGACCGCCCAGCGCGGATATTTATTAGTGCTCCCCATTGCTTCGCGTTGCGTAAAGTCATCAACCTTTACAACAGCTCCATCGATGTCAAAAGAGAAGGTTCCCCGCAAAGAACCGATCGCTTCAATCTCGGCGATGACGTCTTCTATTTTGTCAAAGCGCGCGCGACGCGGTGATACGGGAAAACCGAGAGAAGCCAAATAATCTAAACTTTGCTGATGGCCGTCCAGTGTTTTCCCCTCGATCCGCTGTAAATTGAATATAAAAATGGAAAGGCCTCGATCCGCTGTAATGGTGTGATCCTTCTGGCGCAGGGAGCCCGCAGCCGCGTTGCGGGGATTTTTGAAAGGCGGCTTTTCGTTCAACTCCTGCTCCTCCGTCAGTTTCAAAAAGGCGTCGTGCGGCATATATACCTCACCGCGCACCTCCAAAAAAGCCGGCGCGCCCTCAGGCAGGCGCTTGGGAATGTCACGAATCGTGGCGAGATTCTGTGTAACGTCCTCGCCCACAACGCCGTCCCCGCGCGTTGAACCCCGCGTAAAAACACCGTCCTGATATTCAAGGCTGACGGAAAGCCCGTCGATCTTTGCCTCGACCACATAGTGCGGCGTAATGCCTGCGTCGCGCACACGAGCGTCGAATTCCCGCACCTCATCCAAAGAAAAAACGTCCTGAAGGCTTTCCATCCGGACGGTATGTGTCACCTTTTCAAATCTTCCCGAAGCCGTCCCCCCCACGTGCTGTGTGGGGGAATCCAAGGCCGCCAATTCGGGAAAAGCGGCCTCAATTTTTTTGATTTCACGCGTCAGCGCGTCATACTCGAAATCCTTTAATTCGGGGCGGTCCAAATCATAATACAGATGATTATGGTATTCAATCTCTTTTGCCAGCGCCGCATGGCGTTCCTGCGCCTGTTTAATCTCCAAGCTACCACTCCCGTTGCCTTGAATAGAATAATCTATTTTATTCAGTATAGCATAAAATGACGGCGCTGAAAACCATATGCGGAAAACTTTTCCGCGACGCTATGCCCCGGAGGCATAGACCTGCGGGACCTTCCCCACGATCAGCGTCTGCGCGACACATACCTCGTTTTCTACAATGACCTCTGTGGAGTAGCCGGGGAGAATCGCGCTCATTTCCACGGTAAAACGGATAAAGATTCGATGCTGCGTTTGATTGATACCCGCCGTCTCCAGCGAATCGACAATCGTGCTTTCCACAAAAGAGGCTGGCACCACCTGAAGCGGAATATCCGGCCCTCGTCCGGCCATGATCTGCCACCCCAAAAGCGTACCAAGCGGAATACTGACGTCCTGCTTGGGAACGCTGAGCAGCCGGTTTGCGACCGCATTCGTCAGCCGTGTTTTGAGCCGGTTCACCTCCACGGAATTGATTTCAATCGCGGACACCGTTCCGTCCGGCGCTTTTTCCACTGTTACCAGCGATTGTTCCGCCTGTGGGATGCGATTCAGCTCCTCCATCACCGCCTCGTTCATCGCCAGTATGGAAACCACACGGCACTGATACTGTGCCATTGTGGTGATAACCGGCCGCAAACGGCTGTCCAGTATGGCGAATGCCGTAAGCACCGCGGCAAATGTCAGAAACAATCGAAAAAAGACAACGCGCTTCTTAGGCACGGCCGCCCGCCTGCGTACATGCCGCATAGCCCTTCCTCCCCATTTTGCGTTATTCTGAAATTATTTATATTCGGGGAGGAAAGAAAACGTGTCTTTTGTGCTCTTGGCGTAAAAAGGGCGCCGCGCAAACGGAGAATGAAAGCACAGAGCCGGACATTTCAAAGGCAGCTTTTGTGTTTCATGTCCGTAAAGGCAGCACCCTTCACAGAAATTTCAGCAAAAAACATCAGATAGAGATCGTCGAACCAATCTCCAGCATAGTGGTGTCAATGGTCTTATACATGGACAACGCGACGGCAATATCATAATCGACGATAGATTCGGCCTTTGTCGCCACTACACGATTATAAATGCCCTTTCGCAGAAGCTCAACGGCATGATAGCCCATCCGGCTGGCTGTTACACGGTCGCGCAGCGTGGGCGAGCCGCCCCGCTGTACATGGCCAAGCACCGTCGCGCGGGAATCGATTCCCGTGCTGGATTGGATCTTGTCCGCCAATTCATGCGCGCGGCCCACGCCCTCGGCAATAATAATGATGAAATGCTGCTTGCCGGTCTTTTGCGTCGCTTTCATTTTGGCGATGATGTCGCGTTCCAAATCATAGGGGACCTCGGGAATCAGCGTGGCCAGCGCGCCGACAGCGATGCCCGTATTTAGCGCAATGTACCCGGCATTACGGCCCATAACCTCGACAACGCTGCACCGGTCATGACTCTGTGTAGTATCGCGCAGCTTATCGATCATTTCTACCGCGGTGTTCATCGCCGTATCATAGCCGATAGTGTAATCGCTGCACGCAATGTCGTTATCGATCGTGCCAGGGATTCCGATACAGGGAATCCCCTGTGCCGCCATATCCTTACATCCGCGGAACGAGCCGTCGCCGCCAATTACAACAAGTGCGTCAATGCCATTGTCGCGACACGCCTGCGCCGCGCGCTGCTGCCCTTCCAGCGTTTTGAACTCAAGGCATCGCGCCGTATATAAAATCGTGCCGCCGCGATGGATGATCTCGGAGACGCTGCGCAAATTCATATCTATAATATCTCCTGTCAAGAGGCCGTTGTAGCCATGACGGACGCCCTTTACCCGGTATCCGCGCGCAATTGCCGTGCGCACGACAGCGCGAATCGCGGCGTTCATACCCGGCGCATCACCGCCGCTTGTCAGCACGCCGATGGTTTTGATTTCGGTTGCCATGAAAAAACCTCCTTCAAAAGTTGGAACACCCGAGCCTTTCATTCTATGTCCCATTATAAACAAATCACGCGCTAAATTCAAGAGACTTTGTTAAAAAAACAGCATATGCCGCCGCCAATCCGGCACATGGACATTTGATGAAAAAACTCAATGTTTTTTATATGGTTTTTATTTGACGACGACATTTCCTTTTCCAAGTATCCGTTCCAGCTCGGAAACAAGCAGATCGTTTTGTAGGCACCAAAGGCTTTTGGGTGCGCGCATTTTCTGTTTGGTGTCCTCGAAATACATAAAGACCGGAAAGCTGCCTTCAAAAATTTGAAGCAGATTTTTGGTGTCCTCAAACGCCACGCTGTTCATGGACGGCACTTTCAGCCACAGGCCGCCGCTGCCACCCTTCTCCGCGCGCAACTTTTCCGGTTCATACCGTTCCACGTCCACGATGGAATCCGCGATCAGCTTACTGGCCTCGTCCTCTTTGTAGGAAACGCGCCCCTGAACCACAACGACTGCGTTATCATGCACCGCCTCGGAGCCAGCCAGCAGTACCTTAGGGAATGCGAGCACCTCCATTGATCCGCTCAGATCCTCAACCGTGATGAAGGCCATCAGCCCGCCCGCTTTGGTGTTGATGGTTTTAACGCGAACCACCGTACACACAAGCGTAACATTTTTCCCATCATAGAGGTGCGCGTTCTCACCGGTCAGCTCGCTGACGCGGCAGGTTGAAAGCTTCTCAATTACCTCTCGATAATGGTCGAGCGGATGGCCGGACAGGTAAAGCCCGCTGACTTCCTTTTCCATCTGAAGCATAATGTCATAGGGATAATCGGCACCGGTATCCGGCAAGCGGTAAACATCCCTCGCGCACTCCCCCGTACTGCCGAACGCGCCGAAAAAGTCAATCTGGCCGTCTAAATTCCGCCGCGCCTCATTCTCCACGCTTTTTAAAATTCCCTCCAGCCCGTCGACCATCGAGCGGCGCTTGGCCTCAAGCTGATCGAACGCGCCGCTTTTAATCATGCTTTCCACCGCGCGGCGGTTAATTTCGCCGCCGCGCATTCGCTTGCAGAAATCATACAGGCTGCGGTAAGCACCGTTCTCCCGCTCGCGCACAACAGCGGCGATCAGGTTGCGTCCGACATTTTTCAGTGCCAGCAAGCCAAAACGGATATGCTCGCCCTCCACGGTAAAGCCCGCTTCACTGGTGTTAATATCTGGCGGCAAAACGCGGATGCCCATCCGCTGGCACTCGGCGGTATACTCAATCACCTTATCCGTATTGTCCAATACGCTCGTCAGCAATGCGGCCATAAACTCCCGTTTATAATGCTTCTTCAGATAAGCCGTCTGATAGGCTACCACCGCATAGCACGCAGCGTGCGCCTTATTGAACGCATAAGACGCGAAGCTTGACATTTCATCAAAGATCGCGTTTGCCGTCTGCTCGGGGATTCCATTTTTCACACAGCCCGGGCATTCCTGTCCCGGCTGCGTATTGCCATGAATGAAGTGCCGGCGTTCCTTTTCCATAACGTCGTGCTTTTTTTTGCTCATGGCGCGCCGCACCAGATCGGCCTGCCCGTAGGAAAAGCCCGCCAGCTCACGGCAGATCTGCATGACCTGCTCCTGATATACAATACAGCCGTTTGTGACGTCGAGAATATGCTCCAGCTGCGGAGTCTTGTACCGGACGTTCCCCGGGATATGGCGGTTCGCGATATAGGTCGGGATCGACTCCATCGGCCCCGGGCGGTAGAGGGCAATCACGGCAATAATATCCTCGATGCTCTTTGACTGCAAGCCGACAACCACTTGCGTC
>CANRZX010000105.1 GCA_947644575.1 uncultured Clostridia bacterium | reverse complement strand
GGCGGCGAACGGCCCGCCAAGGCGGCCGCGCGCGCCGAGCGTGTGGGCGAACTCGACGCGCGGGTGCGCTGGGACGCGGTCGAAAACGCGCAGGGCTGCAACGTGCGCTACGGCGCCGCGCCGGATAAGCTGTATCAAAGCTGGCTGGTCTACGGCAAAACACAGGTCACGCTCTCGACGCTCGTCAAGGGGCAGGAATATTATATCCGCGTCGACAGCTTCAACGAAAACGGCGTCACGCCGGGCGACGTGTTCGCGCTGTGACAAATGCCGGAGAGGGGAGACAATGATGAAAAAGGGCGTTCAGCAGTTTATGCTCGGCACGGCGCTGAACCGTGAGGCCGAGGCGCGCGAAACGCTCGCCGCGGTCAAGGCGGCGGGGTACGACGGCATCGAGCTGTGCAGCTTTATGATTCATCCGACGGGGCTCGCGGTGCGCCTGCTGACGAGAGCGGCGGGCATGCCCACGGGAAACGGCGGCCGGCTCGACTGGCACGCGCTGGTGCGGGATTCCGGCCTTTCGGTCATCAGCCTGCACACCGACCTCGGAGCCGTCGAGCGCGACGCGGCCTCCGTCGCGGCCGAGTGTCAAAGCTTCGGCACGGACACCGCCGTTATCACGGGCATGTACCGCTTTGCCTACGGCGACGCGGGGGCCGTTCATGAACTGGCCGCGCGGCTGAACAGGGCGGGCGCGGCGCTCGCGGAAAACGGCGTGCGGCTTCTCTATCACAACCACAACTGCGAATTGCAGCGCGTGGAGGGGGAGAAGCGCGCGTATGACATCCTCGTGGACGAGACGGACCCCGCCGCCGTGAATTTCGAGTTCGACAGCTACTGGTTCGCCGAGGGCGGCGCGGACGCGTCCGCGTGGATGCGCCGGCTCGGGCGGCGCATGAAGCTTTGGCATATCAACGACCGGGGGACGCGCCTGTCCGGCCCGGCGATGACGCCGATCCTGAAGACCGACAGTCTGGAGCTCGGCACGGGCAATCTGCCGCTCGAAGCGTGGGCGGCGCTCGCCGGGGACAACGGCGTCGAGACCGTCGTGCTCGAAAGCCACCGCAACTGGATCGACAAATCGGCGGTGAAGAGTATGCAGGCAAGCGCCCGATGGCTGAATGAGCACCTGTGAGGAGGGGGAACAGATGATCGACCTGAAACCGTATTTCATCACCGTGCCGCGCGCCTACAAGGAGGGCACGGTCGAGGCGTTCGAGCAGACGGTGACGCTCGCCGCGCCGCCCGCCCGGGCGACGCTCGCCATTACGGCGCTCGGCGTTTACGAGGCCGCGGTCAACGGCCAAAAGGCGGGCGACGTTTTGCTCGCGCCGGGCTACACCTACTATCCGCACAACCTGCACGCGCAGGCGTACGACGTGACGGCGCTGCTCGGCGCGGGGGAAAACACGCTGCGGGTGCTGCTCGGGCAGGGCTGGTACTGCGGGCGCTTCACGTTTGAGAACAAGACCCAAATCTACGGCGAGGCGCCCGCCGCCGCGTGGGCGCTGGACATCGAGACGGCCGGGGGCGAGGCGCTGCGCGTTACCTCCGCCGACGAAACCGTGCGCGCCGTGCAAAGCCCCTACGCCTACGCGGGGCTGTACGACGGCGAGGAATTTTTCGCGGACGGCGGGCCGGACGAGGTCCTGCAGCCCGTTCCCTACGCCGGGGCGCTGCCGGACGTGATCGAGGAGAGCGTCGTGTATGTCCGCCTGCGCGAGGAGCTGCCGGTCGTCTCCGTCACAAAGCGGGACGACGGGTATCTCCTCGATTTCGGCCAGAATTTCGCGGGCGTCGTCACGATCGATCCGTCCAAAATGGACGGGGACACGCTGCGCCTGCGCCACGGCGAGCGCCTTGACGCGGACGGCGGCCTGTACACAACGAACCTGCGCAAGGCGAAAGCAGAACTCATCTATCACAAGGGCGCGGACAAAACGCCCTACACGCCGCGCTTTACCTACATGGGCTTCCGATTTGTGGAGCTGACGGGCTGCGCCTACGCCGAGGGCCTGCTCACCGCCCACGCCGTTTACAGCGACATGACCCGCACGGGCGATTTCCGCTGCGAAAACGCGCCGGTCGAGCGGCTTTATCTCAACCAGCTCTGGAGCCAGCGGTCGAATTACGTCGAGGTGCCAACCGACTGCCCCCAGCGCGACGAGCGCATGGGCTATACGGGCGACGGGCAGGTGTTCGCGCGCACGGGCATGTACAACTACGACACCGAGCGCTTCTGGCTCAAGTTCCTCAAGGACATCCGCTACTCCCAGCAGGACAACTCGGAGGGATATGTCTCGCCGACCGTCCCGGCCGAGGGCCCGGCGGGCGTGGGCTTCATCAACATGCTCGGCTGGGCAAGCTGCGACACAATCGTGCCTGAACAGCTGTATTGGCACTACGGCAGCGACGCGGCGCTGCGCGCGCAGTACGAGAGTATGAAGGCGCTCGCCGAGTGCGAGATCCGCCACATGGGCGGCCTGATGGGCAAAAAAGACCTGTGGATCGCGCCCAATCTCGGCGATTGGCTCGCGCCCGGCAAGGACATCAAATATATGGCGATGCACAACGGGCCTGTGTCGAACGCGTTCATCGTGAACGATCTGCGGATTTTGGCGTGGGCGGCGGAGTATTTCGGCGAGCCGGACGCCGCCGCGCGCTACGCCGCGCAGCTAAAGCGGACGCGCGCGGCGTATGAAAAAGCGTTCGTCAAAAAGGACGGCGCGATGAAGGACGATTATCAGGGCGCGTATGTGATGGCGCTTTCCTACGTGCTCGAGCCGGGCGCGCTGTGGGATAAGGCGTTTGAAAGGCTGGTCGGAAAGCTGAAAAGCGAGGGCATGCGGACGGGCTTTTTCGCGACGGCGCTGCTGCTGCCGCTGCTCGCGGACCACGGACAGGAGACGCTCGCCGTCGATCTGCTGCTGCAGGAGGAATGCCCCGGCTGGATGTATCAGGTTAAGCGCGGCGCGACGACCATCTGGGAGCGCTGGGACGCCGAGCGCCCCGACGGCACGGTCAACGAGAGCAGCCAGAACGGCAGCAACATGGTGTCGTTCAACCACTACGCGTTCGGCGCGGTGGGACGCTTTTACTATGAATACCTGCTTGGCATCCGGCCCGCCGCGCCGGGCTTCGCGCGTGTGCGCGTTGCGCCGGTGTGCGACTGGCGGCTCGGCGGCGTTTCGGGCAGCTATGAGAGCCGCGCCGGACGCATCGCCGTCGCGTGGCGGTATACGGACGGGGGGCTTGCCGTCGAGGTGGAGACGCCTGTGGAAACCGAGCTCCGCCTGCCCGGACGGCCCCCGCGCACCATCCCCGCGGGCACCTACCGCGAGGTGCTGTAATATAGCCAACACACTTAAAAACAAGAATTTTGTTTTCCGGTGACGCGCTTTGCGCGCCGCGGCGGCCTGTCAAAAAAAGCCCGCCCGGCATCGCGCCGGAGCAGGCTTTTTTGACATTTTTATCCCCTATACTCCTTCACAAGGGGAAGCTGGAAAAATATTTTACATTAAAAATTCGTCGTGCCGATAGGTTCCTCTGATCAGTTTATTCGCCGCGCGAGCCGGTGCCGTGCCGTCCGATTCTTGATTTGGGCCTGTCCCGGTTGAACGGGGGAACAGCGATACCGATGAATAAAAAGCCAGCGCCCGGCATGTGCCGGGCGCTGAGTTTTTGGAGATGTTGAAATATTTCGGAAAAAACGGAAATGAGGAAAACGCTGTAAGCATGTTATCAGGCGGCCGGAGCCTCCGGAGACGCCGTGTCTGCGGCAGAACCGGTTGATCCGTTTTGTGTTGTATCACTCGCTGGAGGATTTTCCTGTTGCGGCGGTGACCAATTAGGGTCGTTTTCCGTTACGCCGCATCCCGTACAGGTGCGCTGACCGGTAGCAGAATCTGTCGTCCCCCAAGTATGCACGTGTGGCGGCGTCCAATTGGGATCAGTTTCCGTCGCACCGCATCCCGTACACGTGCGCTGACCCGTGGCAGAATCCGTCGTCCCCCAGGTATGCACATGCGGCGCCGTCCAATTGGGGTCGGTACTTGTCGCGCCGCACAGCGTGCAGGAACGCATGCCGGTACTATCATTGGTTTTTCCCCAAGTGTGCTCCTGCTCCTCCCGCAGCTTTGCGGAATCCGGGCAGTTCGGCGTGATGCACTCGCGGTAGTGATGGGTCCCGTCCTTGGTATCCGTCCACGCGCCGAGGGTATGAATATGGCTCTGCGAGAACGTCACCCACACGTCCAGCGTCGTCGCCGTGGTGTTGGCCGGTACGACGTACGTAGCGGTCTGCGCGTTGTTGTTCACCTTGCTCAGGCCGTCGCCCTCGTACAGCCGCCCCTCGGTGCAGCCCCAGGTCATGGCAAAGCCGGCGTTGGCCGTCGCGGTCACGGGCTGGCAGGCCTGCCCGGGCTTTACCAGCTGCGTCAGCGTTCCGCTCAGCGAGCCGTTCTGATCGCCCTTGACAAAGAAGCGCACCGTCACGCCCTCCACCTTGGAACTGGAGGAACTGGACGACGACGAGGACGCCGCGGCCTGCGGGTTGAACAGCTCCTCCGGCGTGGGCATGTGGACGGGCAGGCTGGTCAGCGCGGGGCGCGTGTCCGCCACGACATGCGTATGGCCGCGCACATAGCCGATCAGCGCCTTCGCGCCTTCCTCGCTCAGGTGCAGGCCGTCGCCAATCACATATTCCGCTTTGGCAAAGCCCGTAGCGGGATCGCGCAGCACCTCGCTGCTGTTCAAAAACTGATAGCCGTCCTCGCGCGCGAGATCGGCGAGGGCCTTGTTGAATTCGTCGATTTTCTTCTGCGTGGCAGCCGCGTTCGAGCGCGAGCGCGCAACGGGCGGGATGGCGTTGATGATGATATCCGCGTAGGGCCATTCCTTTTTGATCGCTTCCAGCGCGGCGCGGTACTGATCCTTGAAGGAGCCCACCGAGGAATCGGTGTTGTTCGTGCCGTAGGTGATGACGATGCGGCGCGGCTGCATCATGGCGACGGCGCGCGCCATATAGACGTAGTTGTCCATGCCCTTGAACAGCATGCTGGGCGTGCTGGTGACGTGCTGGATGCCCATGCCCACGGCGCTCAGGTTGTTCTGCCACGACGTCAGGCCATATGTGGCGAGACGATAGGTGTTGGAATCGCCGATGAAAAGGGTTTCCTCCAAATAGGCCACGCCGCCGTCCGCCGTCTCCGTCAGGACGGTTCCGTCGTACTCCGAAAGCGAGAGCGCGTTTTCGTTCGGGTCGTAGCCGTCGCTCGACGCCGACGGGACGCTGGAGGCCGTCGGGACGGACACCGAGGACGGCACCGACGAGGACGCGTCCACCGGCACCGAACGAGGGCGGCCGGATATGACGGCGATGGTCGCCCCCACGCCGACGAGCGCGACGGCACAGACAAGGATGGCAATATCCAAAACACTGCCGTGTGCCACGCGCGCAAAAAAGCGCGCGATGGCTTTGCCCGCCTTGCGGAAATATCGTTGAAGCTGCTGCACGGTTGTTCCTCCTTCAAAAGGGCCTGGCATGTTCCCATGCTTCGCGCCGTTTTGCAACATCGGGCCGCGCCGCGTCCGCCAAGCGGTTTGGCATCCGTCCGGCTTTCAGACGGCCTGCCGCGCGCGGCCCGCCTATCATATAGTTTTCATTATATATGATAATAACGAAAAAATCCACTGTTTTCTTTCAAGGCAAAATTTTACGGGGCGCGCGGCTTTCCCCAAAACGCTTGCCCCTGTAAAGATTTTGTGTTATAGTGTATTTTATGGAAAATAATAAAACGCGTATAAAAATCCGCCGCGCCCGGCTTGACGGCGCGTCCCCGATCAGAGATAAAAAGGAGAAATTTCAATGGATAAGCAGCAGATTTTTGACACTGTGCAGGAGATTTTCCGCGATAATTTCGACGACGCCGAGCTGACGCTCACGCGCGAGACGTGTGCGGACGACATCGAGGGCTGGGACAGCCTCGAGCAGATCAACCTGCTCAGCGCCTGCGAGGCCGAATTCGGCCTGCGCTTTCAGCTTTCGGACATCCGCGGCCTGCGTAACGTGGGCGATTTGATCGATCTGATCGAGCGGCTGAACGGCTGAGCGGCCGCGCCGCGCGAGGGCGCGCCCGGAGAAAATCCAAATCGAACCGATACGCCCCGGCTGTTTCCGGCATGGATCGGAAAACGGGGCGTTTCTTGCCGTACGCGGCAAACGTCCGGAGAAGTCCGGAGAACGAATGGAAAAACATCCGCTGAAGGGAGAGAACCCGCTTGAGCCTGCAAAGCTTTGCCTATTTCGGCTTTTTGGCGCTGACGGCGCTGGTCTATCTGCATCTGCCGCGCCGCCTTCAGCCGCCGTTCCTGCTGGCGGCGAGCTGGCTGTTCTACGCCGCCGCCATGCCGGCCATGCTGCCGCTGCTGCTGGCTCTGTGCGCGTTCACCTACGGCTGCGGGCGGGGGCTTTCCGGCGCGCATAAGACGGCGTTTCTGCGCCTGGGCGTGATCGGCAGCCTCGCCGTCCTCGCGTTTTTCAAATACGTCAATTTTTTGGCGGGGCTGTTCCCGTGGGGGCTCAGGCTGCCCGCGCTGGCGCTGCCGCTGGGCATCAGCTTTTATACGTTCGCGGCCATCTCGTACCTGGTCGACGCCGCGCGCGGCGACTGCCCCGTCGAGCGCAGCTTTGTGCGCTATGCGCTGTTCCTCTCGCTGTTTGCCACCGTCACGCAGGGGCCCATCTGCCGCGCGGGCCGGCTGCTGCCGCAGCTTGACGCCGAGCACCGCTTCGACGCCGCGCGCTGCGTGCGCGCGCTGCGGCTGTTCGCGCTGGGCCTGTTCAAGACCGTGGCCGTCAGCGACGTGTTAGGCGTGCTGGTCGACAACGTGTTCGCGCATTACCGCGAATACGGCGGGCTGATGCTGCTCGCGGGCGGCGTGGGCTACACGCTTCAGCTTTATTTCAACTTCTCCGGCTACTCCGAGCTGGCCCGCGCCAGCGGCCTGTTCCTCGGGTTGGAGCTGCCCGAGAATTTCAAGACGCCGCTGTTTTCCACCAATTTCTCCGAACTGTGGAGCCGCTGGCACATCAGCTTTTCAAGCTGGCTTCAGGACTATCTGTTCACGCCGCTCGTCTGGGCGGACGTCGGCGGCCTGACGCGCGGCCGCGTGCGCCGTCTGCCGCCGCTTTTGTGCATCTTCCTCGTGTTCTTCCTCTCCGGCTTCTGGCACGGCAGCACGCTTCCGTTTATGGTATGGGGCTTTTTGCAGGCCGTCTACCGCGTGGGCGAGGAGCTTTTGCACCGCCGCTTCGGCAAGCCGAAAAAGCGCGCGCCCGCGCACCGGCTGTGGGCAAAGCGCGCCGTCGTGTTCTGCCTGTGGTGCGCCAGCGAGGTGTTTTTCCGCGTCGGCATGGGCCCGAACCCCCAGCCGCTCGGCGTGGCGGACGCGGCGCGCTTTTTGGGCGGCTGTGTGCGCGCGCTGTCGCCCGCGCGCTTCGCGGGCGAGCTGTACGCCGCGCTCTATTCCGACTTCTATGCGCACAGCCTGATGATCGCGCTGTATGTGGCCTTCCTGCTGGCCGCGCTGGCGCTGGCCTTTTGGCTGGATTACCGCCGCTGCTTCGCGTATAAAAACCAGCCCGCCGAGGCCGCCCTGGCCGGGGAAAAGCACCGCACGCTGCTGTACCTGCTGCTGATCGCGTTTATTTTAGTCGGCTTTATCCTGCAGAGCGGCGGCTTCGGCAGCAGCGGCTTCGGCATGTACGCCGGATTTTAAGAGGGGAGACGACACGGCGATGAAGCATATCATCAAGCGCATGGCGGTGCTGCTGATCCCGGTCTATCTGTGGTTCGCCTTTTTTGTGATTTTCGAACCGAACAACTATTTCGGGCTGAAATCGTCCGCCGGGTCCTCGCAGCCGGTGGCGCGCGTGCGCGCGTATCAAAAGGAGCCCGGGCGCAGCCTGATCCTCGGCGACAGCCGCTTCGCCCATTTTGATATGGAGCTGATCCGCGAGATCACCGGCGAGGAATGGCAGAACCTCGCCTTCGGCGGGGCGTCGCTGCACGAGACGCTCGACCTCGCGCAGTATATCCTCGATTCCGGCAACCCGGTCGACCGCATGGTGTTCGAGGTGTCGTTTTATGTGCTGAACGCCAATTACGCGACCGACCGCTTCGCCGCGCTGGAGGAAACGCTGAACAACCCCATCGCCTACTGCCTGAATTTGGAATACAATGTCAACGCGCTGACGGGCTTCGCCAACTGGCTGGCTCATACGCCGGACGCCCCCGAGACCGGGGAATGGGGCCCGGAGGATTACTTTGACGCGGACGGCGCACCCATCCCGGTGCACCGCGTGCTGTACGACTATATCGGTCTGATTACCCCGCGCTGCCGGAATTGGGCGCTGAACAGCCAGCTTGAGCGCCTGCCGGAGCTGGCCGAGCAGTGCCGCGCGCGCGGCATCCGGCTGACGGTCGTGCTGCCGCCGATGGCTGGGCTGGTGCGGGAAAAGGTCTGCGTGCCCTACGGCATCGAGGCGGCCATGACCGGGGATGTCCTGCCCCGGCTGCGGGCGTGGGCCGCAGAGTACGGCTTTACGCTGCTCGACTACGAATGGGGCGAAAGCTGCATCACCGACGACGACACGCAGTTTTACGACGGCTTTCATCTCGACGAGGTCCACGGCCTGCCCCAGTGGACGCGGGAGCTGTTCGGGGACGTGTATGCGGCGAAATGAGGGGGACGTTCATGGCGCTGGATTTTTTGATTTTGTATGAGCACGCGGTCCGTGAATACGAGAGCCTGCTGCTGCTCAAGGCGGAGCTGGAGCGGCGCGGCTACACGGTAGAAATCCGCCAGCTGCTCGACCGGAAAAAGCTGAAATATTTCACCTGGAAAAAGCCTCGCGTGCTGGTGTCCAGCTGCATGTACGACGACGAGGCCATCAACAGCCATGTCTACAACAACGTCGGCGTGTGCCGCCGCGTCGTCAACCTGCATTGGGAGCAGATCCTCAGCGACACGCAGGAGGCCGCGCCTTGGTTCAACTTCAACGGCAACGCGAAGCGCTGCGTGCAGACCTGCTGGGGCGAAAAAACGCGCCGCCGCCTGATCGCGCACGGCATGCCGGAGCAGAACTGCCCCGTCACGGGCCCGGTGATGATGGATTTTCTGCGGCCGGAATTTGCCGGCTATTTCAAGGACAAGGCCGCGCTGTGCCGGGAATACGGGCTCGACCCGGAGAAGCGCCTGCTGCTCTACATCTCCAGCTTTGGCTACGCGAGCATGTCCGAGGAGGAGGTGCGGGAGATCAGCGAAATGTCGGGCGAGGATTTCACGGCCTTCGCCCTCACGAACCGCGTCAGCATGGCCGAAACGCTCGACTGGTTCGACCGCTATCTTGGCGCGCACCCCGAGGTGCAGCTCGTGTACCGGCGGCACCCCAGCGAATGGAACAGCCCCGCGCTCGATGCGCTGGCGAAAAAGCGCCCGAATTTCCGCGTGATTTTCGCGGACAGCGTCAAGCAGTGGATCGTCGCGGCGGACGACATTTATCTGTGGATGAGCACCGCCGTCGCCGAGGTATACTGCGCGGGCAAAAGCTGCCGCGTTCTGCGACCCGTGCCCATCGAGCATGAATACGACCCTGTGATTTATAAGAACGCGGACTGTCTGACGGATTACGCCGCCTTCGCGGCGGCGGCCGACGCGCGCGGGGACGCTCCGTTCCCCATCGCGCGCGAGGTGATCGAGGGATACTTCGACCAAAGTGGCCGCCCCGCCTACCGGCGTATGGCCGACCTGCTCGAGCAGGTGCACCGCGAGCCGCCGCGCGGCGACCCGTTCGCGCCGCCGTTCCGCCCGCGCTTCAACCTGCTGAAATTCTGCGCGCTGATCGGCGTCCACATGATGTACGCCGTCAAATTCGACCCGAAGCGCCTTTCGCGCGTGGCCCCGGGCTTTGCCGCCATGGCGTCGCGCGTCTACGGCTATATCGACAAGGCCCACGTCGGCCGGGCCGAAGCGCGCACGATGGCGGCAAAAATCGCGCCGTTTGTGGAAAAGCGCGGCGAGGGGGAATTCTGAACGCGCCCCCTGCGGCGGATCCCCCGCGCCTTGGGAAAACTGCGCCGTCAAAAAATGATGAATCATGAATTATAAAGGCTCCCGGCACGAAGAGACAAAATCTTCCGCCGGGAGCTTTTATAATGGGAGTTGCTATTTTATCCCATTTCTATTGTATGCGCCGCGCCGTGAAAAAAGAACGTGCGCGGGACATCCGTCGCTGGCAAAGGAGACGTCTGAGAGCAAAGCGGACGCCGGGACACTCTGCAGCCGCGGCTTTCA
>CANRZX010000104.1 GCA_947644575.1 uncultured Clostridia bacterium | reverse complement strand
CCTTTCTGTACAGCGGCGCGCCCGAGCCGCTGCTGCGCGCGCTCTGCGCGCTGCCGGTCGAGGACGTCACGATCACTGAGCCGGATTTGGAGGAAATCTTTCTGCACTTTTACGAGAAAGGGGAGACGCGCGATGACAATTTTCCGGCATGAGCTGCGGCGCGGTATGGCGTCGCTCGTGGTCTGGACGGCGGCCATCGCGTTCCTGATGGCGGTATGTGTGCTGATTTATCCGGAAATGGGCGAACAGATGGACGAGGTTGGGGCGATGTTTGCCGAAATGGGCGCGTTTTCCCAGGCGTTCGGGCTCGATCAACTCAATTTTGGCGATTTCCTCGGCTTTTTCGGCATCGAGTGCGGCAATGTGTTGGGGCTTGGCGGCGCGCTGTTCGCGGCGCTCGTCGGCGTTTCGGCGCTGATGAAGGAGGAGCAGGGATGCACCGCCGAGTTTTTGCTGACGCACCCGGTTTCCCGTGTGCGCGTGACGGCGGAAAAGCTGTGCGCCGCCGCCGCGCAGGTGCTGCTGCTGAACGGGGCCTGCGCCGCCGTCACGGCCGTGTGCGTTTGGGCCATCGGCGAGGAGCCGCCGTTCAAAACAATGGCGCTTTTGTTCCTCGCGTATTTTTTGATGCAGCTTGAGACGCTGTGCGTCACCTTCGGCCTGTCCGCTTTCCTGCGCCGGGGCGGCCCCGGCGCGGGGCTCGGGCTTGCCGCCGCGTTTTATTTCATGAACCTGATCGCGAACCTGACCGAGCGGGCGGAGTTTTTGAAATACCTGACGCCCTTCGGCTATACGGACGGCGCGTACATCATTGAGCAAGAGACGCTGCCCGGCAAATACTGCGCGTCCGGCGCGCTGCTCGCCGCGGCGGGCGTCGCGTTCGCGTTCTGGTATTACCGCAGAAAGGAAATCACGTGAGGCTGTCGACGAAGTCGACAGCCCCTGAGGGACACCAAACGCGCGTCAGAACGGACTTCACTTTGTTCAAAACGGGCAATGCCCGTTTCTCACACCGTTCCGTCGTTCTTCCTTTTCCCCACAAAATTCCGCTTTGCTCCATTTTGCGGGGGCCCTGTAAAAGGTTTCGCTGCGCAGTCGCTTATTGGTTTCCCCCAGTACCCTTTTCCGTCGGCCTAAGAATCGCCGCTGCGCGGCGGTTGGCCTCTGGACGCGCCTGCGGGCGCAGTCCGGCGCAAAAAGGGAATTTTTCATGCACTTTGTACACTCAAAATCCCCTTTTTGCTGTAGCGGTGTTTGTATGCCCGGCTGCGGCGCTGTCCAAATCTTTGATTTGGGTAACAGCGCCCATGCAAGGGACGCCCGTGAACAGGAGTGCGAAGCACGAACTGTGAACGGCTGCGGCCTACTGCTCATGTCCGGGCATGCAAACAAGATTTATCTCTTTTTCTACATATAGAGACGCCCCGAGTTCGGGGCGTCTCCTGCGTATAAAGAGATAGGATGGAGGAAAAATGGCTTGTCAGGCCGCGCGGGTGCGCCCTGTTTCCCGGGCGGGGCCACGGCCGCCGCGCGTATAGTCGGCGTTGTAGGGATTGGGCCGCAACAGCAGGTACAGCAGAAGGAGGAGCACCGTGAGCGCCGCGGCCGTGCCCAGCCCGAACGATACCTCGCCCGTGAGCAGGCCGCCGAGCTGATAGGTAATCAGCGAGGCCGCGTAGGCGAACGCGCACATATAGCCGATGGCGGCGGCCGTCCATTTGCCGTTGTTCATTTCACGCCGGATTGCGCCCATCGCCGCGAAGCACGGCGCGCACAGCAGATTGAACAGCATGAAGCTGTACGCCGAAAGCTGTGTGTAATGCAGCGCCACGGCCGCCCAGAGCTCTGCGTCGTCCTCGGCGACATCCTCGCCGATGTGGAACAAAACGCCGAAGGTGCTGACGACGTTTTCCTTCGCGATCAGGCCCGTGACGGTCGCCACCGTCGACTGCCAATCGCCGAAGCCGAGCGGTGCGAAAAGGAATGCGGCGGCGGAGCCGATCGAAGCGAGCAGGCTGGAGTTGTTGTCTTCAACCATACCGAAGCCGCCGTCCGCGAAGCCGAAGCCCTGAAGGAACCACAGGACGACGGACGAGGCGAGGATCACCGTGCCCGCGCGCTTGATAAAGCTCCAGCCGCGTTCCCACGTGGCGTGCAGCACGTTTTTCGCGCTGGGCATATGGTAGGCGGGCAGCTCCATGACAAAGGGCGCGGGCTCGCCCGCGAACGCCCGCAGCTTTTTCAGGATGATGCCGCTGACGATGATCGCAGCCACGCCGATGAAGTACGCGCTGAGCGCCACCCAGCCGCTGCCGCCGAAGAGCGCCCCGGCAAACAGGCCGATGATCGGCATTTTCGCGCCGCACGGGATAAAGCAGGTTGTCATGATCGTCATTTTGCGGTCGCGGTCGTTTTCAATCGTGCGCGAGGCCATCACGCCCGGGACACCGCAGCCCGAGCCGATGAGCATCGGGATAAAGCTTTTGCCCGACAGGCCGAATTTGCGGAAAATACGGTCTAAAATAAACGCGATGCGCGCCATATAGCCGATGTCCTCCAAAACGGAGAGCATTAGGAACAGCACCAGCATCTGCGGCACAAAGCCCAGCACGGCGCCCACGCCGCCCACAATGCCGTCCGCGACGAGGCCGACCAGCCAATCGGCCACACCCCAGCGCTCCAGCAGCGCCGCCGTGCCGCCCTGAAGCCACTCGGTACCGAGCACGTCGTTCGTCCAGTCCGTCAGGGAGGAGCCGAGAGGCCCCATCGAGACCCAGTAGACAAGCCCCATCACGGCCACAAAGATGGGCAGCGCCGCCGCGCGGTTTGTCACAACGAGGTCGATCCGGTCCGAGACGGACAGGCTGTGCCTCGCCGCCTTTTTGCGGACGCAGCCGTCCGCAAGCCTGCCGATGTAAGCGTAGCGCTGGTTTGTAATGATGCTTTCGGCGTCGTCGTCCAGTTCCTTTTCACAATCCCGGATGCGCGCCTCCAATTGCTGCGCCAGCGAGGCGTTGAGCGCCAGCTCCTCGGCGACCTTTTCGTCCCGCTCAAACAGCTTGATCGCGTACCAGCGCAGATTTGCCTCCCCGACCTGATCCGAAATGGATTCCTCAATATGGGCCAGCGCGTGCTCGACGCTGCCCGTGAACACATGCGGGTGTTCCGTGCCCGCACGCGCGCCGGCCAGCTCGATCGCCTTTTCGGCGGCGGCAAGATTTCCCTCGCCCTTCAGGGCGCTTGTCTCCAGCACGGCGCAGCCCAGCGCCTCGCCCAATTTGGCGAGGTCGATGCGGTCGCCGTTTTTGCGCACGCGGTCAATCATGTTGACCGCGACCACGACCGGGATGCCCAGCTCCAGCAGCTGCGTTGTCAGATACAAATTGCGCTCGAGGTTCGTGCCGTCCACGATGTTGATGATGGCGTCCGGCCTTTCCCGGACGAGATAGCCGCGCGCGACAACCTCCTCGAGTGTATACGGACTGAGCGAATAGACGCCGGGCAGGTCCTGAAGGACGACGTCCGGGCGGCCCTTCAGGCGGCCCTCCTTTTTTTCGACCGTGACGCCCGGCCAGTTGCCGACATATTGATTGGAGCCCGTCAGATTGTTGAACATGGTGGTCTTGCCGCAGTTGGGATTGCCGGCAAGCGCGATGGTGATGCTCATGCTTGATCCCTCCGTTTCCGTAAATTAGTTAAGACTAACTTTAAGGCGAAAAATAGGGCCGAGACGCTTTGCCCCGGCGCGGCGCGCGCGAGGGACGTCATGTCACTCGACCTCGATCATTTCCGCGTCGGCCCGGCGCAGGCTCAGCTCATAGCCGCGCACGTTCAGCTCCATCGGGTCGCCCAGCGGTGCGACCTTCCGCACATGCAGCTGGGTCCCCTTGGTGATGCCCATATCCATGATGCGCCGCTTGACGGGGCCCTCGCCGTGCAGCTTTTTCACGGTCGCGGTTTCGCCCACCTTTGTGTCTCTCAGGGTTTTCATACAGCTTCCTCCTTTTTGTGTGCCAAATCAGATTATGATCCGGCTTGCCAGGGAACAATCCAGCGCGACGCGGCTTTCCTTCACCTGAAGGATCAGGTTTCCCGCGAGCGCGCTGATGACTGTCACCGTGCTGTCCGCCACAAAGCCCAGCTCGGTCAAGTGCTGACGCACCTCGTCTTTCCCGGTGATTTTGCGGATTACCACAGTTTCGCCGGGCATCGCCATTGTCAAAGGCATAAGGTTCCCTCCTTATAGGTAGTCAACAAGCGGTTAGAAATGGCTAACCACTTTTGATGTTTGAAGTTTAGCACAACTAACTTCCATTGTCAAGTTTTTTGAAAATTTCTTTTCGGGGAAAAACGCTTTTTGTATGATTATGCTTGCGGAAACAGGGAAAATATGATAGGCTAAAAATGAAAAGATTGCCTTGGTCGAGGCGCGGACGGTGCGGCGCAGTCGGCTCAAAAAGGCAAAGCGAGCGCCGAAGCACTGGGCGGGTGCGGCTTAAGTAAGCACTGATTCAATCGGTGTGTCATCGGCCGCGTTTGGAACGCGCGGCCGATACTTCCCCGCGAGAAGATGCGGGGTCGCAGCTCGGTGAGCAGATTTTTCGCCTGTTGAAGGTGAAAAATTGCAGGAATACTGTATGTATTTCAAGATTTTGAGACAAAAATGGGCGGAAAATATGCCGCTGAGATGCGCGCGGCGATTTATTTAGTGGTTACTTAATGAGGGAGGCGGACGGTATGCAGATTCGGGAATCCTCCGAGGATTATTTGGAGCGCATTTTGATATTGAAGGAACGCAAGGGCTTCGTGCGTTCGATCGACATCGCGAACGAGATGGACTTCACCAAGGCCAGCGTCAGCATTGCGATGAAAAAGCTGCGGGAGAACGGCTATATCGCCGTGGACGCGGAGGGCTATATCACGCTGACGCCCTCCGGTGAGAAAATCGCTTCCAGTATTTACGGCCGCCATAAGCTGCTGACCAAATTTTTTGTGCGGCTCGGCGTAAGCGAGGAGACTGCCACCGCCGACGCCTGCAAGGTGGAGCATGATTTGAGCGAGGAGACTTATGGAAAGCTGCTGCAATACGCCGAAGCGCTGTTTCGCGCGGCGGATCAGGCGTAGCGGCGTATAGAACGAGCGCAAAAGAAGGCGGCATGGCGAAATTACCATACCGCTTTTTATTTTGTTAAAAAACCGGCTTTGAAATCCTCACGCGCTTTCCGGCTCACCCGACTCGCCGGCTACGGCCATGCTGGGGAAAATCTCCGCGAGGCGCTCGTCCGGGAACCGCTCGTCCAGTGTCTGCTGCCATGCGTGGACAGCGGGCAGCCCTGCGCGCCGTTGGCTTTGGCGCACCACCGCCGCACCGCTGACGAGCGAATCCGCCAGCATGAACACGACGAGAGCCCATGTCAGCACGACGCCGTATACGCGCGAAACCTTGCGCTCGATAAAGCCGTTCAGCCGGGGGAACAGCTCCTTCACCCATACAAGGCCCAGCACACCCCAGAACAGGCAGTACAACAAATTGATGCGGCCGTTCAGATTGAACATATAATCGGAATAATCCCAGCTCACCGTTCCGGTCACGGTTTCTTGGAGCCAGCTGCAAAAATACTCGAACGCGCCGCCGATGACTGCGCCGCCCACAAAGATCCATCGATCGCTCTTGCCAATGAACGAGTAAAGGCAGACCGTCAGCAGCGCTGCGCCGACGCCGTAAATCAGGTTGAACGGCCCCCAGACAAGGCCCGTGCGCTGGGAGATATGGCCGGTCGCGGCCCAGCAGAACAGCGTCTCGATGACAACACCCAAAAAGCAGCAGATGAAAAACACCCAGAACAGCTTATAAAAATTCAGCCCGTGCGCGAAATGGCCCGGCACGCCCGCAAGGTCCCGGGCGATCTCTTCGTCGTGCTTTTGCTCGCGGGCCAGCGCGGCCGTCTCTTTCCTGTCGAGCTGCTCCATTTTCTGCTCTAACCGTTTGCGGCGGCGGGCGTAGTATTCCTTTGTTGTCATAATTTCTCCTTTGGCCTGCGAATCCCATCATTTCCGCACCCGCTCAAAAGGGCGCCGCTGCTCTCGCAGGGGCACTTTGGCAAACAACATTTTATCCGACGTTCTTGCCGCCCTTGGTGGCCTTCATGCGCAGGTCGTGGTTCAGGATGCGCTTGCGAATACGGATGCTCTTCGGTGTGACCTCCAGCAGCTCGTCCGGCTTTAAGAACTCGAGGCTCTCCTCGAGGCTGAACTTCGATACCGGCACCAAACGCAGTGCGTCGTCGCTGCCCGAGGCACGCGTGTTGGAAAGGTGCTTTGTCTTGCATACGTTTACCGTGATGTCCTCGCCCGCGGGGCTGTAGCCGACGACCATGCCCTCATAGACCTTATCGCCCGGGTCGACAATCAGCGTGCCGCGCTGCTGCGCGTTGAACAGACCGTAGGCCACGGCTACGCCCGTCTCGTAGCTGATGAGGCTGCCGGAGCTGCGCGCGGGCAGCTCGCCGCGCCATTCGTCATAGCCGTCGAAGATCGTATTCAGCACGCCCTCGCCGTGCGTATCCGTCAAAAATTCGCTGCGATAACCAAACAGCCCGCGCGACGGGATGCGAAACTCCACGCGCATGCGCGTCGTGCCCAGCGGCGACATCTGCACCAGCTCGCCTTTGCGGCTGCCGAGCTTCTGCATGACGCTGCCCTGATAATCGAGCGGTACGTCGATAACAACGTGCTCCATCGGCTCCATCGTTTTGCCGTTTTCCTCATGCAGCAACACCTTGGGCGGCGACACTTGAAGCTCATAGCCCTCGCGGCGCATTGTCTCGATCAAAATCGAGAGGTGCATTTCGCCGCGGCCCATCACGCGGAACGACTCCGTCGTGGCAGAATCCTCCACCTGAAGCGCCACGTCCTTGAGCAGCTCGCGGTGCAGGCGTTCCCGGATCTGGCGGCTCGTGACAAATTTGCCCTCGCGCCCGGCGAATGGGCTGTCGTTGACGGAAAATGTCATTTCCACCGTCGGGTCGTTGATCTTCACAAACGGCAGCGGTTCCACAAACGCGGGGTCGCACAGCGTGTTGCCGATGCTGATGTCCGTCAGGCCGCTGAATGCGACAATGTCGCCCGCCTCAGCGGAATCAATCGGTGTGCGGCCGTTGGCCTCAAAGCTGTACAGCGCCGTGATGCGGCCCTTTTTGGCTAGTTCTTTGTTGTGCCAGTCGCACAGTGCGACGTCCTGCCCCACTCTGACGCGGCCGTTTTCTACGCGGCCGATGCCGATGCGGCCGACAAAATCGTTGTAGTCGATCGAGGAACACAGCATCGAAAGCGGCGCGGCCGGATCGCCCACCGGCGGCTTGACATAGTCGAGGATTGTCCGGAACAGAGGCTTGAGGTCCGTGCCCGGCTCGTCGGGGCTGTAGCTGGCTGTGCCCGCGCGGCCCGAGCAGAAGACCATCGGGCTGTCGAGCTGCTCGTCCGTCGCGCCCAAATCCATCAGCAGCAGCAGGATTTCGTCAATAACCTCCTTCACGCGCGCGTCCGGCCGGTCGATTTTGTTCACCGCGATGACAAGCGAAAGGTTCTGCTGCAGCGCCTTTTGCAGCACAAAGCGTGTCTGCGGCATGCAGCCCTCGGCCGCGTCGACGAGCAGCAACACGCCGTTCACCATTTTCAGCACGCGTTCGACCTCGCCGCCGAAATCAGCGTGGCCCGGGGTGTCGACAATATTGATTTTTACGCCGTCGTAAAACGTACACGCGTTTTTCGCGAGAATTGTAATGCCGCGTTCCCGCTCGATGTCGCCGGAGTCCATCACACGTTCGGCTACCTGCTGGTTCTCGCGAAACGCGCCGCTCTGCTTGAGCATCTGGTCGACCAGCGTTGTCTTGCCGTGGTCGACGTGAGCGATGATAGCAATATTACGGATTCCGTTCTGTTCCATAAATTATCCCGTTCCTCTTTTCCGCGTTGGTTCTATCCGGATTGATTTTTCCAAACATCTATTTTATAATATGTACAAAAGATTGTCAAGAAATTTGGCGAAAACGGCGGGTGGAGCCGGTCCGCCTTTACAGCTTGATAACAACCGCGCGGTATGATTTGTCCAGTGCTTACTCAAAGGCCGTACGGCGGCAGTTTCGGCGTTTGCCAAGGAGGAATAAACAATGGCAAGGATTCTGATCGCGGAGGACGAAAAGCCCATCAATGAGCTGATCCGCCGAAATCTCACGCTGGTGGGGCACGCTGTCGCGCAGGCGTACAACGGTACGGCGGCAGTGGAGCTGGCCGAAAGTGAGCCCTTTGACCTTGTGCTGCTCGACGTCATGCTGCCGGGGCTGTCCGGCTTCGAGGTAAAGGAGCGGCTGCGCCCCGATATGCCTGTAATCTTTGTCACGGCGCGGGGCAACCTTTCCGACCGGCTCCAAGGGCTTGGCCTCGGCGCGGATGATTACATTGTTAAGCCGTTTGAAATTTTGGAGCTGCTGGCGCGGGTCGAGGCCGTGCTGCGCCGGGCGAACGCGGGGGCAAAGACGTTTGACCTCGACGGCTGCCACGTGGATTTCGGCACCTACCGCGTCTATATAGACGGCGCGGAGGTGTTCCTGACGCCGCAGGAATTCAGCCTGCTGGATACGCTGATCTGCAACCGGAACCTTGCCCTCTCGCGCGAACAGCTATTAGAGCAGGCATGGGGCTTCGATTATGAGGGCGACACCCGCACCGTGGACGTGCATATCCAGAAGCTGCGCAAAAAGCTGCGGATGGACACGCGCATTCAGACTGTCTACAAGGTAGGCTACCGTCTCAGCACCAAATGAAAAGCGATGGCTCTGTTCCGAAAAAACGCCCCGTTCCCGGACAAAACGGGAGCGGGGCGGCAGCCTGTAAAAAAGGGAAAGATTTTGCTTGCATGCCCAGCCAAGGGGCGCCCGTGAAGGGGAGCGCAAAGCGCGAATCATGAACGGTTGCGGCCCACTGGCATCATAAATGCAAAGGCAGTTTGAATATAGCGCAGCCCATGACGGAGCCGAGAACTGTGAACGGCTGTGGCCTGCTAACATTATAAGCAAAGCCCGTTTTGGACAAAGTGAAGCCCGTTCCGACGTGCGTTTGGTGTCCCTCAGAGGCTGTCGACTTTGTCGACAGCTTACTACGGGCGCTCGATGCGCTGCGTCAGCGGGTTCTGGCGCTCGATCTCATTGATGATGGCCATCTCCGCTTTCACATGCTCGGGCTTCATAAACAGCTCTTTGCCGTTGACAATATGCTCGTACAGGTCGTGATAGAAGCCGCTCGAGCATTTGCCGAAAGCGTTCATCACATCCGCGTCGAGCGCGACAGTTTCCTCGTGCCACTTGATATTATTAGTGCAATAGGCAGGGCCACCGTCGGGGCGGTGCAGGGACTTGTGATCCAGCGCGAACATGGGACATTCCTCGTCCGTAAAATATTTATAGACGATTTTGTTGGAATATACTTTCATCGCACCGTGTGTGCCGTAAATATCAAACAGGCAGCCCTCAGCGTAGGCGTCACTGGGGTTTACCTCCACTTCAAACAGCTTGCCGCTCGAATACGCCATCACGGCGAACATGTAGTCCTCGGCGTCGCCGACGGAATTCCAGATTTCCAGCCGGGAATAGATTTTGGGCAGTTCATCCGTGCCCGCAAGATCCATGATCTGCTCGATGGTGTGCGCCGCGTTGTTGCGCATCGCGCCGCCCTCGCGGTACAAGAGCGTCTGCCAGTCGTAGCGGCGGGCGAAAAAGCTTTGGCGCGCGCGGACCAGCTTGACCTCTCCGATCGCGTTTTGCTCCAAAAGCTCCTTCATCTTTTTATAGTAATCGTTGTAGCGGTACTGGTGGAAGATCGTGAACACGCAATTGTTCTCGCGCGCGGCGTCGATCAGGTCCTGCGCCTGCTCGGTCGTTTTGCACAGGGGCTTTTCGCACAGCACGTTGAAGCCGTGCTTCAGCAGATCGAGCGCGATGGGATAGTGCTCGTCCGAATAGGAGGCGTTGACGACAAAATCGATGTCGTCGCGCCGGAACAACTCGCGGTAATCGCTGTAGGTATCGCAGCCGAAATCCTTGGCCGCGCACGCGGCGCGCGCCGGGTCATACTCGACGACGGCCACAACCTTGCAGATGTCGTTTCGCTCCGAGCGCAAAAACGCGCCATGGATGTCACAGCCGCTGCGGCCATAGCCAATAATCGCGACATTCAGCTTTTTCATTTGCACATACTCCTTTTCCTGTGCGGGCTCACGCCCTGTTTTCGCACTCTTGTCAAACTGTCTAAAAAGCCGCGTCTGCCAAGAGCTTCGGCAAAGTGTTCCGTCCTCGCGGACGCGTGGCCGCGAAAGCGGCGGCCTAAGGTTATTATACCGTGATGCCG
>CANRZX010000103.1 GCA_947644575.1 uncultured Clostridia bacterium | reverse complement strand
CTTCGGTTACAAAAGGTGGCTCCAGCGGCTCCAAGGGCGGATACAAAAATCCAAGCGATACGATTCGTCAGGCTGCTGGGCAGACAAGCGTAACGACACAGTCGATTCAGGAGAACTCGGATTGGATCAAGGAATTAATCCGCAATATTTGTGACGCTGACGCCAAACGGCTTGAGACGCAGCGGTTGGTGGACGTAGAGACGACAAAGCTCTATATGCTTTTAATCGGCATGTCGGGACAAGGTGTCGGCGGCCAGATTGCGGCATTTGTACAGGGCGTGGCGACTGCGATGGGCGATGATCTCTCCGCATCGTGGGAAAGCATCGTGACACTGTTCGGAGGCTCCTCGTCTGGCCTTGCCGGGGTGAATGGAGATTTGACTTTCACGCAGCCCAACCCGGTGTACGATCCCATTTTTGGCCATCAGTTCGAAATGGCAGTGGGCAGAGTATTTGGCCATATTCTGACAGCCATCCTCGGCGCAGCAGACGGCGCCTTGTCGCTGGTCGCCGGAGGTTCTATCATTGGCGGAGGCGTAGGGTTTGCGCCCGCTACCGGAGGGACGGTTACCGCTCCCGCGGTGGTTGCAGGAAGCGGTGTGGTTGCCGTCGGCGGTCTCTCAGGTTTGACCCTTATTAAAGAAGCGGTTAAGGGCCTTCTCAATGATCCGAATATGCAATTTAGTTGGGGAAATCAGTCATCGTTTGGCTCCAATAAAATTAAAGAAATTTATAATTCAATAAAAGAATCTCCTAATTATCCAGACGGGTTTACTGCACGTCCAAATGGAACAACAAAGCATAATGTCAACAATAGGGAATTGCTGGAACAATTAAGACAAATTGAATCTGGTACATGGAAAAAGGTTTACAAAGATGGTTATGATGCTTATGGAAATGAAATATCAATTCACTATTTTCAAAGCGCAACTGGAAAAGTTTTTGACGTAAAAGTTAAACAGGGTTGGAGTAATTAGGATAAGGTGGAATAAGTTTCGCAAAAATGAAAAGGACATGGTTTGCAGTTTTCTGGTAAAATGAAGTTGTGACACACCATTCTGAAAGGAGACTGCAAACCATGTCCAAGAAGATCATACAGCTGAACGAGGAAATAATCAAAGTCAGATCAAGGAACTTGTGCGGGGCAGCGTGGAGGAAACGCTCAACGAATTGCTGGAAGCGGAGGCAGAGAAGCTGACCCAGACGGCGCGATATGAGCGCAGCGAGCAACGGCAGGGGTACCGGAGCGGTCGCTACAGCCGTAATCTTACCACGACTTCCGGGAACGTCACCCTGAAGGCGCCCAAACTCAAGGAGATCTCTTTTGAGACTGCTATCATCGAACGGTACCGCCGCCGGGAAAACAGCGCGCAGAAAGCCTTCATTGAGATGGTTCTTGCTGGGGTATCCGGTGCGGCGGGTTGAGAATATCACCGAGGTGCTGTGGGGGTAGCAGGATATCTCCGGCCACTATCAACATCAACGAACTGAACGAGAAAGCCTGTGTCCATATCAAGGATTGGCAGAACTGTCCCTTGCAAGGCGGCAGATATCCCTCCATCTATGTGGACGGGATTTATCTGCGGCGAAACCGGGGTGGAGCCTATGAAGACGTAGCGATACTGGTGGTAATTGCGATAAACAAGGATGGATATCGTGAAGTTTTGGGCTCCATCGAGGGGATAAAGGAGGATAAGGCCAGTTGTGTTAACTTCTTCCCGTGTCTGCGCGGCCGCAGTCTGGACGGGGACAGGCTGGCGGTTAAAGACAAGTGTCAGGGGATACGGGAAGCGGAGGGGGAAGTATTTTTGGACACCAAGTACCAGCGCTGCACCGTCCATTTTTACCGCAATGTAATTTCTGTGACTCCGCGTTCCAATGTGAAGCTGGTGGCCAAGATGCCCAAGGCAATCCACGGTCAGGAGAGCAAAAAGGTAGCCCGTGAAAAGGCGAAAGCTGTGGTGGAGAAGTTGCGCGCCATGAAATGGAAGGAGGCTTCCAAAAGGTCGAGGATGGTATTGAGAAGACGCTGACTTACGGCGATTTTTCCAGTGAACACTGGACACACATCTGTACCAACAATGTCGTGGAACGACTCAACCGAGAGATCCGCCGTCGCATCCGTGTGGCGGGCTGTCTCCCGGACAGCAACTCCGCCTTCATGCTGGTCTGTGCCCGGTTGCGCCATATGGTCGGTACGCAGGAGGGCAACAAGAAGTGTATGAATATGAAACCTTTAGAGACGATTTCGGATGATGTCTCTATTGCCGACTGACCTCTTCCTTCCAGAGTCTATAAACTAATTTGCGAAAAACTCTCGATTCTACCGTAATTATTAGGAGGACAATATGGAGGTTAAAAAAATTGGGATGCCAATACCTCAAAAAGACGAGAAGTTAATTCTTGTTTTAATAATTGGAGCCTTAGAGGCGCTACAAGAAGGGGCCTTGTCTCTTTGTGAAGTAGAGAAAATTATATTTGCTCCTTATTATTCGAGATTACTACAAGAAATGAGCTGTAGTTCATCTGTATTGGAAATTATTGACAAAGGATGTGAACTTGAGGATATTGAATCGCTATTTCCAAATAATCTGGAGAAAACAATTTCTGAATTAAAAAACGAAACGATACAGTTACTTCAGAAATACCCGGAATATCCTAAAAAAAATTGGATTAAAACAATAGAATAAAGAAGTGCTATGTGGATTAGTATCCTGTGGCGATTTGTAAAACAATAATAATTCCAAGAAGATGGAGATGTTAGTATGATCCCTCTCGGTGATTTTGATTCCTTTTTGAGGGAGATTAATGGGCATTATAACGATGAAAATTATTGCGGTGACGACGAAATATGCTTTGGTATTTTGCTGGTTGATTACGGTCAAGAAGAATGCCGAGAGTGGATTTTGAATTATCTCAATGAATTTCATTTCATATCACGGAAATACTTCAATTTTTTGTTCCCGGGAATGTATATCCATGGGAATATCACGGGGAGAGGAGTCGAGGTTCCATTGATACAATTAGGATACAATTAGTGTTGGCGAGATGGAATATGTTTTCAGCCGAAAGATGTATACAAATTTCAGACGTAAGTTATTCGATGCTTTTCAGATTCACTATACTACGGAACCATTGCTTATATTGGTCTCAAATGAAATGTACAAACCTCCAGTTGAAGGACGCAAAATTGCAATAAATTAGAAATAATTATCATCGGAGGAATTGATAAAGGAAAGGTTTAAAATGAATTTCTGCTGCGATCAAATGGAGTTTTTCTCTTCGAATTCAGAGGATGCCCTTATTCGATACGTCCCTTATTTTGATGAATATGGTCTTGTTCTTCATGATTCGGGATCTTCATATGTTACCATCGAATATTGTCCGTGGTGCGAAAAAAAACTTCCAGAGTCAAAAAGAGACATGTGGTTTAATTTGTTAGAGGATCAAGGTTATCTCAATCCACTTGAAGAGGAAATCCCAAATCGTTTTAAGCAATATGGTTGGTGGAAAGAACACCATTCTTAGGACGTGTATGATCTTTCTGCAAAGACCCAAGATCCTTAAGAAGGAAAAAGAATCGGAGACGGTTGAAAAAGGTGGGGCATCGCTATTTAGAAAGCAATGAGGGCAAGGAGTCGTTTCCTTTTCAGTTACCATTAAGGAAAATGTTTTAACCCAATTCATGATCTGCTGTGCAATGATTCGATTTCTTTTCACCTAAACAGAAGTCCGCCATGTTTCCGCAGTGGGAAACATGGCGGCTTTTTATATGATAAATTCCATCCTACTCTTGCCGAGGAGTAGCTGTTTCTTACATGAAAACTCATTTTGGCACACCATTGTTCACACAAATTTTACATAATATTCTGCTGCAAAATCGCCCTTTTACAGATACCGCCAAAGCATGCGGATCAATTTCATAGAACGCGTCAATATCGGATATGCGACCGATTTGGTATAATTAGAACGAACATCTGTTTGAGACAAAAATAGCCGCGGGCTATTTTTTGTTATCCGCCTCGTTTGCCCAAAAGGGGGCGAGAAGCGGAGTCATTAAAACAAATGTTTTTATTGCATAGTAATAAAAACGCTTTTCGTTCTCAGATGCCTTTTGCCGCTATAGCAAAAGGCTGCGTAGCATATCCGCCCGCATGGAAACCCAAAAACAAAATAACAGCCGTTTTTCAAAACAGAATTTCATAACATGCAAAGCCGCACTTCCCGAATACAAAGGGAAGTGTGGCTTTTTTTATCAAGCCTCTTCGGTTGCAGCCGGAATCCTCCGCTGCCGCAGCCCGCCGTCGATCTGGAACCTTAAAAATTTTCAGATCGACAGGAGGGGCCGACTTTGCCCAAAAACAATAAAAGCATGGCGTATTACCGGAAAGTTGTGCGCAATTCAATCATCAACGAATACCGTGCCAACGATAATCAAGCAAAACACATCACCGTGGACAGCGGTTTGCTGATCAAGAGCGTGCAAGCCTGTTGGATGGAAGACATCGTCACCTGCCGGATGGAGCAGGAAGGACTTGAAAGCTGGCTGCAGTCAATTGAAAATCCAAAATTGCTGCGGGCGCTCCGGCTGCTGAAGCCAAAAGAAGCCGAGTTTATCTATACGATCACAGTCAATGGATTTACGACTTATGAAATGGCGGATCACCTTGGGATCTCACAAAGCAGCACGGCGGAACGGTATAAACGCATCAAGGAAAAAATCAAAAAATTGATGCAAAAACCCGATTAAACACCCTTGCTGCTGTGTCATAGAAGATAGAGGGAGAGCCTCTCTTCTGCTCCTTGACAATCGAATAACCAGCACAGCAGGTACATTCCCGCGGCCGGGAGCGAACCGGCGAAGGCGCCATGACGCGCGGACGGCAAAAGCCGCCCACGCCGAGCGATTCCCTTTTGCCGGAAGGAGGACGAGGAGCCTCTGAATCGTTCGACGGGCCAGATCGCCGAGAGAATTTTGTTCCTGTCGAAGTCCCCAAACCGTAGAAATACTGGATGTATTTCAAGAGTTTGAGGACAAAGACAGGGGCAAAATGCTCCGGTGAGATGCGCCCGGAGAACGGTTCAGAGACTCCTCAGGGCAGCCTTTCCGCCATGATCGGCCAGCGGGGTCAGAATGATACGCCTGTGGCCCGGCACTCAAGACCGGGTGGCAATCACTTGGGTTGTAAGCAGTAAGACCCTTGCAGAGCCAGTGAGCGGCCGTAAGCCAGCGGCCCGCCTGTTGTGTTCCCTTGAATGAGCCAAGGCCGATCGGATCGGCTCATTCAACACACCGGGGGTGCGCGCGGCAAATACGGTGGGAAAATCATCAATCTATCTGCCGGATCGACGGCAGATCCGTGCGGCGCAGACGAAGCTCGCCATTGGCCTGCGCCGCATCAATCTGGTGTTGATCTGGTGTCCATTGAATCATGGGAGAATTAGGATGAAACAAATGACATCAATGGAAAAGGCTCATGCGCAAACGGAGCATATCTTCCGCGACCTGTTCCCCGCGCATGGTCTTACAGTGCGTCCGGCGCAGATCGAACTCTGCCATGAGATGATTGACGCAATGTTTCTGGGCCGGATTCCCCTGTGCGACGCAGGCGTCGGCATCGGCAAAACACACGCCTATCTCGTGGCGAGTCTGCTCTGGCAAAAACATCGACCGGACAGCGTACCGTTTACGCTGACGATTTCGACATCCAGCGTTGCCCTGCAAAATGCGATCGTGAAAGAATATATCCCTTTTTTGTCTGAGGTTTTGCAGAAGGACGGTATCTTGGACAAGCCGATCCGCTCGATCATCCGCAAGGGACGGGAGCGGTACGCCTGCGATCTTCGTTTAGCTGCACGGCAGGCGGCGGTGATGGGCAGCGGGCGGATCAGCGATGAGCGGCGGACGGCCCTGTCCGCGCTGGATGAGAACATCGATCTGGATGAGACGACCGGCTTGTCCGCTTTTGACCGCGCTCAGGTGTGTGTTCCCTCGCTGTGCTCCACACATTGCCCGATTTATCATGGGTGCCGGTATCAGCAGTATCTGGCAACGGCAAAGCGGGAAGAATTCAACGTTCAAATTTGCAACCACAATTATCTTCTTGCCGACACCATGCGCCGCCGGCAGGAGAACCGGCCTTTGCTCAAGGATTATCAAATCCTCATTGTGGACGAGGCGCATAAGCTGGCGGAGGCCGCCCGACAGATGTACGGCGATACGCTTGCCCTCGGTGAGATTCTTGCCCTTTGCGCCTCGCTGGAAAAGGAACATTGTGCGATGCTTGGGCGGCGGCTGCGCGCGGGTACGCTTGCTCTGGCCGAGGCATTCAAAGAAGGACAGCCTGAGCCGGGACAGAAAAACGGTCAGCAGCCGTTCGTCTGGACGCCGGAGCGCAGGCGGGCAGTTATGGCCACGACCGCTCTGCTTCGGAGAGCCGCACGCACGGTGCGGGTGCATTCGCAGGGGACAGCTTACGAGCTGGAAAGAGCAGCGGAAACGCTCTCCCTTTTCAGCGAGGAACGCTCCGACCGGATCCGGTACATCCAGACCGGGCGGGATGAGGAACTCACCCTCTGCGCCGTACACAGGGATACGCCTGCGCTCCTTGCGCGGGATCTGTGGCGGGCGGGTAAGCCCGCCATTCTCACCTCCGGTACCCTTGCGGTGGGCGGCAGTTTTGCCTGCGCCCGACAGCGGCTTGGCTTAGAGCACAACACACGCTGCCGGGAATTTACCGCGCTGTCGCCATTCGACTACGAGCGGAATTGCCTGCTCTATCTGCCCAGCGATCTGGCTCGCGCGAATGTGGATGCGGTGTCCAAACGGCTCCGGCAGCTGATAGGCGCGGCGCACGGCCATGCGCTGGTGCTGTTTACTTCTTACATTTTAATGAGCGAGGTCTGCCAGAAGCTGAAAGGCGCTCTGCCGTTCCCTTTGCTTGAAGCATGGCGTGGGAACCAGCAGGCGGTCGCGCAGTTCAAGGTGCTGCCAAACGCAGTGCTTTGTGCGGCGGGGCCGTGTTGGGAGGGGATCGACTTCCCCGGCGATATGGTGTCTCTGCTTGTGATCGTGCGGCTGCCGTTTCCGACGCCCAATCCAGCCCGGGATGAGGAAAAAGCGCAGTATTCCGGTTTGCGGGAGTACATCAACGCCGCCATCGTGCCGGAGATGCAGACAAAGCTGCGGCAGGGCGCGGGGCGGGCTATCCGAACCGAGACGGACACCTGCGTGATTGCCATACTGGACAGGCGTGCCGCGCCCGGCGCGCATTACCATGACGCCGTGCGGCGGGCGCTTCCGCCCTGCCCCCTAACAAATAGCATCGCTGAGGTGGAGCGATTCATTCGCAGCCGAAAACGGCCGGAATACTATGGATTGGAGGGAAAATCCGGATGAAGCAGGAGCAGCAGTGCAGGGCATGGGCCTATGCGCGGGATTTTGCCGTGCCGCCCGCTGTTCTGATCTGCCAGATGGCGGAATTGTTAGGCGACACCGAGCGGCGAGGTATCCAGACCGTTGGAGCGTCGCAGGACATGAGCAGCGGCAAAACGCTTGACCGCATGGGGCTGAAAGAAGCGCTGAGGGCGGTACGCACAGGGTATGCGGATGCCGTGCTGGTTCGGGATATTTTGCAGCTGAGCGAAGATCCCTATACGCTGTTCAGGATCATGGAGGTGCTGCAGGATCACGGCGCGGTACTGCTCTGCACAGCGGAGGACGCCTACGCCGGTCTGCGGCTCAAAAATGTTTCGCAGCGGCTTTACCAGAGGGCGGCCTGTTTTGGTTTGAGCCTGCCGTGGATCGAAAAGGAGGAAATGACAGTATGAGTGCAGCGGCAAAAGAACTGCCTGTCCTCGAGCGGGAATACGGCGGCTATCATGCGCGGATTTGTTTCGCGCCGCAGGATGTGCCGGACGCGGAAAAGAATCTGCTGGAGCTGATCATGGCAGCCTATCGGCAGCGCGTGGAGCGGGAGACGAGGTGAGAAAAGTGTTCGGCAAGTCTCTATATAGGTATATATACCTATATATATGAGAGGAGGAGCATTATGGCAGCCATTTTGTTTGCGCTGTTCGGCGCATTTCTCGGCTATGCCTGCTGTGTTGTAGCGGGCCGGGAGGATGATCTGGCAGACGCATATTGGAACAGTCAGAAAAAGTGAAGCTTCTGCAAAATTCCGGCGGCACAGGGAACGGTTTTGTGGTATACTGATTAAAAGAGGCCGAAGATACAAAGAGATGAGGTTTCGACGATGGAGCAATACAAAAAAGCGGTTGCAATGTGGCAGGAAAAGAATATTTCTACCGATGCGCAGCTTGCCGAGGCGCTGAACGGCCACAGCATTGCGTTTGCCTATCATTCGGGAAAGATCGAGAATGAGAACATCACCTACCATGATACGCGGGAAATTTTTGAGCATGACGGCGTGACATCCTACACCGGCGATCTGCGCACACTGTTTGAGATCCGCAATGCAAAGGACGCGAACGAATTGTTTCTGACAGCGTTCGGGGACCGGCGGCCGCTGGACGAGACGCTGATCAAAGAGTTTCAGTATCGGTTGACGCAAAACACTTACGATACCCGGAGGTACCAGCTTGGCGAGCTCCCCGGCGAGTACAAGCGCCACGATTTTGTGACGGGCCGGGAGGAAGTCGGCGCCGCGCCGGAGGACGTAGCCGAGGAAATGGCCGAGCTGCTGGCGGAGCTGACGGATGTCCCCGCTGAAAAAGCACTGATCGCCGCGGCCTATTTCCACGCAAAATTTGAGAATATCCACCCGTTTGCTGATGGGAACGGCAGGACAGGCCGCCTCGCGATGAACTACATCCTTGTTCTGAACAGTCACCCGCCCATCATCATCCATGAGGAAGATCGAAAAGCATACTACGATGCGCTGGATGCATGGGACGCCCGGCAAGAGTTGGAGCCTTTGTGTGCATTCCTACGCGAGCAGACCGTCAAGACATGGGAAAAGCAGCTTGAGAGGGCGGAGAAAAGACACGCGGGCAGGATTTCCCGGTAGCAATTCCGGCAGGAATGTGGTAAAATAGGGACGAGGGGAGAGATTGCCCGATGGAGCAGGAAACGAGTTTAGGCCAGAGCATCCGTGTGCTGGACGACCGGGCAAAGCTCGACGCTGCGTGCAAGCGACTGCTGAGCGAGAAGGTTCTTTTGGCATGGATCATGAAAAGCTGTCTGGAAGAATACAAGAATTGCACGGTCGAGGAGATCGCGGAGCAGTACATCGAGGGGACGCCTGCCATCGACGAGTGGGCGGTAGCGCCGGATGAAACAGCGCCCACGCGCATCCAGAGCACGGGGCAGGAGGATACCTCGCTGCACGAGCATACGATCCTGTACGACATTCGCTTTCACGCGACGGCGCCGTCGACGGGCGAGCCGATTCGCCTGATTATAAACGTGGAAAGCCAGAACAGGTTCCGGGACGGTTATCCGCTGCTCAAGCGGGCGATCTACTACTGCAGCCGCCTGATCTCGTCGCAGTCCGGCACGGAGTTCACGGGCGCGCGGTATGGCGAGATCCAAAAGGTGTACAGCATCTGGCTGTGCGCCGACCCGCCGAAGGGCTACCGCAACACGATCACACGCTACCGGATGACCGAGGAAAACATGGTGGGCACGGTGCAGGAGCCGGCGGCGCATTACGATTTGCTGACGGTAGTGATGCTGTGCCTCGGCGGGCCGGAGGATGAAAACTACGCCGGGATTCTGAAGCTGCTCGGCGTGCTGCTGTCGAGCGAAGTAAAGTATACCGAGAAGCAGCGCATTTTGCGACAGGAATTTGATCTTGCCATGACACAAGAGATGGAGATGGAGGTGCAGAATATGTGCAATCTGAGCGAGGGCGTTTGGGAGCGCGGGATGGAAAAAGGCGTTGTGAAAGGCCGCGCGGAGGGCCGCGCGGAGGGCCGAGCGGAGGGCTTGGCAGATGCCATCCGAAATTTAATGACGAACATGGGATGGTCTATCGAACAAGCTATGACTGCGCTGAATGTTTCTGAATCGGATCGCCCGAAGTACAAAGAACTTCTGCAAAAACAATAAATAGTTTAGTATCAAAACCAGCGGTTTGCCCATCGGCAGCCGCTGGTTTTCTTTATATGCAATTTCATTAGACAGGATAAGCCGCGGTCATCAAAAAATCGCGGCTTTTTTGGGGGAGACACAGATGAAGGAAATTCATTTTGTAGTCAATGGGCATTTATGCAAGGTCCAGCCATCAGACCGATACAGTGCGGTCATGGCACTAAAAATTGTCAGCGCCAATGATAAAATGTAAGAAAACGCCGAGGAAAAAATGTAGTTTTATGGCGGAGGAGGAGAAAAAAGATAGACTCCCAATAGGGCGAAAAAGAGCCCGGAAAGGGAGTCAGAAAATGAAAGGAGCACAGTGGATGGATATCCG
>CANRZX010000102.1 GCA_947644575.1 uncultured Clostridia bacterium | reverse complement strand
AGCGCGCGAAGCACGGCACAGGGGAATTTATACGGGCTCGCCGTGGAAAGCACGACGCACGGACGGCTCTCTCCCGCTTTCGCGTCATGCGCCACGGCAAACGCCACCGCCGTGTGCGTATCGCATAAATACCCGTTTTGCTCATACCGCGCGCGAATCTCCGCGCGGCCCCTGGCGTCGTCGGCGCAGCCGCCCGCAAAGGTCTCCCGAAGCCGGTCGAGCAGCGGTGCGGGCAGCGTATAAGCGCCCTCGTCCAAAAGCGCGCGCATCCACCCGGATACCGCGGCGGCGTCCTGCGCGGTGTGGTACAGCAGCCGCTCCAAATTGGATGAGACGAGAATGTCCATCGAGGGCGATTCCGTTTTATAAAACGGCCTGCGCGCGCGATAGGCTCCCTGCTCGAAGAACTCCGTCAGAACATTGTTCCGATTGGACGCGCAGAGCAGACGCCCCACCGGGAGCCCCATCCGCTTGGCGTAGTAGCCCGCAAGGATATCGCCGAAGTTTCCGGTCGGAACGCAGTAATCGACCGGTTCGCCGGAGATAACGCCCTTTTGCGCCACAAGCTGTGCGTAGCTGTAAAAATAATAGACGATCTGCGGGACGAGCCTTCCCCAGTTGATGGAATTCGCGCTGGAAAGCTGCTCGTTCCTTTCCGCGAGCCGCGCGGCCAAGGCGCGGTCGGCAAACACGCGCTTCACGCCGGTCTGCGTATCGTCAAAATTTCCATTGACGGCATAGACGGCGACGTTCTGCCCCTCCTGCGTCGCCATCTGCAGGCGCTGGACCTCGCTCGTGCCCGCGTTTGGATAAAACACCGCGATGCGGATTCCGGGGAGTCCGGCGTATCCGGCCAGCGCCGCCTTGCCGGTGTCGCCCGACGTGGCAACGAGGATTTTGGTCGTCCCGGTTTCGCCAAGATTTTTCTTTGCCTCGACAAGTAGCCTCGGCATCAGCTGCAAGGCGTAATCCTTGAACGCGCAGGTGGGCCCGTGCCACAATTCGAGCGACCAGAGCTTTTCCGCCACCCGCGTCAGGCATCCCGCTTTCCCGGAAAAATTCCCCGCGCCGTAAGCCTGCTCCGTCGCGGTCTTCAAAAAGCCCGGATCATAGTCTGTCAGAAACAGGCGCAGTACCTTTTCCGCCGTCTGCGGATAGGTCAGGCCATAAAAGTCCTCCGCCCTGACCTGTGGAAACTCTGTCGGAACAAACAGGCCCCCGTCCGGCGCAAGGCCCTTCAAAATCGCCTGCGAGGCGCTGACGTGCAGGGAACTGTCCCGCGTGCTGGTATATTCCATACTATGTCCTCCTCATTCCCCTCTTTGCCGCCTGTTTTCAAAAAACCGGCGGATTCAGAAAACCCGCTGCCAAAATTGAAGCGCGTTTTCAAAGAAAACCTTTTGCAGCAGCGCCTGCGGGAGCCCGCGTCCCAGCAGATATTCATACAGAACGGGAATTCCGCCAATATCGCGGATGTCGCCCGGAATCGGCGCGCCGTCAAAATCCGCGCCAAAGCAGACGGTATCCTGCGCGCCGAGGGACAAAAACGCGTCCAGATGGCGGTACACATTGTCGCATGAGGCCAGCGCCTTATCGTCCGTCAAAAACGGACTGCACAGGTTGATCCCGATCAGGCCGCCGCGCCGTGTGATCTCCCGGATTTGTTTGTGCGTCAGATTGCGGTGATGCCCCGTGATCCGGCGCACATTGGAATGCGTCGCGACGACCGGGCCTTCGGTAAGGGCGAACACATCGGCGACGCCCTCGTCGGAAAGATGGGAAATATCCGGAATAATGCCATACTGCGGCAAAGCGCGCACAACCGCGCGGCCAAATTCTGTCAGCGGTCCGCCCGCCTCACCGCCGCAGCCAAGCTCGTTTTCTCCCATCCAGGTCAGTGTCAGCAGACGGACGCCGTCGCGGCGCAGCTCCTCCAAGCGCTCCAAGCGTCCGCCCAACACAGCGCCGTTTTCCACCGAGAGCAGCGCGGCGCGTTTTCCGTGCGAGAAAGCCGCCGTCAACTCTTTTGCGCCGCGGCAGAAGACAAGCTTGTCCGAATGTAGCCGCATCTGCCGCAGAAAGATCGCGTGCAGGCGGCGATACGCGTCGTACGCCGTGTCCGTTCCGGGGGCGTTATCCTGCACGAACAGCGCGAACACCTGCGCCCATCGCTCCAGCGGCCGCGCCTTCCTCAGATTGATATGCGCGTCCGCGTCCGAAAGGTCGCTCCCGTCCTGCAGGCGCAAAACCGTGTCACAGTGTAAATCAAAATAATCCAAGCCTTCTCCCCCGTTCTCTCTGCCGATTCAGGGCCTGTATTCGTCATGTCGGAAAATACCCGGCCGGTCGCTTGAGGCTGCGATAACCAATCTTTTTTCGCCTGACAGATCGCCTCAGAGCGTGAACGCGTTTTCGATGCGGTGAACCGAAGCGCCGCCCCACCGGGACAAAACAACCTCCACAACGTCAAAGCGCAGGGTACTGTCCGCCCGTTCCGGGTGCAGCATCAAATAACGCCGCGCGGCAAGAATCAGGCGGCGCTGCTTTTGCGCGGTCACAAATTCACGCGGCTGCGCGATGGCATGTGGGTCGCGCGTTTTTACCTCCACGAACGCCAGCGTACCGCCCTTTTGGACAATCAGGTCGATTTCCCCCTGACGCGTGCGGAAGTTCTGTTCTAAAACCCGATACGCGTCGCGTCTATAATGCTTCGCGGCAAGCCGTTCTCCCCGCTCGCCGGGCGTCTTTCGGAATGAATCAAACATAGCCGCGTTTTTTCAAAAAGCTTTTGCGGTAAAACGGCTGAACGCCGTAACGGTCCAAAAGCTCATAATGCAGCTTCGTGGGATAGCCCTTGTGCTGCTCCAGCCGGTACTGGGGATATTGACGCGCCAACTCGGTCATGTAGCGGTCCCGCGAGACCTTGGCCAAAATAGATGCCGCCGCGATGCTGGCGGAGCGCGCGTCCCCCTTGACGACGCTTAGCGCGGGGATCGAAAGCTCCGGACACCGGTTCCCGTCGATCAGCGCCAGCCCGGGCCGCGGGGAAAGCGCTTCCACCGCCCGCCGCATGCCCAACATCGTCGCGCCCAGGATGTTCAGCTCATCGATCACATCCGGCCCGATCATCTCGACCCGGTACGCGACCGCCTTTTCCACGATCTGCCGATAGAGCGCCTCTCGCTTTTTTTCCGAAAGCTTCTTGGAATCGTTTACGCCGTCCACAGGATTTTCGGGGTCCAAAATAACGGCAGCCACGCAGACCGGGCCGCACAGCGGGCCGCGCCCGGCCTCGTCCACACCGCACAGGCTGTGATATTCCGCGCGAAGATGCGCGTCGAACGCGTATAATTCCTCCGTCATGCTTCGTCCGGCCTTTCCAGTGAAATACGCCCCAACTTCGCGCCGCGGAATTCATCCACCAGCATGATCGCGGCGCGCTCAGTGTTTACCATGCCGCCGGACATCAGCATTCCGCGCCTGCGGCCGATTGCCTCCAGCAGCGCGTAATCGTCCTCCTGTGACAGCTCCTCCGTGCTCAGGCGGTAGCGCTCGGCGAGGCGGTCCGGATACATCTCCCGCATTTCCCCCAAAAGGGACATCGCGAGCGACTCGATGTCAAGGATCTCATCCCGGATCGAGCCGATGAACGCCAAATTTCCCGCGACACGCTGTGAGTCGAATTTTTTCCACAGCACGCCGGGCATATCGAGCAGGTCGAAATCGCCCACGGTCACCCATTGCTTTCCGCGCGTCACACCCGGGCGGTCGGCGGCTTTGGCGCGTGCGGAGCCCGCAAAGCTGTTGATGAACGTGGATTTCCCCACATTGGGGATTCCCACGACCATCACACGGCGCTTGGCTCCCGCCATGCCTTTTTCGGCGCGGCGCGCCAGAAGCTCCGCGAGCTCCGCCTCAATCGCCTTTTTCACATTTTGAAGCCCGCCGCGGCCCTTGCTCGTGACGGCAAGACACGCGTCGCCGCCGCGCCGGAAATAAGCTAACCACTGTGCCGTGACGTCCGGATCCGCCAGATCCGCCTTGTTGAGCAGGTACAGGTGCGGCTTTCCCGCCGTAATGCGCGCGATCTCGGGGTTCAGGCTGCTGCGTGGGATCCGCGCGTCCAGCAGCTGCAAAACGACGTCTACATTGCGTATCTCGCGCTCCATCAGCCGGAGCGTCTTTGTCATATGGCCGGGAAACCACTGGATGCTCGCACCCGGCGCCTGCAACTTATTTGTCGACTGTTCCATGTTACAGCTTCTTCCGATAATAATCCACAGTAATTGTAGTCTGATCCGGATACGTTTCAACGGCCGTTTTGAGATACCGGTCGAAGCCGTAGTGGGCGTAAATGGCCCGGTTTGTCTCATCCTGCGGCTCGACCCCAACCGTGATGGCTTCGTAGCCGCGTCCCCTCAAATCGTCCAGCATGAAACGGAACAGCCTTGAAAAATAACCCTGTCCCTGATAAGCCGGAACCGTGCGGAACGCGCTGAGATACGCGGTCCGCTCATCGACCAGACCCTCGGCGTTTTGGACGGTTTTGGGGCAGAGGTGGGCTGTCGCCTCACAGATGATCTCTCCCTTCAAAATCCCATAATACGGAAGAGTCCATCCCGCCTCACGGTTGCGGAGCGCGCCCGTTTTCCACACCGCCCAGTTGGCGCGGTTCTCCCCGGCGCGCGCGATTTCATCGTCCCATTTTCGCTCCATCTCAGAGAGATCCGCGATTTTGCAGATATAATCTGTTTTCATCCGACGTTCCTTTCGCGTTCTCACAGCCCTCAGCGGCGCCGCGCGGCGCTTATCCTCCGGCGATTAACGATATTCGAGCACACCAAACGCGTTCACGGGATATATCCGCAGCAGCACCTTGCCCAAAATATCGCGCTGATCGATGAAGCCCACCTCGGAGCTGCGGCTGTCGAGCGAGCGCGGGCGGTTGTCGCCCATCACAAACACCTGTCCCTCCGGCACGGTGACGGGAAAGGAAATATCATAGCGCGTGGTTGTCGGCGCGGAAATGTACGGCTCCTCCAGCGCCTGACCGTTCAGCGTCACCGTTCCCGTGGCAAAGTCGATGTCCAGCGTATCGCCGCCCACCGCGATGATGCGCTTGACAAGCGGGTCGCCATAGTTGATATACCCGTCCATGACAACGACATCCCCGCGCCGCGGGGTATACAGCATGCTCTGCACCGCCACGCGGTCGCCCCAATAAAGCGTGGGCTCCATCGAATAGCCGGAAACCGTAATCACCCGCACGCAGAACACAAAAACTAGCACGATCACCGTCAGGGCAAACACCAGCGAATCGTACCATTCAAATAAGCTATTTTCTTTTTGCGCCTGACGGCCCTCTTTTTTTGGCTGCGTTTCCATCCCTATCCCCTATTATGGCAAAAAAGCCGAATAGCAAAAAAGGGACAATGTACATTGTCCCTTTTTGTACGCTTATCGAAGCTGTTCCTTGACCTTGGCGGCCTTGCCGGTGCGCTGGCGCAGATAGAAAAGCTTTGCGCGGCGTACACGGCCCTTGCGCACGACCTCAACCTTCTCCACAAACGGAGAATTCACCGGGAAAACGCGCTCGATACCGACACCGTAAGCGGTGCGGCGCACCGTGAAGGTCTCGGCGATCCCGCCGTGCTTCTTCGCGATAACCGTGCCCTCAAACGCCTGAATGCGCTCGCGCTCGCCTTCCTTGATGCGGACGGAAACGCGAACGGTGTCACCGATGTTGAATACCGGGCGATTCTCCTTGATCATGCCCTCCGTGATTGTCTTCAATGCGTCCATGTTTAATCCCCCATGTTTTTCCGGCATTCATGCCCGGCCCGCGCCGGCAGAGGACTGCCTGTTTAATGTAATATCACATTAACCCCGCTGTTGGCACAGCGGATATAACGCCTAAACATCATAGCACAAACCCTTTGTGATTGCAAGTGCTTTGATTGAATTTTTCCTTCGATCAGGAAAATTTTTCACCCGTTTTCGTATAAATATCCGTGCGCAGAATCCTGCCCGCCGTGACGGGCAGCCCGCTCGCATCCTCAAGCCAGCCCAGCACAAGAACCGGGTTGACATTCAGCGTATTTCCGGCGGGCAGACGCAGTAAGGCCGTCAGGCCGCCGTCCTCGACAAGAAGGCGCGCGGTCGGCAGGTGCGTTTTCAGCTCGATCGTCTTTGTTTTGCCGTGCTTTCCCTCTTTCACCACCTCGGCAGACGGCGCGGCGTTGTAGGCCTCCCATGCGGCGCGCGCGGCAGCCGCGTCCCGCGGGGCATATCGGACGGCATAGGCCGCGCCGGCGATGTCGTTCGCGTCAAGGGCCGCGGGCGCGATGCGCACAACGTCGATCCCCTTCGGCAGACACGCGGAAAGAACCGGAGCGGCCGCATCCCAGTCGTACCCATCCTCCTCGGTCTTGAAATCCACCGTTTCACAAAGGCTTTCCTGTCCCAAGGAAAGCGGCGCGGCGAACGTCATATAAATATGCGGATTGAAGCCCAGCGTGTACCAGACCGGCAGGCCGGAACGCTTGAGCGCCCGCTGCATCACGCGCTGAAGATCAAGCAGCGAGATATAGGACGCCTCGCCTGTTTTGGTAAACCAGACTCTAATTGTACGCAAAGCAAGGCCCTCCCAGCAGCGCGTTGGCCCCGCAGCCGCTGCACTGGCGGTTGCACGGCGGCGTTGTGCGCGCGTTCAGCGCTTTTTGATATTCGCGCACCAAATAATCTTTCGTGACGCCGTAATCCAAATGGCTCCACGGCGTCAGCTCGTCCAGCCCGATGGCGCGGTTGGCGTAAAACGCGGGATCAACGCCCAAATCGCGGAACACCTCGAGCCATGTGTCATAGCGGAACTGCTCCTCCCAGCTGTCAAAAAAACAGCCGCGGCGATAGGCTTCCTCCAGCACACGGGAGAGACGCCTGTCCCCCTTCGCGAATACCGCCTCCAAAAAGCTGGTGCGGCTGTCGTGATAGCTGACGCTGATTTTCCTGCTTTTTACGCTGCGCAGAAGGTGCTGCTGCTTTTCACGCAGCCGATCCTGCGTGTCCTGCCCGACAAACTGAAACGGCGTCATGGGCTTGGGCACAAAGCACGCCACGCTGATGGACACCTGCACCCCGCGCCCCTTCGGTTTATTGGGGTTCTGATAGTACAGCTCCACCACCCGCTGCGCGGTATCGGCAATGCCCTCGACATCCTCCAGCGTTTCCGTCGGCAGGCCGAGCATAAAATACAGCTTTACCGATGTGTAACCCGCGTCAAAGGCGAGCGAGCAGGTGCGCTCGATCTCCTGTTCCGTCACATTTTTATTGATGACGTCCCGCAGGCGCTGTGTTCCCGCCTCGGGCGCGAAGGTCAGGCCGCTCTTGCGCACCGCCGTCGTCTTGCGCACAAGCGATTCGGAAAAGTTGTCGATGCGCAGCGAGGGCAGCGACATGCTGACATGCTCCTTCGGCGTCCACTCCAACATATCGTCGAGCAGCGTTTCCAGCTGGCTGTGATCGCTGGTGGAAAGGGACGTCAGCGAGATCTCGTCATAGCCTGTGTTGGCGCATAAATTCTGCCCGGCCCTGGACAGCATGTCCGCGTTGCGTTCCCGCATCGGCCTGTAAAGGAATCCCGCTTGACAGAACCGGCACCCGCGCACACAGCCGCGCAGCACCTCGATCTGCGCGCGGTCATGCACCGCCCCGATCATCGGGACCACAAAATTTTCCGGCAGAGGCTGGCTGTTCATATCGGCAATGATCGCCTTGCGGACCACGGCGGGCGCGCCCTCCTTCGCGGTGATGGCGGCCACGCGGCCGTCGGGAAGATAGTCGACCTCATAAAAGGCCGGGATGTACACGCCCTCGATTTTGTAAAGGCGTTTCAGGATCTCTTTTTTGGAAAGCCCCTCCCTGCGCCCCTGAATGATTGTGTCGCATACGTCCGGCAGCTGCACCTCGCCCTCGCCCAACATCATCAAATCGAAGAAATCCGCCAGAGGCTCGGCATTGCACACACACGGCCCGCCCGCCACGATGAACGGGTCGTCCTCGCCCCGGTCCTTGGCGTAAAGCGGGATATGCGCCAGATCGAGCATCGCCAAAATGTTGGTATAGGAAAGCTCATACTGCAGCGTGAACCCAACCACGTCAAACCGGCTCAGCGCGTCCTTGCTCTCCAGCGCGTAGAGCGGAATGTCCAGCGCTTCCATCTGCCGCTTCATGTCCACCCACGGCATAAACGCGCGCTCGCACCAGATATTCTCGCGTTTGTTCAAAATCTCATACAGAATCTTCATGCCCAAAAAGGACATGCCGACCTCATAGGTATCCGGAAAGCAAAAGGCAAACCGCAGGTCCACCCGATCCTTTTCTTTGTAGACGCATCCCGGCTCGCCGCCGGTGTAGCGTCCCGGCTTTTGCACGGCGGCCAGCGCCGCCCTCAGCTTTTCGTCCAAACGGACAACACCCTTTCCTCCGCTGTGATGCTTTTTTCTATTTTACTCTATTTCCAATAAAAAAGCAAATAGCAGGAGGTCCGCAGCGAAGCAGGGCGGCGGCTTTGCGGGGGAAAGGCTCTCCGGCTCTGAAATCATATGGAACCGTCGTTTATTCATCGGAATAGCCGAAAAATTCCCTCGCCAGCAGATAGCCGGGCCCCAAAAGCGCCGCCGCGCGCGCGCCAGACGGCAGATTTCCTTTTATAAGCAGGTAAACCGCCGTGAGGCAAAGCACGCCGAGCAGGGCGCGCTGCGCGCGCTGGAACGCGTCCAGCCGTTCGGCGGACAAAAGGTTCTGCAGGATGCGCGCGCCGTCTAAAACGCCGAAGGGCAGCAGATTATAAAGCCCCGTACACAGGCTCACCGCCGCCAAAAAGTACAGCCGGTAGCTTGCCCTGCGCTGCAGCAGCAGAAAAAGCAGCGCCGCAAATAAAAAATTTGCCATCGGCCCCGCCGCGAGCACCCACAGCTCCCGCGCGCGGGAAAGGCGCTGCGTGCCGGAAAGGGAGACTCCCTCAAGGGAAAAATGCAGCCTCGGCCAGCTGTGTGCGCACAGACGATAGGCAAGGATATGCCCGCTCTCATGCAACGTGGCGCACACAAGCGTCATGCGCAGAATACCCAGCGGATCAAACAGCAGCCCCACCGCGAGAAGCGCGCACAGCAGCACAGACCGAACCGAGACGCGTTTCATTGAACAATATAGCGCGGAAATGTGGGCAGCGGGTCGACCCGGACGCCGTCGAGAATCAGCTCCAGATGCAGATGCGGCCCGGTCACAAACCCGGTGCTGCCCACGTTGGCAATCAGTTGCCCCTGCTCTACCCTTTCCCCGCCGCGCACAAAGATATAGGACAAATGCTGGTAAAGCGTCTGCACGCCGCCCGTGTGCCGCAGAATAATATAATAGCCGCGCAGCTTGTTGTAGCCTGTGCGCATCACAATGCCCGACTGCGCGGCAATGACGGGCGTTCCCTCCGCCGCGCCGATATCGATCCCCGCGTGGAAATCGTCCGCGCCGTTGACCGGATTATCGCGGAACCCGTAGCGTGAGGTCAGGTAGCCCGATACCGGATACATAAGCTCCAGCGACAGCGTATACTCCTCTAAGGACGCACCCTCTGGAGCAGCGCGCGTCTGCGCGGTCAGCCAAACACCACCCATGCCGCTTTCCAGCGCCTTCGGCTCCTCTATTTTTTCCAAGAGCCGCCTTGCACCGGCGCGAAGTTCCTCTACGACGGAATCCGCAAAGCGCGCGAAGGTGTTGTCGGCGGAGAATTCCACGCCTGTCGTCAGCATGGCTTCCAGTTCCGTGCGCAATTCCGGCAGGAAGGGTGCGTCGGCGGTACGCACAGCCCATGAGAACGCGAGGATCAGCGTACACAGAAGGACTTGAACCAGCATAACCCGTTCCTCGCCCGTGTTCAGGCGCGGTGGAGGATAGGACGCGGCCGCCGTCTTTACGGCGGGGTATATCTGGCGGCGAAGAGCGTTTTTTTCGCGTTTTTTTTCCGTCTGCTTCCCGGCCTCATCGTCCGGCTCAGGGCTGTCCGGCTGTGCTTTTTCAGATATGGCTTTGTCCCCGGTTTCCTCCTGCTCCCCCGCCATATTTGGAATTTCCCGGCTTTCCTGCGGCTCCTTCACGGGCGTGATATGCAGCGGCTTCCATTCCTCCTGCCAGCCGCGATCCTGTTCCCACATATGTGTCACACCTCTTTGCGCCCGGATCATTTTTCCGATCCGATTTTTGTACATGCTATGCGGGACAGGCTCCAAAAAGAACGGGCAGCGTTCCCCTCTCTTTTCCCCGACAAACAGAAAAGGCCGGCGCGCAAGGCTTTTCCCCGCGCGCCGACCCATCGGCTTGCTTTTTATCGCTTTGCAATGCCTTAGTATTACATTCTAACGAATTTTGCTTTAGAAATATGATACCCTGTTCTTTTGATTATTTGATATATCCATAT
>CANRZX010000101.1 GCA_947644575.1 uncultured Clostridia bacterium | reverse complement strand
GTACATCGGCCGCGTTTGGAACGCGCGGCCGATGCTTCCCCGCGAGAATATGCGGAGTCGCGAAGCGGCGAGCAAATTTTGTGTCAGACAAAACAAAAAACGCAGGCAATCCTTTGTGGATTGGCGAGTATTTTTGTGATGTCTGACGGAATAATTTGCCGTCGATGCGCGCTACGATTTGTTCAGTGCTTACTCAAGGGGAAGGTAAAGAGGTTAAGTTTTACCATGAAAATTCAAGCTTCTTCTATGGAGTTTCCGCCTTATCTGTCATAGTATCCCGCTATGCACCCCGAAAAAGAGGGCGGGAAAGAGGTTCAGCTCTTATTTATAAGCTACGCGGCGGGCGGTTTCGCGGTAAAATAAAGGTCGCTGTAAATATTAAAGCTGCGCAGCGGAAACGCCCTTGCCTGTGTGTCCGTATAGATCGTATCGTAACGGTCGGGCGGCAGCATCTGATAGGTCCGGCCGTTGTCGCAGTCTGCGTCCAGGAGCAGCGTGTTTGTATTTGCTTCTTGCTCCACCACCTCTACACGGACGTCCGTCACCTGCGCGCCGCCCGTCAGGGCGGTTCCGGAGAGCGCCTGCGTCAGGCAGGTTTTCAGCCGTTCCGCCATCGGCGCGAAGGATGGGTCGTCCGCGTTCCAGCGCCCGATGCCCTCCGTATACTCGTCGAACGGCTCAAAGCATGCGGGCAGCGTGTCGCCCCGCATCTCCTCCCACTCCTCGCTGCTGGGCCAGTAACCCGCGCTGAGCACCTCGCCCGTTGTCGCGTCGATATGGCAGTTCATACTCGCGCTGCTGAATAGTGTGCCGTCTGCCTCCTCGGGCAGATCGACCCACCAGACGTGGCGCTTGCCCGTTTGAAATATATCCTCTATGCAGCTCACCGTCAGCGTTTGATCGGAAAGGTCGACGCCGAACGCCTCCTCCATCGCCGCGCCCGCGCGGTTGGCGGCCTCCTGCGCGGAAACGGCCGGGTGGAGCGCGTGTTCCGCCTCAAGCCCCCAGCGCGATTCTTCTATGGCTCTTTCGGTCCATTCGCGCATCGCCTCTTCCGCCTGCTCGCGCGATTCACAGCCTGTCGCGCTCAGTTCCGCGCGCAGCTCCTCTTCGGAGCACTCCCGGAGGTTCTCTATATAGGATGCCAACTGGCGCTCTTTTTCCTCCTTGTACTGCGCCATCGACGCCTCGACGTCCTCGGCCATCCAATAGTACGCGTAATTTTCGCCGCCGTCCTCGGTCATCGCGAGCACGTCCTGAACGGTGGAGGGCGGCGTCAGGTCGTCCTCCGTCACCACCGGCTGGCTCTGCTGCGGCGCGCAGGCCGCCAGCAGCGTCAGCGCGCCGGAGAGGCCCATCGTCGCCAGCGCCTGCGCGGTAAATTTCAGCTGTTTTCCCAAGCGTTCCATTTGCTCCTTGTCTTTTTTCATGACAGGCAGCCTCCTTTCAATGTCCTCAGTATGGCACCCTGATGTTGTCAGGTTATCATAAAGTTGTCATGAAGTTGTAAAAAACGCGTTTTTTCGCCATAATGACCAAAAAATAAAGGAGCCGCGGCGTTCCGAAAAACCGGAACGCCGCGGCGAATCATAAAAAATGAAAATCAGAAAAAAGCCATTCCCGATGAACGGGCGGCCCCGCGCATCAGGAAAGCAAAAAACAAACCTGCCCTGCCGTCTGCGCCACACCAAAACCTACCGTTGTGGCAGGTGGGTGCCCTGCCGGAGTTTCACGCTCCCTTCCTCCGCTTGCGGCCAAGGCCGGGCGGGAGGTCTGCGATCCCCTCAAATCGGACGCCGGGCTCCCTTTAGATGGTTAGTAGGATTAAATATATGGCACATCAAATCGCACAGGGCAGGTTGCCGCAATGGAAAGGGACGGGCTTATGTCTCGTCCAGATCGATGTCGTACAGTTCCTCTAAACGGTGGGCAAACAGTTCGCTGACCTCGTACAGCTCCTCGTCGTCGTCCACGACGTCGAGGTATTCCTCGCCGTCCTCTTCGCTGACGCGCATGATGATAAGGCTGGCGTCCTCCTCAAGCTTTTCCTTGGAATCCTCGGCATAGGGCACCACGGCTAAATAGCGCTCATCGTTGAAGTCGGCGGCGTCGATCACCTCAAAGCTGAACTCCTTGCCGTCCTCGTCCGTCAGGGTCAGGATATCCGGCGAATAATCCTCCGGCAGCTCCATATCGGGCATCGGCGCATCGCTCCTTCCGTCGTTTTGTCCTGTCTCTATTGTAGCGCAATGGCGGCGCGCCGTCAAGCATTGGTTGAAATTTACGCTCTTTGCCCCGCGCAAGGCTTTACGCTATGCGTTTTCCGCGACGCCGTCCGCGTACAGCGCGGTGATGCCGAGGATGATCTCGACAGCCTTGTCCATGCTTTCGGCGGTGATGCACTCGTAAGGGCCGTGGCAGTTGTAATCGCCCGTGCCGAGGTTCGGGCAGGGCAGGCCCTGATAAGAAAGCTGCGCGCCGTCCGTGCCGCCGCGCGTGATCTCGATCTGCCACGGTACGTCGGCCTGCTCGCAGGCGCGTTTGGCGTTGTCAATGAGGTGCATGCAGGGCTTGATTTGCTCGAGCATATTATAATAGCTGTCCCGCACCGTCAGCTCGACGCGCGCGGCGGGATATTTTTCCGCGACGGCGCGGCGCGCGTCCTCCAGCGTCTGCTTGCGCCGCTCGAACTTCGCGCGGTCGTGGTCGCGCACGATATATTCCAGCCGCGCGGCGGCCGCAGTCCCGGAAAGGCCCACCATGTGGAAAAAGCCCTCGCGGCCCTCGGTGCGTTCCGGCGTTTCGCCGGCGGGCAGCAGGCTGTCGAGCTCGCACGCGAGCTTCAGCGCGTTGACCATTGTGCCCTTGGCCGAGCCTGGATGCACCGAGACGCCGGTGATGTCGAACGCCGCCGAGGCCGCGTTGAAATTTTCATACGAAATGCCGCCGACCGCGCCGCCGTCCATCGTATAGGCCCAGCGCGCACCGAAGCCTTTGACGTCGAAGTGCGACGCGCCGAGGCCGACCTCCTCGTCCGGGGTAAACGCGACCTTCAGCGGGCCGTGCGGCGCGCCGCTTTGGATCAGGCGCTCGCAGGCCGTCACAATCTCGGCGATCCCGGCCTTGTCGTCCGCGCCCAGCAGCGTCGAGCCGTCCGCCGTGATCAGCGTCTGGCCGCGCAGCTCCCGCAAAAAGGGGAACTCCGACACGCGCAGCACACGGCCGCCCTTTGGCAGCGCGACATCGCCGCCGTCGTAGTCCGAATGCAGGATCGGGTTCACGCATTCGCCGGAAAAATCGGGTGAGGTGTCGAGGTGCGCGATCCAGCCGAGGGCAGGCGCGCCCTCGCAGCCCGGCGTGGCGGGCAGGCCGGCGTACACATAGCCGGATTCGTCCACGCGCGCGTCGGCAAGGCCGAGCGCACGCAGCTCCTCCGCCAGCAGGCGCGCCAAATCCAATTGGCGCGCGGTGGTCGGCGTGGCGCCCGTCCCGTCCTCGGAGGCGGTGGAAATTTTCGCGTAGCGTAAAAAGCGTTCATAGGCTCGCATGAAAACGGATGCTCCTTTTTTATAAGGTTGAATTTTGTTATAAAAATTTATCCTCTTAGCCTTCCCCCGAGGGGGAAGGTGTCGCGACGGAACGCCGTGACGGATGAGGGGAAACTTCCGTACGCACAATTTTTTTCTGGAAAATATTATATCACACCTTTTCCCCGCGCTCGCGGATCAGAATGCGCACGGGTGTGCCCTCGAGGCCGAACGTCTCGCGGATCTGATTCTCCAAATAGCGCGCGTAGGAAAAATGAAACAGCTTTTTGGAATTGCAGAAGCATACGAACGTCGGCGGGCGCGTGGAAATCTGCGTCATATAATAGATTTTCAGCCGCCGCCCCTTGTCGCTGGGCGGCTGCACCCGCGCCGTGGCGCGCGCCAGCAGGTCGTTCAGCATGCCGGTGGTGACGCGCATCGCGTTCTGCGTGTCGACAAAGCGGATCAACTCGAGCAGCCGGCCGACGCGCTGGCCGGTTTTGGCCGAGATGAAAATAATGGGCGCGTAGGACATGAAACTGAAATCATTCGCGAGCTTTTTGCGCTGGGCGTCCATCGTTTTGTCGTCCTTTTCGACGGCGTCCCACTTGTTGACGGCGATGACGCACGCCTTGCCCTGCTCGTGCGCGTAGCCCGCGACCTTGGAATCCTGCTCGGTGAAGCCCTCGACAGCGTCGATCAGGATGACGCACACCCGCGCGCGCTCGACGGCGGTGAGGCTGCGCAGCACGCTGTAACGCTCGACGCCGTCCTCCACCTTGCCGCGCTTGCGCAGGCCGGCGGTGTCGATGAACGTGAATTTCCCGTAGGCGTTGTCCACGTCGCTGTCCACGGCGTCGCGCGTCGTGCCCGCCTCGTTGGCGACGATCATGCGGTCCTCGCCCAAAATGTGGTTGACCAGGCTCGATTTGCCGACGTTCGGCCGCCCGATCACGGCCACGGGGATGCGCTCACCGTCCTCGTCCTCGCCGCCTTCCGCGGGCAGCGCGGCGCACACGGCCTCGAGCAGGTCGCCCGTGCCGTGGCCGTGCACCGAGGAGACGGGGTACGGCTCGCCCACGCCGAGCGCGTAAAAATCATACAGCTCCGCCGGCGGCTCGCCCACGCCGTCCACCTTGTTCACCACGAGGAACAAAGGCTTGCCGCTGCGCAGCAAAAGCGCCGCGATCTCCTCGTCCTGCGCGGTGACGCCGCTGCGGATGTCCGTCACGAACAGGATCGCGTCGGCGGTGTCGATGGCAAGCTGCGCCTGATGGCGCATATGGCGCAGCAGCACGTCGTCTGCGCGCGGCTCGATGCCGCCCGTGTCGATGAGCAGGAAATTCCGGCCCTGCCACTCGCACGGCGCGTACAGCCGGTCGCGCGTGACGCCGGGCGTATCCTCTACAATGGCCAGCCGCTGGCCGGCCAGCTTATTGAACAGCGTGGATTTGCCGACATTCGGCCGCCCCACGATGGCGACGATGGGTTTTCCCATAACAATTCCTTTCCTGATCGGGCGATTGGGGGGAAGGTCGGCGCGCCGCCCGGTTTTGCCGTTTCAGTGCTTACTTCACGGGCGCGCCGGTCGTTTCAGCAGATACACACGGTTGGTCTGGTCGTGCTCCGGGTAATCAATTTCCCGGTACGCGTGCAGGTCAAACAGCGCGCCCAGAATGGCGTCCCATTCCTCTGTGGTGTTGTTCCAGAGCAAAAGGCCGTCGTCCAGCAGATTGCCCTCGATCACGGAGATTTTCCACGCGCGGATCTGCTCCTCGGTCAAATAAGGATTCAGCTTCACCAGCAGCCTGCCGCCCGGGCGGAGCACACGCCGCGTTTCCCGCAGTACGGCGCGGGCGTCCTGCGGATACAGATTGTCGAGGATGTTGGATAAAACGGCCGCGTCGAACGAATCGGACGGCACACCGCGCAGCGTTTCCACGCCGCCGCATACAAAGCGGAATTCACCTTCCGGGCAGGCCGCGCAGGCGGCCTTGGCATTCCGGATGCCCGCTTCGGAGAGATCGACGCCAAGGTGGGCCCGCGTGCCGTGCAGACGGCACTGGAGGAGCAGCGTACCGTTCCCGCAGCCGAAATCCAGTACGGAGACGGCGCGCTCGCACAGCCAGGACAGCGCGTCCTCCAGCGGCCCCGCGTCCGGGGCCATCCGGTCCGCCGGGACAGGCGTTTCCTTCGCGAAAATGCCGTCCCAGAAAGCCGTACACCGGCGATACCTTTCGTTCTGTTCCAAGCCGCGTTTCATCCCCTTCCGGCAGGCGATGCGCCGCCTATTTCAGCAGCGCCGCCACAAGGGCCGCGCCGTCCTGCGGCAAAATGCGCACGCGCACGCCCAGCGCCTTTTCGAGCTGCCTCACGGTGACATCGTCGAGGAATTTGTCCTTTTCGTCGCGCAGCATCGTCTCGGGCACGCCGAGCGTATGGCTTTTCAGCCTGCCCTTTAGCTGCGCGGTCAGATCCGTACCGGTCAAAAGGCCCGCAACGGTGATGTTGCCGCCGAAGAAATTGTTTTCGACGCAGTGCACCGTCACGCGCACATTGCGGTGAAGCCTCTGCAGGGCGTCCGCGAGCCCGCAGATCAGCGGATAGGCCGCCTCGCCTGTGGCGACGTCCACGGCGCGCGGTAGCAGCGGGCCGCGGCTTTCGGGCAGCGCGTCCATAAATTCGTCGTGCAGCTTGCGCCACATGCCCACGCCGTTTTCAAGCTGCGGATAATCGTCGTAATAATCCGCCGGAGGAATGGGCCGCCCGGCCAGCAGGAACCACTCGTCGCCGGGATAGACAATGCGCATGCCATGCTCCGCCTTATATTTTTCGCCGTACTCCTCCAAAATATCAAGCACGCCGGCCGCCGTCTCCTCGTCATAGGGTGTCAGCGGGTACAGTCCCTCGCGAAAACGTGTCAGGCCGCTGGGCACCGCGGCGACGCTGCGCACCGCCGGGTAGAGCGACGCGAGCTTTTCGACGCTTTTGCGCAGGTGCTCGCCGTCGTTGACGCCCCGACACAGCACGAGCTGGCAGTTCATCTCGATGCCCTCGGCGGCGAATTCGTCGATATAGTTCAGCGCCTCGCCCGCGTTTTTGTTTGTCATCATCCTGACGCGCAGCTCCGGCTCGACCGTGTGCACCGAGATGTTGATGGGCGAGATGTGCATGCGCTTGATGCGCTCGACCTCGTGCGCGTTCAGATTCGTCAGTGTGATATAGTTGCCGAATAAAAAGGAAAGGCGCTCGTCGTCATCCTTGAAGTACAGCGTCTCGCGCAGCCCCTTCGGGAGCTGGTCGATGAAGCAGAACATGCACTTGTTGCGACAGGAGTGCTTTTTGTCGATCAGATAGCTTTCAAACGTACAGCCCAGCGGCTCGTATTCCTCTTTTTCCACGCTGACGTATTCTAACCTCGCACCGCGCATGACGGCCAGCTCCAGCTGCGCGCCGGAGGTATAATAGGAATAGTCGAGCATGTCGTTGATTTCGTTGCCGTCGACCGACAAAAGCACCGTGCCTGCGAGCCCCGCCCGCTGCGCGGGGGAGCCCTTGTCCGCACCCGTCACCCTTACCGCCATACGCCCGCTCCTTTCCGGCCGTCCATGCCCCGCGGCCCACCAGCAAAGTGGCCGGGACGCGTCCGGGTCGATCTTGATAAAAACAAAAAGGAGAAGGATCGCTCCCTCTCCCTTTGCGCTGCGGGAAGCCGCTTACGCTTCCTTTTTAATGATTTCCCTGCCCTTATAGTAGCCGCAATTACCGCACACCTGATGGGGCAGCCGGTACTCGCCACACTGCGTGCACTTCGTTAGCGTGGGAGCCGTCAGCTTCCACACGTTGGAGCGGCGCTTGTCGCGTCTCGCTTTGGAGACCTTGCTCTTGGGTACTGCCATGAATCGCACCTCCTATTATGGGTTGTCCGGGGACGGCTTCGCCCGCCCTCAGAGCAGTTGTTTTAATACGGAAAGCCGTTCGTCCGCGAAGCCGCTGGTTTCATGCCTGCAAGAGCACGGTTTTCGGCTGCCGCAAACGGGGCAAAGCCCTGCGCATGTATCGCTGCAAAGCAGCACGGAGGGAATCTCCAACACCAGCTCGGTGTAGGCCAGCTCACGCAGATCAAGCCTGCCCTCCGGCGTGAAGAACAGCTCGGCGTCCGGGTCGCTCAAATCGGCCTCGCGCACGCTGTAAACCCGCTCAACAGAAAAAAGCCGCTCGCATTCGGCAAGACAGCGCGCACACTCAAACACGGCCTTCGCCTCCACCGTGAGCGCGAGCTCCAGCACGTGGCCGCACAGTGTCGCTGTGACAGACGCACGCACCGGCTCGGGAACGGCGTAGCCGGGGAAATCCTCCCCCGACAAATCGAACGTCAGCTGGGCGGTGACCGGCGCGTCATACGCGCCAAAGATCCGTTTCAGGTCTAAAAGCATACGGAGCCTCCGTAAGGTTTGCTTTGTTATTATACCCATTCGGCGCTTTTTTGTCAACCGTATCCGCGCAAAAATCCCGCCGGGAGGACATTTTTCGCCGGACGGTCGAAACGGCGCTCCGGTAACCGCCGAATCGGCCGCCCGGCGCATCCCGGCGGCGTCTTTGCCCCGTATCCTCTCGCGGGGGGCTACCGGACGCGCATTCCAAACACAGCCGATGCCCCGCCGGTTGAATCCGTGATTGCTAAAAAAGCAGCAGCCAGGCCGCGAGCCCGAGGAACGCGGCCAGCGCCGCCGCGAGCGCGAGGCGCGCCGCGAGCTCCGGCGAGAGCAGCCTGCGCCGCCAGGAGACAAGGCCCATCGCGTATTTTTCCGCCGCTTCTCGCCCCTGGCCAAGCCGTACCGCGCGCCCGTCCGGCTTCAGAAAGACCAGCACCCGTTCGATGTCCTCGTTCTGCGTCTCCACGATTTCGACCACATATTTGCTGACGCCTTTCACGCCAAAGTCCCCTTTCCACGCAGGCGCCGGACGCCGCCTGCCCGCGTCTTTTGTAACCGCTGAATCAATCATCGGGCACATCTCGGCGGCAGCTTTGACCCCGCATCTTCTTGGGGGGGGGGCCGCACGTTTCAAACGCGGCTGATGACCCGCCGATTGAATCAGTGATTACTTTTTAGAAAAGTGTGGGACACTTTGCGCAGATTAAACAATTTTTGCACCGGAATTTCTCAAAAGACTGGGGACAGGCGCTTCGTAAAGGCGGCTATACGCGTTGTATTGCCGGATTTTTCCAAGTGAATTGTTGAAAACCCTGTTGAAAAGGTTAAAAAGTGCCTGCTTTTCCCCCTTTGGCAGCTTTTTGAGAAGAGTTCTCAACCGGGTTTTCAACAGCCTGTGGAAAACTATCCACAAAACCCCCCGTAAAATCTGCCGCGTCAAGATGGGATTTCGCCGAGTTTTTTCGTGTGAAAGCGCGCATTTTCTCTCTTTTGACGGCTTCGCCGCGCTTATGCCGCGCCGGACCGGCGCCCGCCGCGCGCTTTTATCCGAGGAAAGGTTTTCCACTGTTTTCCACCTTCACGCGCTTTTCGTGGAACGGCGCCCTGTATAATCTAAGGAAAAATGTGCGGAACCAAGCGGCCGAAATCGCCGGGGATGATTGATTTTGCTGCGGCGATGCGCTATACTTAATAAAAAGCGGGGGTTCGCCCGCCTTGGGTGAATTTGCATTGGAAATAAAACTTCAGAAGGGATTTGGTTTTCATGCTCGTAAACGCAACGGAAATGCTGCAGAAGGCACGCGACGGCCATTATGCTGTCGGCCAGTTCAACATCAACAATTTGGAGTGGACAAAGTCTGCGCTGCTGGCCGCGCAGGAGATGAACAGCCCGATCATTCTCGGCGTGTCCGAGGGCGCGGGCAAATACATGACGGGCTTTCCCACGGTGGCCGCGATGGTCAAGGCCATGCTCGGCACGCTGAACATCACGGTGCCTGTGGCGCTGCACCTCGACCACGGCACCTATGAGGGCGCGAAAGCCTGCATTGAGGCCGGGTTCTCGTCCATCATGTTCGACGGCAGCCACTACGCCATCGACGAAAACGTCGCCAAAACCACCGAGCTCGTCGCGCTGGCGCACGAGAAGGGCCTGTCCATCGAAGCCGAGGTCGGCAGCATCGGCGGCGAAGAGGACGGCGTCGTCGGTATGGGTGAGATCGCAGACACCGCCGAGTGCGCGCGCATCGCGGCGCTGGGCGTCGATTTCCTCGCGGCGGGCATCGGCAACATCCACGGCATCTATCCGGCCAACTGGAAGGGGCTGGATTTCGACGCGCTGGAAAAAATTCACAACGCGACCGACCACATTCCCCTTGTGCTGCACGGCGGAACGGGCATTCCCGACGAGATGATCCAGAAGGCCATCAGCCTCGGCGTGTCGAAAATCAACGTCAACACCGAGTGCCAGCTCTCCTTCGCGAAGGCCACGCGCGAATACATCGAGGCCGGCAAGGACCGGCAGGGCAAGGGCTTTGACCCGCGCAAACTGCTCGCCCCCGGCGCGAAAGCCATTCAGGAAACCGTGAAGGAAAAAATGACACTGTTCGGCTCGGTCGGCAAGGCGTAAAATACCGCCCGGCAGAGAAATCGGAAAAAGAAAATAAGGAATAACGGAAAAACGGCCCCGCCTGTGTATCGCAGGCGGGGCCGTTTTTTATACAAAAATGCCCAGTTGGAATTTTCGACTTCGTTTTCTGATCAAACCGCCCGCAGGATTAAGCGGGCGTCTTTTCTTTATAATACGGCAACAAAAAAACCGCTGCATTTGTTGCAACGGCAACATTTTACAAAAAGGTGTACTTTTTCGTCGGGGGAAACCGCCGCTCAAGCGTTGGTAATCCTGCTGGTTTCCCTGCCTATTCACTTTTCATATTCGGGCGCTTTGGCGAAAACTTAATCCCTTTTCCGCAAATTTTTCCGCCTTTTCAAAAAACCAAAAGGTACACCTTTTTGCGGAATGTTGCGAATGCCACAAAATGCAAAAAGGTCAAGGGG
>CANRZX010000100.1 GCA_947644575.1 uncultured Clostridia bacterium | reverse complement strand
CGGGGCTTTTTGCTCTACGCTTTCGCCTTGGCGAAAGGCTTTGAGGTTATTATACTAAAGCCCGTGCCGTAAATCAACCGTTTTTCGCCGGAGCCTGCTCGGCCGCCGCGCCGCCGGCCGAAGCCCGGGCAATTTCACGAAGCGTGTCAGGCTTTTTTCATATACAGTAAGGGATAGGGCTTTCCCTGTTCGTCGAATTCCGTCCTTTGATAAGCCTTGAAGCCCATGTGCTCATAAAAGCCTTTTGCGAGAGGATTTTGGACGTTGACCGTAAGCTCGTTGATTGAATAATTTTCAATCCCGTATTGCAATAGCCGCTTTCCAATCCCCCGCCCTCTGCTCCCGTTTGAAACAAACAGCATTTCAAGCCTTTTCCCAGCAACGCCCATAAAGCCCAGCGGCTTTCCGTGTTCATTCTCCGCAATCACCAAAACAGGGACATCGTTTAAGGCTTGCGGAACATACCGCTTTATGTCGCTTATCTCGTTATCGGATAAAAACAAATGCGTGGCTTTGACGGAGCCCTCCCATATGTTTAATAATTGTCCGGCTAATGCGGCGGTTCTGTCTTTTACTTCTACAATTTTCATGTTCTTTCGTTCCTTCGCAAATTGTTGGATGGGCGACCGCGCGGGATAAAGCAGAGCGGGACGGCCGCAGCGGCCTGTCCCGCTCTGCTTGCCGCTTTTGGAAAACCGAGCGTTTCAGCGCATGCGGCAACGAAAAAGTTTTTTACCGCATTTTATGGAACGCGGCTTTTCTCGGCCGCCGCGCCGTCCAGGAGCGCCAGCGTGCAGGCGGACGCGTCGGTTTCGCGGATGCGCCCACGCAGCGCCAGCACCTCGGAGGGCGGCACCGAAAGCTCGTCGACGCCGATCGCGAGGAACGTTTCCAGCAGCGCCGGATCCGCTGCGGCGTCGCCGCAGATGCCCACCCAGATGCCCGCCCGGTGCGCGGCGTCCGCCGCCAGCTTCACGGCGCGCAGCACCGCGGGATGATGCGGGTCAAAAAAGCGGCCGAGTTCGCCGGACTGCCGGTCGCAGGCCAGCGTGTACTGCGTCAGGTCGTTCGTGCCGATGGAAAAAAAATCCGCTTCCCTTGCCAGTTCATCCGCCATGAGGACGGCCGCGGGCGTCTCGATCATGACGCCGAGTTCGGTTTCGCGGCGAAAGGGGATACCCTCGGCGCGCAGCTCCTCCATCACGTCCCGGCACAGCCGCCTGCAGGCGCGCACCTCCCAGACAGAGGCGATCATCGGAAACAGGATCGCCACCCTGCCGTAGGCGGACGCCCGGTACAGCGCGCGCAGCTGCGTGCGGAACAGCTCGGGGTCGTTCAGGCAGACGCGAACGCCTCGCAGGCCCAGCGCGGGGTTTGCCTCCGGCTTCAGGCCCAGATAATCCGCCCGCTTGTCCGCGCCGATATCCAATGTGCGGATCACCGTGCGCCTGTCTCCCATCGCGGCCGCGACGGCTCGGTAGGCGCGCAGCTGTTCCTCCTCCGTGGGGCGGCGTTTGGCGGAGAGAAACAAAAATTCCGAGCGGAACAGGCCCACGCCCTGCGCCCCGCTGGCCAGCACGGCGGCCGCGTCGTCCGGGGCGGCAATGTTGCAGCACACGGCCATCGCGCGGCCGTCCGCTGTCACATCCGGCTCATTCGCCAGCGTGCGCTCGTACTCGAGCCGCCTTTGCCGGCGCGCCGCCCGCTCCTGAAACGCAGCGCGCACGGCGGCGTCCGGGTCGACGGCTGCCTCTCCCGCCGCGCCGTCCATGCACGCCGTGTGCCCGTGGAGCGCGGGCGTCAGCGCGTCCCCCAAGCCGCAGACGGCGGGGACGCCCAACGTGCGCGCCAAAATGGCCGTGTGGCTGTTCGCCGAGCCGCCGCGCGTCAGAAAGCCAAGGATCAGGCTCCTGTCCATTTGCAGCGTCTCGGAGGGGGTCAGGTCGTCGGCGGCGACGATCGACGGCTCCCGGAGCGCGGGGAGCGCCTCGTCCTCGCCCGTCAGGCTCCGCAGCAGCCGCGCGGTGACGTCCCGCACGTCGGCGGCCCGCTCCCGCATATAGGCGTCGCCTGTCGCCTCCAGCAGCGCGCAGAAGTGTTCCCCGGCCAGGCGCGCCGCCCGCTCGGCGGTGCAGCCGGGCGTGTCCAGCGCGCCGTCCATACAGGCGGTGTATTCCGCGTCCTCCAGCAGCAGGGCGTGCGTCTCAAAGATCAGCGCGGCATCCTCGCCCGCCTCGGCGCGGGCCCTGTCCGCCAAATCGCCCAGCTGGCGCGCCGTATGCTCCCGCGCCGCGCGCAGGCGGCGGCGTTCCTTCTTGGAATCGACAGGCTCCTGACAGGCAGGCTCCCGGTCCGGGACAAAGGGCCTGGGCCGGTAATACCAGATCGCGCCCATCGCGATCCCGTCCGAAACGCCCGTTCCCCGCAGCATGGCCATCCCGCTCTCCCCCCTGTTCATTACGATATCGTTCAAAAAAGCCCTTTCGCGGGTGCGCCTCCAGAATAAGGCGCACCCCATCCCGCCGCGCGGTAAATGGACAGACTCAAATAGCCTCCAGTGAGTCAATCAGCTTTTTAAACAGCTTGCGTTTGATCTGGAGCCGGTTCCCGTTGCGGAGCACCCATGCCGGTGGCGGCGTCTCCTCCGCCAACCGGCGCAGCTTGTTTTCTCCCACACGGAAATATCTTGATGCTTCCTCGATGGTAAGCGTATATTTTTCCCAAATCGGAACGTCGGCCGTGTCCATGCCATTCTCCCCCTTGTCCTGAAAGCGGATCCTTTACTTCGCGCGGCTGACCTTCGGCCCCTTGGGTGTGTCCTCGACGACATAGCCCTTCTCCGTCAGCTCGGCGCGGATGGCGTCGGCGCGGGGCCAGTCCCTGGCCTTCTTCGCCTCGGCCCGCTCGGCCACCAGCGCGAGGATGTCCGCCGGGATCTCGTCCTTTTTGCGGTTGTACAAAAGGCCCAGCACGCCCGTCAGCTCGTCGAACGTGGCCGCCGCCGTCTCCAGCGCCGTCTTTTCACTCTCGGGCGCGAGCGTGTTGATCTCGCGCACAAAATCGAACAGCGCGGCCAGCGCGTCGGGCGTGTTGAGGTCGTCGTCCATCGCGGCGCAGAATTTTTCCTTCGCGGCGGCGGCCTTTTCGACGAGTGCCGTGTCCGTGCCGTGCGCGTTCTCCAGCGCGAAATCGAGGTTGTCGCGGCAGGTGTACAGGCGTTCAAGGCTCGCTTTGCACGCGCCGATCAGCTCCGCCGTGTAGTTCAGTGGGCCGCGGTATTGCCCGGTCAGCAGGAAATAGCGGATCGGTTCGTAGCCGTAGACCTCGCTCAGCTCGCGCACCGTGAAGAAATTGTTGGCGCTCTTGCTCATCTTGTGGTTGTCGATGTTCAAAAAGCCGTTGTGCATCCAGTAGCGCGCGAACGTGCAGCCGTTGGCGCACTCAGACTGCGCGATCTCGTTCTCATGGTGCGGGAAGATCAGGTCCTCGCCGCCCGCGTGGATGTCGATGGTGGCGCCGAGGTGCCTGCGCGCCATCGCGCTGCACTCAATGTGCCAGCCCGGGCGGCCCTTGCCGTAGGGGCTGTCCCAGTACGGCTCGCCGGGCTTCGCGGCCTTCCACACGGCAAAATCCGCCGGGTCCTCCTTCAGATCGTCGTCCATTTTGCTGCGCAGCGCGCGGTTGCCGCTCTCGAGGTCGTCGAGCACGAGGTGCGACAGCTTGCCGTATTCCTGAAAGCTACGCACACGGAAATAGACGTCGCCGTTTTTCGCGACATAGCCGTGGCCCTTTTCCAGAATGTCTGCAACGATGGACAAAATCTCGTCGATGTGCTCGGTGGCGCGGGGGCGCACCGTGGGGGGCAGCGCGTTCAGCCCCTCGTAATCCTTCAGGAACTCGGCCTCGTACCGGCGCGAAATCTCCTGCATCGGCACGCCCTCGTCGTTTGCCTTGGTGATGATTTTGTCGTCGATATCCGTGATGTTCGAGACGAACAGCACCCGATTGCCCTGATATTCGAGATAGCGGCGCAGCGTGTCGAACACGACCACGGGCCGCGCGTTGCCGATGTGTACATAGTTGTAAACCGTGGGCCCGCATACGTAGATGCGGTATTCGCCGGGGACAAGCGGCGTCAGCTCTTCCTTTTGGCGCGTCATTGTATTGAAAATTTTCATAGCGGTTTCCTCCGATTGATCAACATGATTGCTTTTATAGCTTCAGCATCCGCTCGGCCCCCAGCAGCACACCCGCGCGCGCGGCGGCAAAGTTCAGGCCGCCCTGCAGATAGACGGTATAAGGGGGACGGATCGGGCCGTCGGCCGAAAGCTCGATGCTGCTGCCCATCGTAAACGCGCCCGCCGCCATGATGACAGGGTCCTCATAGCCCGGCATTTCGTCCGGCTCCGGCGCGGCGAAGCTGTCCACCGGGCTGCCCGCTTGCACGCCGCTGCACAGCGCGCGCATGCCCTCGGGGCTGCCCGTCTCGACGCTTGTGATGATGTCGTTGCGGTCTTGCGAATAGCGCGGCGTCGCCTCATATCCCAAAAGCTCGAACAGGCACGCGGCGTACACACTTGTTTTCAGCGCCTCGCACACGACGCCGGGCGCGTAGTAGAGCCCTAAGTACAACCCGCGCAGCAGATCGAGCGTACAGCCGATCTCGCCGCCGACGCCCGGCGCGGTCAGCCGGTGGGCGCACAGCTCCACCAAATCGGTGCGCCCGGCGATGTAGCCGCCCGTGGGCGCGATGCCGCCGCCGGGGTTTTTGATGAGGCTGCCCGCCATCAAATCGGCCCCGCGCTGCGTCGGCTCCTGTTTTTGGGTAAATTCGCCGTAGCAGTTGTCCACCATCACGATGATGTCCGGCTGCGCCGCCTTCGCCGCTCGGCTGACGGCCTCGATCTCGTCGAGCGACAGCGCCCCGCGCGCGGCATAGCCCCGGCTGCGCTGGATGTAGCACATCCTCGCGCCGCGACATCGCTCTGTGATCGCGTCGAGGTCGGGCGCGCCCGCGGGCAGCAGGGGGACCTCCTCATATCGGACGCCGAACTCCGTCAGATTGCCGTACCGTGTGCCGTCGAGGCCGATCACGCCCGCGAGCGTATCGTACGGGCGGCCTGTCGCGGCGACCATGCGGTCGCCCGGGCGCAGCACGCCGAACAGCGCGACGGCGAGCGTATGCGTGCCGGACATAAAATTATGACGGAACAGCGCCGCCTCGCTGCCCGTGAGCGCGGCGAACACCTCCTCTAATTTGTCGCGCCCGGCGTCGCCCATGCCGTAGCCGGTCGTCCCGACAAGATGATTGCCGCCGACGCGGCAGTCCGTAAACGCCTTCAGCATTTTCAGCTGATTGTATTCCCTGATTTCCTCCAGCTGCGCGAAGCGCTCCCGGCACAGTGCCAGCGCCTTTTTGTCAGCGTCCAAAAGTGCCCGCGAAAGCTCAAAAAACTGTTCGATCATGCTTCCCATCCTCTTCCCGATTTTTCTCTTCCTCTTGCCCCGGCGCCCGCTCGCACTGCCAGAGAAAGCCCTCTCCCGTAAACCCCAGCCGCCCGTAAAACGCGGTTCGCTCCTCTTCGCACACGAGCGACACGCGCCGCCCTCCGGCCGCAAGGCGCGCGGCCAGCGCGCCCACCAGCCAGCTGCCGACGCCCTGCCCGCGCGCGGCCTGCTCCGTTTCCACAGCGGCCAAATACGCCGTCTCGGGCGAAAGCGCGTAGGCCCCCGCCGTCGCGATCACGCGGCCGTTTTGCCGCGCGGCCCATACCTCGGCCGCGCCGCGCGCATGCTTTGCGCAGAGCTCCGAATAAAAATTATCGCGGATCTCCGCGTCCCGCCCGCGCATCACAAAATCCGCCGTCTCCCCCGGCGGGGGCGCGGCGTCGAGCGTCAGCCCCGCAAGCGGTGGCACCGGCGGCGTGCGCGCCGCGCCGGCGTCAAAGAGCGCCATGCAGCAGAGCCGCCGCGTCCGGGCAAAGCCCGCGGGCGGCGCGCCGTCCGTCCGCACATGTTCCACGCCGCACAGCGTGAAAAAGCCGCCCGTTTCCTCCCGGTCATAAGTACCGCACAGCAGCGCGCTCCGGCCGCGCAGCTGCAGGGCGGCGTCCGGCGTCGCCGTATAGAAACGCATCCGCGGATGGCTTTCTCCGAACACCGCGAGGTGGACGGGCATCACGTCGCCAAAATACGGCCTGCCGCGCGCCGCGTCCAAAAAACGGGCGCGGAGCGCGGCGTCGACACGGCGGATCACAGCGCGTTCACCAGCTCCTTATAATGCCGCCCGCGCGCTTCGAAGTTCGGGTAGCAGTCGAAGCTGGCGCACGCCGGGGACAGCGATACAATATCGCCGGGCCGCGCGGCGTCCCGCGCCAGCCGGACAGCCTTGGCCATGTCGGCGGCGCGCAGAAGCACAAGCCCGCTCGCGGCAAAGCCCGGGTCGGCGCGCACCGCGTCCTCGATTTTCGCGGCGGTCGCGCCCGTCAGGATGAGTGTTTTGACGTGCGCGAGCAGCTCCGGAACGAGCGGCGCGAAGCTGATCCCTTTATCGGAGCCGCCCGCGATGACGATCAGCTTCCGGTCGAACGCGCGCAGCCCCGCGATCACGCGCGTGGGGCTGGTGGCGATGGAATCGTTGAACCACTGCACGCCGTCCAGCGTGCGCACCGGCTCGATGCGGTGCTCGACGCCCGCGAACGTGCGCGCGACGCGCGCCATCACGCGCTCGTCCGCCATCCCCCGCACGGCACAGAACGCCGCCAGCAGATTTTCTAAATTATGCTCGCCGCGCAGGGCCACCTCGCTTTTGTGCAGGACGGGCGTCACGACGCCGTCCGCCGCAAGGCACAGCGTGCCGTCGTCCCGCAGAAAGCCGCCGTTTTCCACGACGCTTTTGCGCGTGAACCACTGGAACGAGCCTTTTACGTCGGCGGCCATCGCGCGCGTCACATCGTTTTCATACCCTAACACGGCGCGGCTGTCCGGCCGCTGGTAGAGCAGGATGTTGCGCTTCGCGTCGATATACTCCCGCATATCCTTGTGATGGTCGAGGTGGTTCGGCGTGACGTTCGTCACCACCGCGACGTCGGGCGATTGGCGCATGCTGATGAGCTGAAAGCTGGACAGTTCGATCACGGCGACGTCCGAGGGCTCGATCGTATCGACGACGGGCAGCAGCGCGCGGCCCAAATTGCCGCCGAGATGCACGCGGTACCCCGCCGCCTCCAGCATTTTCGCGATGAGCGTCGTGGTCGTCGTCTTGCCGTCCGAGCCGGTGACGGCGATCTTTTGGCAGGGGCACAGCTCAAAAAACAGCTCCATCTCGCTGGTAACGCGCGCGCCCGCCTCGCGTGCCGCCACAAGCTGCGGCGTATAATATTCAAAGCCCGGCGTGCGCATGATGATTTCCTGCCCGGCCAGTCCGTCCAAATAGCGCTCGCCCAGCGAATAGCGGATGTTCAATTTTTTCAGCGCCTCGGCATACGGGCCGAACGCATCAATATCCGGTTTCTTATCGCACAGCGTAATGTCCGCGCCGCACCGGCTGAACAGCTCGATGCACTGCTGATTTGTCACGCCCGTGCCGATGAACGCCACGCGCCGCCCGCGCAGCGAACGGTAAAACGCCTCGATTTTCTCCGTCATAACCCTCACCCCATCTGCATATGTGCCCAAACGCTTTTTTAGAACCAATTCAGTGTTTCCTTAGTATAGCATATTTTTCCGGTTCTTAAAAGGTTCCCGGACATTTTGGCCGGTTTTTTGTGGGATTTTGGGAAAAGCCGCCGGGCACGGAACGAAAAGGCCAAAGCGCACACCCCGGCGGGCCTGTGCGCCGGGCGGAAAACGCCGCGCGTCAGATGCCCCTGTACTCCTCCTCGGTGATGGGGCCGAACTTCTTTTCAAACTCGATGACGTGCCGCCGCAGCGTCCAGATGATTTCCCCACTTCGGGTGCGTCCGTAGTAGCTGGCGATATAGTTCAGCTTTTCGGCCAGCTCAGGGTTCAGCTTCAGCGTAAATTTTACCTCGTCTTGATGGTCCATAGCATTTCCTCCCGCAAAGGTCTTGCATACAGTGTACCTTTGTGGTAGGATTAAAATACAGTTAAGATACTTGTTAGATACCTAATCGATATTTAGCAAGTGTTAAAAAGTAGGGAGGATGTAAAAAGTGAAAACGGCAAAGCTTGTGGTAGGGATTCTGACGTTGGTATTCTCGGTGATCGTCCTGTTTCAATCCTGCGCGGCCGGGCTGGGGGACGCGATCCAGAATGAGGGCGGCACCAGCGGCGGCTCCGGCCTGCTGGTGGGCTTTCTGATGATCGCGGGCGGCGTCGTGGACATCGCGGCGCGGCGCTCCAAGGGCGGAGCCATCGCGTGCGCGGTGATCTTCGGCCTTGCGGCGGTTTTGGGATTAACCGCAGCCGGCATTTTCGCCGATCTGAAAATCTGGGGCGGCTGGTACCTCGTCCTGTGCGCTGTCAATGGCATCTCGATTTTCACGCAGTTCAAAGCGCCCGCCGCGCCGAAGGACGGAGACGCGCGCTCCTGAAAGCGCAGCGCCCCGCCGGGCCTGCGCCCGAAGCGTTTTTCCCGGGGCGCACGCAAAAGCTCCGGTTCCCCAAAACGGGGAGCCGGAGCTTTTTTATCTTTTTACAGAATCGGCGCGCGGCGGGTATCCCCGGCGGGAAAAAGCGGAGCCAAAGATACCGCCGAGATAGGCCTGACGATGGATTCAGTGGTGACGAAAGCGGTCACGCCCCGCCGAGAGAGCTGCGGGCCGCCTCAAGCTGGGACTCCAGCATGGCGATTTGCTCTTCTAACGCGGCGATGCGCGCGTCGGCGTCCTCGTTTGCCTGCTCGAGCGAGCGCTGGGCCTCCTCCAGCATGGAATTGCGGAGCTCCTCGGATTCCGCCAGCTGCCGCTGCAGCTCCTCGATCTCCGCCAAATAAGAATCAGTGTCGTCTTGCCGGCTGCGCCGCCATTCGGCGGCTTCCTCAGTGCCCATGTAATAGCCCGCGTCCGCGACATAGGTTTCCTCGGTCACGTGCTCCGCGAGCTGCGCGTCTGTCATCCCGGGCATATAGGCGCCGGTGATGTTCAGCGAATACAGCGTATCCCACCGGCCGGGCTGCTCCGAGGTGCGGAAATACAGCGTCAGGCCCGGAAGCTCCTGCGCGCACACCGCGTCGAGCACGGGGCGGCACGCCTTAACAAACGCCGCGCGGTCGGCGTAATCCCCCTCCATTTCAATGACGGTGTTGACCCAGTCGCCCGCCCCGAGGTCGTCCCCGGTACGCACCGCCTCGTAGCTGTCCTTATACGTCAGATTGACATGGAAATCAATCCGAACGGCGTCTGTCTTGTTCTGAAGGCGGCTGTAGACCGCGTCGGAGACGGCCTGCTCCACCCTCGCCTCGGCGGCCTGACGGGCGGGGCCGGCGTATTCTATCATGAGCGGTACACAGCTTGCCGCCGTCGTGACGACGATCAGGAAAAAGCAGACGATCATCGAAAGGAAATCATATTTCAGCTTCGCGCCCTTCGCCCTCGCTGTCGAGAACAGCACCTCGCAGCCCAGCGCGACGAGGACCAGCGGCGAGAGGCGGAATACAGTCAGCAAAAGCGTGGCGCTTTTGCTGAAATGGAAGATGCAGGCGGCCGCGCCCACGGCAATGAGCGCGAGGCCCATCGTCAGCGTGCCGACGCGGCGTGTCGGGCGTTCGGGCGCGGCCTGCGGTGCGGGCTCCGTGCGGGCCATTGTTTCCTCAGCCATTCTGCTCCTCCTTTCCGCCGAAGGCGGTGTAGTCCTCCGCCGGGGGCTCGGGCTTCGCCGGGCCCTTGACAAGATACAGGCCCAGCGCGATGATCAGCACGGCCACCACCAGCGTGGGGATGTCGTCGAGCAGGGCGCGCAGCCACATCAGGTGGAATGTGTTGTACAAATCCCACAGCAGCGGCCGCAGGTAGGTGTTGTACAGCGAGTACAGGCCGACGAAGATCAGCAGCCAGCCGAACAGGCTGTGGCGCTTGGCGATGAATTTCGGCCAGTTTTCGCCCATGAAGCTCGCCGGGTCGAACATGAATTCGTCGGGGTTTGCCGCTGCCTGCTCGGGCGTCTGGCCGCGCAGGTTGAACGTGTCGAAGAAGGAAAACGCCCAGATGATGGGCAGCAAAATGCACAGCAGGCCGATGTTGAGCAGCGCCGAGACGAAGATCACCGCGCCGAACACAAGCATGATGGAAAGCCCGCGCTTCATATAGCCCATATACATTTGTCCCATGCCGGGGACGAACGCGCAGAGAAAGGTCAACAAGCCGCTTTTGCGTTGCATACAGATCGCTCCTATCTTATCGAATCAAGGTGTAACTGTGGGTTGGGATATTTTACGGACAAATTTTATAAAGAAAATATTGCCTTTTTATTTTGAAATCCTTCGCGCCCGCAGGGCGCGGGTCAATGGAAATCAGCTTTTTCGAAAAAGGCCCCGCGTATGTCATTCTTACTGTTAGCGGGGCCGCGAAAAAGCAGTCCGATTTGCCG
>CANRZX010000099.1 GCA_947644575.1 uncultured Clostridia bacterium | reverse complement strand
GCCCGGGGCCTGCCTCTCTACACCCGCGTGCAGCAGCGGCTGGACACGGTGGTGCGCGTCATGCGGGAAAACATCACGGGCATCCGCGTGGTAAAGGCCCTCTCCAAAACCGATTACGAAAAACGGCGCTTTGCCGAGGCTAACCGAGCGATGGCGGACGGCGACATCACCGCGGGCACCGTGATGGCCATTCCCTCGCCCCTGATGCAGCTTTGCCTGAACGGCGGGCTCTCGCTGGTGGTGTTCTTCGGCGCGGTCCGTGTGAACCGCGGCGCGATGGAGCCGGGCGTGATTCTCGCGTTTCTTACTTATTTTAATATGATTACAATGGGCGTGATGGGCCTTTCGCGTATTTTTATGACCATGAGCAAGGCCGGAGCGAGCGCCGACCGCATCGATCAGGTGCTGAAAACAAAAACCGATCAGCGCGTGCTGCCCGAAAGCGAGGCGCGCACCCCCTCCGGCGATGAATTCATCCGCTTTGAGCATGTGAATTTTAGCTATGGGGAGGAGCTTGCCGACGCCTCCGGCTTTGCGGGCGAGGCGCGGGAAAAGGCGCTCACGGATATCAGCTTCGCGGTGCGGCGCGGCGAAAGCCTTGGCATCATCGGCCCCACCGGCTGCGGCAAAAGCACGATCATCTCTCTGCTGATGCGGTTTTACGACGTGGAGGACGGCGGCGTTTTTGTGGACGGCCGGGATGTGCGCACCTATGAAAAGGATCGTCTGCGGGAAAAATTCGGCGTCTGCTTTCAAAACGACATGGTGTTTCAGGATACCCTGCGGGAGAATATCGGCTTTGGCCGGGCGCTTTCCGAGGAGGCGCTGCGCGCGGCCGTCCGGGACGCGATGGCCGCCGAGTACATCGACGCGCTGGCGGATGGGCTGGAGCATCGGGCGGCGATTCAGGGGGCGAACCTCTCCGGCGGGCAGAAGCAGCGCCTGCTGGTGGCCCGCGCGCTTGCCGGCGGCCCTCAGATCCTTGTGCTGGACGACAGCTCCTCCGCTCTGGATTACGCGACCGACGCCGCCATGCGCCGCGCGATTCTCCAAAACCACGCGGATTCCACGCTCATCATGGTCGCGCAGCGCGTCAGCTCGGTCATGGGCATGACGCGTATCCTTGTGATGGACAACGGCGCGTGTGTCGGCTACGGTACGCATGAGGAACTGCTCGCCGCCTGCCCCGCCTATCGAGAGACCTATCAGATCCAGATGGGCGAGATGGCGTAGCGCGGCCAAACGAGACTGCGATTCTGAAAGGAGGCGAGGAGTATGCCTGGGCCGGGAGACCGGGGCGGCGCGAAGGCCAAGCCCCGCGACGCGAAGGGCGCGCTGCGGCGCATCCTGCGCTATTTGGCTGTATACCGCGGCTGGGTGCTGCTGTTTTTGCTCTGCACACTGCTCGCCAACCTCGGGAATCTGCTGGGCCCCCGCTTTGCGGGCAGGGCCATCGGCGTGGTGGAGGCTGGCTACTGTCTGGGGCCCGGCCATGTCGACCTCGCGGCCGTGGGACACTTCGCCCTGCTGATGCTGGCCTGCTACGCGGGCGGCAGCGCGATGAGCTTTTTGGTGAGCATCGGCATGATGCGGGTGGGCTGCCGCGTGGCGCAAAATATGCGGCGGGATATTTTTGACAAGCTGATGGCGCTGCCCGTGGGCTATTTCGACCGCAATCAGGCGGGGGATATCATCAGCCGCGTCAGCTACGACGTAGACGTGGTGTGCATGAGCCTTTCCACCGACGTGATCCAGATCGTCACTAGTACGGTGACCGTGGCGGGCAGCTTCCTGATGATGTGCGCCATCTCGCCGCCCCTTGTGCTGTGCATGGCGGCCACCATCCCCGCCTCGGTTTTGTTCACGCGGCACATGGGCCGCAGAACCCGGCCCCTTTACGCCAAGCGCAGCGCCGCCTACGGCGCCATGAACGGCTTCGCCGAGGAAATGTTCACCGGCCAGCGCACGATCCTCGCCTATGCGCAGGAGGATCGGGTGTGTGAGGATTTCAGCCGCATCAACCGCGCCGCCGCCGAGGCCTACCGCGACGCAGACGGCCTCGGCATGACGATGGGCCCCACCATCAGCATGATCTCAAACTTTGGCCTCGCCGCCATCGGCACGGGCGGCGCGATCCTGTATATTTTGGGCGTCGTCGGGTTGGAGCAGATTTCCTCCTTCGTGCTCTATTCGCGCAAGTTTTCCGGGCCGATCAACGAGATTTCCAACATCGTCAACGAAATCTTTTCCGCGCTTGCCGCGTCGGAGCGCGTGTTCCGTCTGCTGGACGAGCCGGAGGAGGCGCGGGACATTTACGGCGCGGCCGAGCTGTGCGAATGCCGCGGCGATGTGCGCGCGCAGGACGTCAGCTTCGGCTATGAGCCGGGCAGGACCATCCTGCACCGCCTGAATTTTGAGGCGAAGCCCGGCCGGACGATCGCCATCGTGGGCCCCACCGGCGCGGGCAAAACGACCGTCATCAATCTGCTGATGCGCTTTTACGACCCCGACGAGGGCTGCATCTACGTCGACGGCACGGAGAGCCGGGCCTATACGATGGCATCCCTGCGCCGCAGCTACGCGATGGTGCTTCAGGATACATGGGTCTTCCGGGGAACAATTTTTGAAAACATCGCCTACGGCAAGGAGGACGCCACGATGGACGAGGTGGTGCGCGCCGCCAAGGCCGCCCGCATCCACAGCTACATCATGCGCCTGCCCAAGGGATACAACACGGTCATCAGCGAGGACGGCGGGAATATCTCCAAGGGGCAGAAGCAGCTGCTCACGATTGCGCGGGCTATGCTGTACGATACGCACATGCTGATTTTGGACGAGGCCACCTCCAACGTGGACACCAACACCGAGCGGCAGGTGCAGAAGGCCATCCGCAGCCTGATGGCGGGCAAAACCTGCTTTGTCATCGCCCACAGGCTCTCCACCATCCAAAACGCCGACCATATCCTCGTGGTGGATCACGGCGACGTCGTGGAGCAGGGTACGCATGAAACGCTGATGGCGCAAAAGGGATTCTATTACAGGCTGTACGCGAGCCAGTTCGGATAAGGCGGGACGGCGCGCCGTTTGATTTTTGAGGAGGGAGCCATGTCTCAGCAGCGAATTCGGAATATGACGGAGGGCGAGCCCACGAGGCTGCTCGTGTCCTTCGCGCTGCCGCTGATGGTGGGAAACGTATTCCAGCAATTGTATACCGTGATCGATACGGCGATCGTGGGGCAGTTCGTAGGCGTAAAGGCCCTGGCCGCGCTGGGCGCGGCGGATTGGCTGAACTGGCTGGTGCTGAGCGTGGTGCAGGGGCTCGGGCAGGGCTTTTCCATCCTGATGGCCCAGCATTTCGGCGCGAAGGAATACCGAAAGCTGTCCCAGACCGTCGGCGTATCGGTGGTGCTGTGCGGCGGCGCGGCCGTCGCGCTGCTGGCGGTAAGCCAATGCGTCCTTTTGCCGGTATTGAAGCTGTTAAATACGCCGGGCGACATCATGGGGGATTCCACGCTTTATCTGCGGATCATTTTCGGCGGCATCCCCGTGGTGGCAGCCTATAACCTGCTGGCATCCATTCTGCGCTCGATGGGCGACAGCCGGACGCCGCTGTACGCGATCGTAATCGCCGCGCTGGTGAACATCGCTCTGGACCTGCTGTTTGTGGTGGGCTTTCATTGGGGCATCGCCGGAGCGGCGGTGGCCACCGTCATCGCGCAGGCCGTCTCCATGGTCTACTGCTATCTGAATGTGCGGCAGATCAGTGTGCTCGGGCTCGAACGCTCCGATTTCAGGCCGGAGCCCGGCATTTCCGCTACCCTGATGCGGTTGGGCGCGCCGGTTGCCCTGCAAAACGCGATTATTTCCGTAGGCGGCATGGTGGTGCAGTCGGTGGTGAATCGTTACGGGATGCTCTTCATCGCCGGGTTTACCGCGACGAACAAGCTGTACGGGCTTTTGGAGATTGCCGCCACCTCCTACGGCTACGCGGTTACCTCCTTTGTGGGGCAGAACCTCGGCGGAGGCTTTGTCCGGCGCATCAAGCGGGGAATGCGCGCCGCGGTGCGCGTCGCTCTGCTCACCTCTGTGGGGATCGCGGGCGCGATGCTGCTTTTCGGCAGGCTTCTTCTGGGCCTGTTCATTTCCGGTGCGCCGCAGGAGGCGGAGCGCTCCATGCAGATTGCGTATCACTACCTGTCGATCATGAGCGTCGCTCTGCCCGTCCTTTATATGCTGCACATTTACCGCTCGGCGCTGATGGGCCTCGGCGATACGGTGATCCCGATGGCCTCCGGCTTTATGGAGCTGGCCATGCGCGTCGGCGCCGCCCTGCTCCTGCCCCTTTTCCTCGGGCAGGAGGGCATTTTCTATGCCGAGGTGAGCGCATGGGCCGGCGCGGCGGCATTGCTCGCGGCGTCGTATTATATCCGGGCCGCGCGGCTGCCTGTGGAACCGCGCTCTGCGCAGAAGCGGTGATTTGATAATGAAAACAGAACCTCTTCATCTTCTCCCCGAAGAGAAGTGAAGAGGTTCTGTTTTGTAATAATAAAATTGTGTGTACAAAAGCTTCCCCTCATCCGTCACGGCGTTCCGCCGCGACACCTTCCCCCGAGGGGGAAGGCTAAGAGGATAAATTTTGGCTAAAAAATAAAGCTTCTTCTATGGGGATTGCCCCCCCCCCCCATTCAACGTCGTCATGGCCTACGGCTCTCCCTCGAGGGGAAAATGAAGAGGTCAAACCTTCAAAGAAAAACGCACTTATCCTAAGCGGCGGCGCATCCAGCGCAGCGCGTTCGAGATCACCTCGTCGCGGCAATACTCGTTGAGAATTTCATGGAATAGGCCACCGTAGATTTTCATTTGTTTATCCGCCGAGGAAACGCTGGCAAAAAAGTCGAAAGTGTCCTGTACACTGACAAGGCCGTCTTTTTCCCCATGCAGCATCAGAACAGGATAAGAAAAATCCTTCACCGCGTCCCTGAACCATTCAAGGCCCGCGCACAGCGCGTAGCAAAGCCCTGTCGTAAAGGTTTTGGTGTTGAAGGGATCCTTCCCATACCAATCCACGACCTCGGGAACCGAACAAACCCCTGCGCCCAGCTCGTTCGGCAGCTTGGTATGCGGATCGAGCCCCTTCGGCACGCTGGTAATCAGCCCGCCGTTATCCTTTGTCAGCGCGCCGCTTGTCACGATCCCGCGCAGCTTTTTGTCGGGATATTTCGTGCCGTACAGCGCCACGGCAAAGCCGCCCATACTGTGCCCCAGCAGGAACACGGGCAATTCCGGATTTTCCCGAATGGCAAGGTCGACAATCGTGTTTACGTCGCCGAGCATCTGCTCAAAGCCGTCGTAATAGGTGCGCTCCCCCTCCGAGCGGCCGTGCCCGCGATGATCGAAGCGATATGTGCCGAAGCTGGCCTCGTGCATCTTTTCCGCCACATAGTCATAACGGCCCTGATGCTCGCACAAGCCGTGTACAATCACGCAGACCGCGCGGCTGGTCTCCGTTACCTCCTTGTTCAAAAAAAGCTTGGTTCCGTCAAAGGATTCGATGAAGGTTTCCGCCATTGTCCTTTCCTCCGTTTCATTGCGCCATTGCGGCGTTCTCGCTTTCAGCATACGGGATTTGCCGCAAAATATCAATGTGGAGAATGAACAAAAAAGCAGAAGAATTCTTGTGACATCTCACGGCGGAATTATTCCGTGCGCTCGTCGCCCCAGAAGAAAAGGGCTACTGTGCCCGGCCCAGTATGGCTGCCGATTGTTGTGCCGATGCTGTTGATCAGCACCCTGCCGTTCAGGCGTGGGAACTTCTCCTCTACCAGGTCGGCTACTGCGAGGGCATCCTCATAGCATGCCGAATGGGAAATAAAGCATTTGCCGCTGTACTCCGCCCGATTTTCGGCAAACTGCTCCATGCGCGAGACAATTTCTCTGATTACGGCCTTTTTCCCGCGCAGCTTTGAGCGCGGGATCAGCTTACCCTCGTTGTTCACGTTGAGCAGAGGGCAGATGTTCAGCACTGTGCCGAACCAGCCGGACACCTTGGAAACGCGGCCGCCTTTAATATAAAAGGTAAGATCGGTCGAAAAGAACCAGTGCTGTGCCCGCAGGCGATTTTCCAGCGCCCAATCGCGTACCGCGTCGATGCTTTTCCCCTCGTCTCTCAGGTCGGCCAGCCGATCCATCAGCAGGCCATAGCCAGAGGACGCGCCCAGCGAATCGACGATATAAATTTTGCGGTCGGGATATTTTTCCGCCAGCTCCTCGCGCGCCACGTTCGCGGAATTATAGGAGCCGGAGATGCCCGACGACAGCGTCAGGTGCAGCACATCCTTTCCCTGCTCCAAAAAAGGCGTGAAATAGGCGATATATTCCTCCGCGTTGACCTGTGAGGTCTGCGTCTCGGCGCCGTTTGTCATCGCCTGATAGAATTGATCAAAGGGGACCGATTCCCCCAAATCATCCGGGTACGCCTTCCCGTCGAGTGAATAGTGTAAGCACATATCACGAATGTCCCTGCGTTCAAAATGCTCCCGCGAAAGATCCGCGGTTGAGCAGCAGCTCAAAATAAAATCGCTCATTAAAACATCCCCCTCTTTTGGATCGCGCTGCGGTTTTATGGAATATCGGTCGCCGCCTTTCCCATGCACAGGAAACCGGCTGGGAATAGAATACCATATTTTCCCGAAAAACGCAATCGAAATCACTCGGCGGCAGGCCGCCGAGCCCTTGCCGTGCGGGTGTGTCCGCGTATTTTGAATGGGCCCGCGGGGAGAGCGGACGCGCGGCCTGCGCCGCATTAAATTATTAAGAAAACACGGCCTCTCAAAAATGTCAAAAATTTTTGGATTGGGGGTATACAAATCCGATCCATTATGGTATATTATTAAAAGTTTGGGCATAATTGGACGTATCGAGGGACATTTAAACAAAAGAAGGAGGATGCTTTTATGGGAAAGCAAAAAAACGGGTCGTCGCCTTCCTTGGCGAAAAAAATGGGAATCTCTCTTGTCTGCGGCCTTGCGGTTGGGTTGTTGCTGCTGTTTGCGAGAGAGTCTCTTATGGGCTCCGGAAAAGAGGCGGCGTGGAAGATCGTCAATGATTTCCTTTTCCAGGACATTACCGCGCAGGGCGCGGAACAGGCGCTCGGCATTTTCTATTTGATCGGTCAGCTATTTATCCGTGCTCTTCAGCTTATTATTGTACCGATGGTATTCACCTCCATTACATTGGCGATCGGACAGATCTCAGACACCAGAACGTTAGGGCGCATTTCCGCCAAAACCCTGCTCTGGTTTCTGATCTGTTCTTTTTTTGCGCTGGTTTTGGCCTGTGCCGTGGGCAGTGTGCTCTTTAACGCCGGGCTGTTCAGCGCGCAGATCGAGGGGCTGACAGGCAGCGCCGGGTCGACTGGTTCCAACCCGATGAACGTGATCTTGAACATGGTGCCGGCCAACATCGCCACAGCGTTCGGCAGCAATACGGCCGTACTGGCGATTGTGTTCCTCGCGGTATGCCTGGGCCTGTCCATGAACGCACTGGGCGCGGAAAAAACCGCTACGCTGCGCAAACTGATTCAGGAGCTCAACGATGTGGTGGTGGTTTTCCTGAACTATGTGGTCAATAAATTCGGCCCCTTCGCGATCTTCGTGCTGCTGACGCGCACCTTCGCCACCTACGGCATCGACTATTTGAAGCCTGCCCTTACCTATGTGATAGCCGCGGTGGTTCTGCTGCTGCTCTATCTGATCGTGGGCTATCCGCTGATCGTGGCCGTGGGCGCGCGGAAAAACCCGCTCACCTTTCTGAAAAAAATCGGCAAGGTGGCGGTGTTTGGGTTCTCCACCTCCTCGAGCGCCGCGGCGCTGCCGCTGAACTATAAGACCTGCACCGAGGATTTAGGCGTCGACGATACCATTTCCTCGTTTGTCTTGCCGCTCGGCATGACGATCAATATGAACGGCACCGCCATTATGCAGGTGATTGCCACGGTGTTCATCGCGGGCTGTGCGGGATATTCCGTCAGCCTGCCGCAGCTGATCGTGATCGCGCTTCTGGCGCTGATCGCCTCGGCGGGCACGCCTGCCGCGCCGGGCGCCGGCGCAATCGTGCTGTTCACAATCCTGTCCGGAGTAGGCTTTGTCAATGAGGGCGCGCTGCTGGCTTACTCGCTGATTCTCGCCATCAACCGTCCGATAGAGATGCTCGTGACGGCGCTGAACGTGGTAGGCGATGCGGTGACAAGCATTTGTGTGGCCAAGAGCGAGGGCCTCTTGGACGACAAGAAATATGACCGCGTGTAAGAGGGCGCCCGGATGAAACAAGGAATCTATACGCTTCAAACGCGCCGGGCCCTGATGGACAGCGTGTGGGAGATGTGGCTTTCCGGAGATGCCCCCTGTGTCACCGCGCCGGGACGGTTTGTCAATATCCAAGTGGCGGGCTTTTTCCCGCGGCGGCCCATTTCGGTCTGCGACTGGGTCGCCGAGGGCTTGCTGAGGCACCATTGCCGAGCTGCCGCGCGTGATGGAAGAATACGGGATACGCGAACTGAGGAAAATCATAGGAGGTGCCCATCATGGGTAAGGACGTGATCGTTGCGCTGGACGTGGAGAGCCGCGAGAAGGCGATGGCCTTTCTTGACAGCTTCACCGTGGAGAAGCCCTTTGTCAAGGTCGGTATGGAGCTGTATTTTTCGCAGGGGCCGGCCATTGTCCGGGAGCTGAAGGAACGGGGACATAAGGTCTTTTTAGATTTGAAGCTGCACGACATCCCCAACACGGTCAAACGGTCGATGGCGTGTCTTTCCGGGCTGGATATTGATATGGTGAATCTGCACGCGGCCGGAACCAAGGCGATGATGGAGGCCGCGATGGAAGGGCTGACGCGGCCGGATGGCACGCGCCCGCTGCTGATTGCCGTCACGCAGCTGACCTCTACCAGCCAGGAGCGGATGGAGGCTGATCTGCTGATCGAGAAGCCGCTGGATCAGGTTGTGATGCACTACGCTAAATGCGCGGCCGAGGCCGGATTGGACGGCGTCGTCTGTTCGCCGCTGGAGGCGGGAAAGGTTCACGGCGCGTGCGGGGCCGCGTTCTTGACCGTGACGCCCGGCGTCCGCTTTGCCGATGGGGATGTGGGCGATCAGGTGCGCGTCACCACGCCGGCGCGCGCGAAGGAGCTGGGCAGCGATTATATCGTCGTGGGGCGGCCTATTTTGCAGGCGGCGGATCCGGTGGCTGCGTATCGCCGCTGCGTGGCGGAATTCGTGGGCTGAGCGCCAGAGAAAAGAGGCCGCCGGAGACACAAGCTCCGTTGCCCGAATTGATAGGAAAGGTGATTGCAATGAATCCGCAGATGATTTCCAAACGGATCGCTCAGGAACTGCTCCGGATCCGCGCGGTGTTTTTCCGGCCGGAGGAACCGTTTATCTGGGCCAGCGGGATCAAGAGCCCCGTTTACTGCGACAACCGGCTGATCCTGACGGATCCGGACGCGCGGCGCGAGGTGGAAAACGCCCTGGCGGAAACGATCAGGCGCGAATACCCGGAGGCTCAGGCGCTGATGGGAACCGCTACCGCGGGCATCGCACACGCGGCGATCACAGGCTATCTAATGGGTCTGCCGATGGGCTATGTGCGCTCCGGGCAAAAGGATCACGGCCGGCGGAACCAGATTGAGGGCCGCATGGAAAAGGGACAGAAGGTGGTTGTCGTCGAGGACTTGATCTCTACCGGCGGAAGTGTGATCGAGGTTGTCGAGGCTCTGCGCGAGGCCGGAGCGGAGGTATTAGGAATTGCCAGCATTTTCACCTATGGAATGCGGAAGGGGCTGGACCGCCTCGCCGCGGCAAAGGTCCGGAACGTGAGTCTGACGGATTTTGATAGGATCGCGCAGATGGCGGCGACGGAGGGCTATATTTCCGACGGCGACATTGTGCGGCTGATCGCTTTTCGAGACAATCCCTCGGACGAAAGCTGGATTAAAAAGTAAAGCTCCTCAATTCGAAAAGCGTCAAAGCCGATTTTCCGGCAGCCAAGGCTTTGTAGGTGTGCAAAATATACCGGTATAGCAATTTTTCCTTAGAGTATTACCCTCTTCACCTTCCCTTTGAGAAAAGGTGTCGGAGAAGCTGACGGATGAAGTGAAAAGCTAATATTGCGGTTTTTACCCAAAAATCAATCGTTTGGGACGCCCCGCCGGAAAAATGAGGTATCGATATGGAACAGGAATTGACCCTTCTTCTGGATGAGCACTTGCGGCAATATCCGCAGGCGCAGCCACAGGATTTTTATAAGCTTTTATATCAGCGGGAATTTGGTTGCGGTCATCTCGCGCCTGCGCCCAAAAGCGCGGAGCGCTTTTTGCGGGAGGAATTGGCGCGGACCGAGCCGCCCGAATTCAGAGAGGAAACGGTAAAAGACGCGCCGGAGGAATGTATTCCCGGTGTCGTTGAGCCGATTGGAAACGGGCTGTGCCGTGTCCATTTGGACGGCGTGTGGAACGGCGAAGCCGTGCGTCTGCTGACGCGCGTTTTCTGCGCTACGGCGAAAACGCACACAGGGGACGCCGCGCGCTTTCACACGGCGCTTGATATATTATGCCGCTGGGCGGCGGACACGCCGG
>CANRZX010000098.1 GCA_947644575.1 uncultured Clostridia bacterium | reverse complement strand
TAGACCATTGCATGGGAGATGCCGCCCATTCCGGCTGCCGCTTGCAATACAATGCCGTTGCACACCTCAAACAGCTTCAGCATGATCTCCATGCCATACGTCACCGCCGCCTTTGCCGCCACAAACCGCACAAGATAGCCAATGGCCGCTTCGGGGCGCTTTAACTCATGGAAATTGGCCGTATTTCTGAAAAGCGACATCGCAAAGAACAGGATCAGCAGCCCATAGCCCACGGCGAGCAGGCCGCCGTGGATATTTTGCATCACGGCCCAGACCGCGCCGCCCTTGAAAGCATCCGGGGACATCGTAACAAGCGTCCAAAGTTCGGCCAGCTTTTCGTTCCATGTGGCGAAGGCATTGAGGATATTTTCCACGATCCAATTCTGATTCAAGTTTTTTCTTCACCTCCCCGCCGCCGCATGGGCTTTTCCACACGTCCCATGCGGCGGCTATATTTTGCTGCGGCGCGGTCACACGATCATATCCAGAATGTCCTTTGCAAAGTAGATTACCACACCGCCGAAAAAGGTCATAAAGCCCTGCGCGCGCTGGCTGGCATCATGGCCTTTAAGGGCAAGGCCGATCTGCACGATACCAAAGCCGAGCAAAATCGCACCGATGGCCTTAATGGCCGAAAATACAAAATCGGATAGGTTATTGATCGCGGCCAGCGGGTCGCCTGCGGCTGCAAAAGCCGGGTGGGCCAGCACAAACGCCATTGCCAGCGACGATGCCATCGTCAGATACGCCCGTTTGATTTTCTTTGTCCGGCCAAGCGGCACAGGCGCGTCCTCAATGGTGGCGCGGTTTTTCCGGGTCAGTTCATTTCTTTTCATCTTCTTCATTGATTTCCTCCAATTCGATCCATTCATAGTGCTGTAGGGTTTCCGCCGGAACCTTGTCCGGCTCCAGCGTTTCGATTTCCGCGGCGGGCAGAGTGGCCGCGTCGCCCATATAGTCATGGGGCATGACATACGGTTTCCCGCCGCCGTCAGGTGTGAAACGGGTATTTGGGTGCTTCAGGATGTCGTACTTTTTGTCGATCACGGGGTTTTCGCTGCTCATCAACAGCAGCGCGTCGCCTCTTTCAATACGGCGTACTTCATCAGGCGTCAACAGCTCGCGGCCTGCCGACTGGCGGCTCTCGCTCGACGAGCCGCGGCTGCCTTTCCCAATGCTCTGCGAAGTCGTGCGCTCAGTTTCCTTGCCGAGAATTTTCGAGAGATATTCAAATGTCCCGAACTCATTGCCCCCGAGGTAAAGCATGGTGTCGCAGTTGCCCAAAAGTCCCTCCCAATCATCTTTGAACAGCTTTTTGATCTGGGCAATGTTTTGCAGGATGATGTCACAGCTAATATTCCGGCTGCGGCAAACCGACAAAATATTCTGAAAGTTTTTCGGCAGAGCAACGTTCGCGAACTCATCCATCATACAGCGGACGTGCATAGGCAGCGCACCGTGGTAATCGGGCTGCGAATCCGCCAGCCGGAAAAGCTGGTCAAAAATCTGCGTGTACAAGATGGTAATCAGAAAGTTGTAGGTCTGGTCGTGGTCAGGAATCACACAGAAGATTGCGCGGCGCTCGGTGCCGAGTTGCGGCAGAAACGTTTCATCACGGCTCGTCATTTCGGCAAAACGGCGGGTGTTGAACATATAGAGGTTGGCCGCCGCCGAGATCAGCACCGATTGCAGTGTTTTGGTGCTGCCTAACTTGAACGAGTGGAATTGCAGTACGGCGGGATGGTCGGGGGCTTGCCCTTCCAGCTCCTCAAATAGCAGCTCTAACGGGTTTGGCCCCGCCTCGCCCTCGGTGAGCTGGCAGTTCAGGATCATGTACATCAGCATGGCAAAGTTCTGCTCCTCTGCCGGGGCTTCGTACATCAGATACAGGATCAACGCCGAGATCAGCATCATGGAGCTGTCATCCCAGAACTTATCCCCGCTCGCAGGCGCATCCTTTGGTTTTGTGTTATGCACCAGCGCGTGCGCCAGTTTGATTGCGTCCTCATCCGTTTCGAGGTAGGCCATCGGGTTGTAGTGGCCTTTGAAATGCACAAGGTCCACGACCGTAACCGTAATACCCATCCGCTCAAACAGGCCGCCCACGCTGCGCAAAATCTCGCCCTTGCTGTCGAGGATGATGTACGAGCAGTTTTCGGCGCACTGCATCAGGTTCGGCTTCACATAGAAGCGCGTTTTGCCCGCGCCGCTGCCGCCGATCACCACCACATTGAGATTGTGCTTGTGGCGGAAGCTGTCCATTCCCATCTGTACATGGGAGGTAAAGACATAGTTTTCGGACGGATGCCTGCGGTCACGGTATTTCCGATTGAGCGCAAATGCGCTGCCCCAGCGGGCGGTTCCATACTCCGCGCCGGGACGCTGCCGGGATTTTTCATCGAGATAGCAGAACACCGCCAGCGGATAGCAGACCACTGCCAGCAGCAGGAATTTCCCGGTGCTCGCGCTCCAGCGCAGCGAGAGGGGAGAGGCCATCAGGACAGAGAGATGGGCGACGAGCCCTGCAAGCCCGCCGCCCCTATCAATTGCCTGTGCCAGTGCTGCCGCAAGCCAGAGCACCGGCGGTATCAGCGCTGCCCAAAGCGCAGCCTCGGTATTGCGGCCGGGCCGCTTCACCGCTCGCTCCGGACGGTCATTTCCATCGGCACACGCCCGCGTTCAGGTGGAAAAATCTCCTTTTCGATCTCACTTCCCAGCGAACGCGCAAACTCCCCGATCTCGTCCAGCATGGCTCGCTCCTCGTCCTTGGCAAAATGGATACGCAGGACTTCCAGCCTCTGCGCCGCCCCTTGCGGGATGCCCAGCCCAAACCGCCCGCACAGCTCCACGGCGGCGCATTGTCCATACAGCTCGGCAACCGGGGACGGCTGGGCAGTTTCCTCCGTAAGCGTAACATGTGCTTTCACGACCTCAGCGGCGAGTGCGCTAAACAGTTCTTCCGGCGCAGCCGCCGCACTGATGCGGATTTCGTTTGACTGCGGGTCGAAACAGGCGGGCGCTTCCGCCTGCTCGACCGCTGTAATCTGCACCGGCGAAAAAGCCCCCAGCGTATCCAGCGCAGCCTCCAGCTTTTCCGGCGCGTTTGCAAGGCAGGGGATTTTGTAAGGCCGTGCGCCATAGGTCTGGCTCAATTCAAAGACACGCAGCACCCGCCAGTAGCCGTTTTCGCGCCCGATGATCTGGATGCCGCGCTCCCCGCGCCCGACGCGCCGCCCAGTGTTGCTCCACTCCTCCAGCGATTTCACAACGCGCACTCTCGGATTCTGGTCGAGGATCAGGGCGGCATTGCCGCTCGAATACCGCGAGCCGAGCCGCCCGCGCCCGGCGAGGTACTGCGCCAGCGCTTCGCCGCTGGAAAGCGCCTTTTCGATGGCCGCCTGCTGCCGCTCTACAAGCTGTTTGCGCTCGGCCTCTTTTGCGTCGCGCCATTCTTCTTTGGAAATTTCGGCCATTTATCGCGCCTCCCTCTCTGTTTCCATTGCTATTTCTTTTTCTGCAAATGTCATTGCCCGCTTCGCCGCCTCGTTCTTCAAACGATGGAGCGCCGCACGGACGGACGGCTTTTCGGCGCTGGGCGCAAGCCGCTGCCCGGCTGTGTCAGAAAGTACCCGGCCCGTTTCCCTCGCACCATGCCCGCGCGTCGTCGAGTTGTTTTCGGACGGACGGCGGGCCGGCTCTTTTTTTCGTTCAACCACCTTTTTCTCTGGCACCGGGTAGCCCATGCGTTCGAAAATGCGGTTGAGCTTGGACACATCTTCCGCGCGGGCCAGAATGTCGATCAGCTCGCCGCCGCTCGATTTGTCCCGGATGGCCGAAAACAGCACGCCGTAGTGCTTTGCCTGCCGCTTGAACTCGGCCAGATCGCCCGCCTTGATCTGGAACACTTTTAACTCCTTGCCGTCCCGCAAAAGACGGTTCAGCCGTGTGCGCCCGCGCACCTTCGGGTTGTCCCTTGCGAGCGCCAGTGCGATGGCCGCCAAATTTTTTGCGCCGAGTGCGCTCAGCTTGACTGCCGCCTCGGTAATCTGGATTCCCTCGCGCACCATCTGGTCGGCTGCCTCGCCGCCACTGTTCATCTCTCATTCCTCCTCCATACTTTTCTTTTCGATTTTTCCTGCTGTTGTTCTTGTCCCTGTCGCTCTATGCGTTCAGCGTCGGCCAGTCGCCGACGCAACCGTACCGCGTCCTCCACAATCCAGCCGCAAATCATCACCTCCCTGCGGCGGGTGCGGATTTGAGCGGACAATGCGGCGATCTCGGCGGAGAGCGCTGTTGTGTCAGGTTCGTTACCGGCCTTTTTTGCGATATTCCTTTCCCGGTAAAGCCGTTTTCTCTGCTCCGTCAGGGCGTCCCGCTCCGATTCCGCCGCCGCTTTTGCCGCATCCAGATCCTCCTGTGTCTGGATATGATGCTCCCATACATATTGAAGCTGGGAAATATAGCGGTCGAATTTCTGGAAATCCTCGCTGAGCAAAAAGTAACAGCGGCGCGAGGTGCGCCGCTGCTTTGTACGTTTGAGCAGATAGATATACCGGTAATAGAGCGCCATGAAGCCCGTGATTTTCTGGCGGGGAAGAATGAGCAGCGTACCGCGCAGTCGCCCACGGCGAAACCGCTGTCCTGCCTTCCATGCCTTTTCCAGCTCCTGCCGCTTTTCGGAATGTTCTGGTAAACCGCTGTGCGCCGCGCCGGGCAAATTCACCTCCTCGCCCCGTGCGCGGCGGGTAAGCAGCTCGCGGATGGACGCTTCATCATAACCCTCTCCCAGCGATTTGAACCGGATATTCCGGTTACCGTCCTTGTGCTTGATGGCAGCATATTTGACATTGGGGCCAGCTTTGACGGTATAGCCCATTCGCCGCAACCCCGCCACAAAGGTTTCCCAGCTCACTGCCCGCGCCAGCGCTTTGTCCACATCCGCGCGGAATGTGGCACGGACGGTCGGCGCACCCTCTCTTTCCGCCCATTGCTCCACATATGCCTTGCCCTTTTGCTTCGGCTCTATGACAGACAGCCCTCGCTCCAGACACAGCTTGTCGGATACCGCACGAATGCCTTGAAAGTATCCTTTGAAATCATTGCGGAACATCCGGCCGTCCACAAAGGAAACGGAATTGAACACGATGTGATTGTGCAAATGGCCCCTGTCGAGGTGCGTGCTGACTGTTACCTCGTATTGATTTGCAAAGGAGCGGCGCGCAAACTCGCAGCCGATTTCGTGTGCCTGCTGTGGCGTCACCTCGCCGGGCGCAAAGGATTGAATCATATGATAGGCCAGCACATGGCTCTCCCCATCCTTCCCCCATATCCTTTTTGACCGCAGCATCACCTCACAGGCATTGGCCGGATCACAGTTAAAGCCGGTTACAAAAAGCTGATGCTCTGTCTTATAACCGTTCTGCGCATAGGACAGAGCATTGTGCAAATCCACTCCAGACTCTGTTTTTGCGGGATTGGCCGTGTAATCCAAGCATCGCGCCAGATGATTCTTTACCGCTTTGATTTTGGTGTATGCCATTTCTATATCCGCTCCTGCACAAGTTTCCATATCCGGGACATGATGAGCACAACCTGTTCCATCTGAGCGTGGGAGACATATCCCGTGCTGTTCGCCGTATGCGCGATTTGGTTCAGATTGTTGCCGACCGCCGCGATTTCACGTGCGAGGTCTTTGTAGCTGTCGGGCGGGCGTGGCCTGATCTCGCAGCCGTCGATCAGGTTGCGTACCAGCCCTTCAATCGTCAGGCCGGTCTGGCGACATTTTTCTTTCAGCATCCGATGCTCCTGCCGGTTCAATCGGACACTGATGCGGATATTTCTTTTTCTGATTGCCATAGATCACTCCTCAAATGGGGTTTTAGGGGCTTCGTCCCTAACAAGCTGACAAAGTGGGCGTCACTTTGTCGTGCTTGCTTGTACTGTGCGCGGCACAGTACAACCGGACGGGCTGAAAAATCTCCTGCGCGCCGCTCAACTTTTGTGCGTTGCAATCTTCTTTTCATACCGCAGCTTCATTTCTGACGGGTATTGATTTCGGGCCGGTTTTCGCTTACCCGTCCATTGCAAGCCTCCGGCCCGGCCCTTGCATTGCCAGCCCGCTGCGCGCAGGCTGACGCCGCTTTCGGATTCGAGAATATAGGTGATTGCCTTTTGGTATCCCATCGCCCGCGCCGCACGCCAAACTGCGGCGTACAAAATGCTGCAAGCGTTTTTTGTACCATCCGTACAAAGCCGCGTGACCTCCAGCGTATAGCCATCATCCAAATAGCGGGATACCGGACGGCCTGCTATGGCTACGCCAACCAATTTCTCGCCGTCTGACGCACCAATGGCAAACCGGCATCCTGTGACAGGCACATGATGGCGATGATACTGCGCAACAAAGGCATTCGCCTCCCGCAGAGTGATTGGCCTCAATACAAGCAATTTGCACCACATCTTTCTGTAATATTTTGTACGGCCACAATTACATATCGTGCGTCTGGCCACGAATACGAACAGGTGACGAGGACGAGGAGCTTGCTGTCGACGGTGATGGGGACGCCGGTTTTTACGGTTGCTACATCCAGCAGGCTTTGCGCAAAGGCCAGAAAATCCGCGTCATCCGCAAAGGCTGTGCGGTTGAACGGTACGCGGCTGACGTCCGTTTCCAATACTGCCGCAACACTGTATTCTGAGATGCCGTCTGGGGTTTCAAGAGTAATCCTGCCGTGTTCCCGGCAGTAATCTGTATCCAGATAATTTGGCAAGCATCCGAGCATTGTGCCGTCACTCATGTTGTGGCCATAGATCACAAGGCAGCGGCTGTCAAAAGTGCAATCGGCTTGAAAGAACAGGCTGCCCGCCATGCGGTATTCGCTACGATAATTGCGCCGGAGGTAGTATTCAGGATTTTTCGGGCTGCTTTGCAGGACGGGGTAATCCACCACAGTGCCGGGAATCGTGAGCCACGCCTTTATATCCGGGTAGCACATTTGCAATGCTGTAAGATCAAGGGCAGCCTGCGGCCATTCATCAGGAACAGAAAAGGCCCCGGAGTTATTTGCTCCGGGGCCATCCTGTGCATATGTGTCTTTTAAGCGCTGTGCTTCATTCCGTGTACGGCAAGGTCTAAAAAGGAGCAGCCAGACTATCGCCAATGCGCAGATACAGGTTGTTCCGATAAGGAAACCTTTGCAAAAACTTTTATGGAAATTATACATTAAGGCTCCTTATTCTCGGTACCGCCTATGGTATCTTCTTCGTTCTTTTTGTGGTGTGAGAAAAGCGTCCAGAGCGCATAGGTCAAGACGCATAAAGTGCCGGTCACGGCCAGCATAGCAGACAGCCACGGCAGATCGCCGGTCTTGGGGATGGGCAGAGCCAGCTGCGGGGGAACAAAAGCATCCGGCTCTTTGGGCTGTTCTGGGGCGTCGCGCATGATCACAGTACAGTCCTCGACAAGTTCCCAGTGATCAAAAACAATCCAGTCCTTGCCGGTGCAGACATAGACTTCCACCTCGCTCAGCAGGGCGCTGTTTTCATCTATCTTTTGCACCAGCTTAAAACGAATGCTTTCTGCGATGGCATAACCGTTCGGCGCGGTTTGCTCCACAAGGGTATATTCCTCATCCGTGTGTAGACCGGTGATCCGCTGTGGAATCTCACTGCTGATCCACTCGCGTACAATGTCGCCTCTTTTGTCTACAATCTGGAGCCTCGCCCCCGGTAATTCTTCGCTACCGGTCAACGCCCGTTTGCTTATCCACATTTCGGTGGGCTTATCTGGACAGGTATTGTCCAGCACCATAACAGCCTGCCCATCATAGGTGAACGTGACAGGCATTTTCTCGTTATGGAGGAAATATCCGGCAGGCGCGGTGATTTCCTGCACAAAATAGTTCCCGCTGTTGGTGCTGGCATCCTTGTCCTCGCTGGCCCCGTACTGCTCGCCCCGGATGGGAATGTCCGCGTCGAAACAGGTGTAACCGTCCACCGTCGTTTTGGGGCTGGTGGCAATAAGCTCACCGGCCGACAGAACGAGATTACCATAAGCGTCGTAAATATCATCCACCGTATACAGCGCAAATACCGCGCCCGCAAGATATGCCCCGGTTTCCTCGTCCACTTTATAGACGCCAACTTTCGCTTTTTCCCGCTTATTTTCATAGATCAGCTTCTGGCCGTTGAGTTGCCTGTCGTCGACGTCCTCGACATTGACGATCCTGTATGCGGTTTCTTTGTCTTTGCCATCTGTATGGCTGACGATGGTTTTCGCAAGCACGAGGTCGTTCTTTTGGCTGTCCCAACCGAATGTCACGGTGTAGCTGTCGCCAGTCAGCGTGTAACCGTAGGGGGCTTTCACCTCGATGATGTCATAGCTGCCCAGCGGCAGCGTGATTGTCACTTCTCCTTTCGCACCGTTGTGGCTTATGGTAAGGAAATTGTATGTTGCTGGTGTGCGTGTCGGAGCAAACTCGGTTTTGTCAATTTGTCCATCCGAGCCGGTGGTAACGGTCGCCACAAGGTCGCCGTCCGCGTACCAGAGGGTGCGATTGCCATTTGCGTCCATCTGATGGTCGCCGGTAAAAACATCGCCATGCGCGCGGATTTCGTAAACCGCCCCGGACAGCGTGTCTTTTTCATAGATAAACTGCCCGTCTTTCCAGCCGGCCAGCACCTCGCCCTCTTTTCGGATCGTCAACTGGCCCAGCGTCTCACGGTTCACATACCGCTCGGTGACAATGTAGTCGTCCATCCCGTCTGCGCTGCTGCCGATCACCTCGTAGATACGCTCGGAAGTAATCTCGAAATCCACATAGTAGCTCTCATCATTGAAGTAGCCCTCCGGTCCCTGTACCTCGACTACGCGGTAGCGTCCTAAAGGCAGCTTTTCGGGTGTTTTCAAAAGGCCGTCCGCGTCTGTGTAGAACACGCTGGTTTTGACGGTCGCATTGCCGCTGGCCGGATCGTTCATTTCCACGATCTCAAGGCTGCCATCCTCACAGATGCGATAAATGGAAAACGCAGTCTTTGCCAGCTTCACAGCTTTTCCGGTTTCGGCGTCGATCTTGATGAGCTGCAAATATCCTTCAAGTTCCTCGTCCAGAATATTGTAGGTCATATAGTTGCCGGACGGAACGGTTGTGCTACCCTGCGGGGTACAGAACACGCTTTGCGGGGCGCTGGCATTAACTGTTACCATAAAAGGCGCGGCCTGAAAGACATCCTTTGGCACGGTCGTCTCGACCACTAAATACTGTCCGTAGGCAAGGCCGTCCACGCGGAGGATACCTTCCTCATTTGTGAACACTTCTCCGAGTTGGTATTCATTGGGCTTGCCTGTGGGCTGCCAGCCTGCACCGCTGCCATTGGCATTGTCGGCGCTGGTTGTCAAGCTGCGGTTGTAGCTGTCCACTGCCGCCTGATTGCCCTCATACATCATGGCGATGGCATTGCTTTCGCCGCTGAAGTCATACTTGGGGGTGTCCTGATCGTAACTATCCGCACGGTATGCGTCGAGGATGCTCTGCACCTGATAGCTGCCGTCCGGGTTTTGGGTAAACTGTCCGGCACGGCTCAGATCGGACACTCGATAAACGGTAAAACCTGCACCATCCAGTTTAACGGCGGGCCCCGGCTGGCCGGTCGTTGATATCAGCTTGTTGATGCTAAAACCGGATTTCAGCACTTCATCTTCGCTCTGCACTTCCTCGCGTACCACGAGCCCAGACTCGTTGCCGTAAGCCAGCGTGACATAGTGGTTGATTTCATCACACAAATACCCGCTGGCAAACGAGAGGTAATAGCCATCAAAGGTGCGGGTGCCACTTAATGCGCGCCCCTCGGCCACAGCAGAATAGCGGTTCTTGTAAACATAGTCGGTATATTCTCCCGCGCTGTTTCGGGTAAGCGGGTGTGTGCTGCCTGTCGGCTGGAGCTGTCGGTTCAGTATCGGATAGCTGGTATCCAGTACGATCTGGCCGTTTGCGTTCAGCGGCAGAACAATTCCGGTTGCCCGCTCGACCAGATAATATCTGCCAAGGTACAGATTAGCAAACGCCAGCCGTCCATCTTTGATGGCCGCGCTTGCGACAAGGTGGTCTTTTTTCAGTACGGGCAAATAGTTGTTATCCCAGCCGCCGTTGGTGAGAACGGTCGTGTGCCAGATCGGCGCGCCGCTGGCATCGGTGATTTTCGCATAATCGACAATGCCCGTCACGCCGTCCGGGTGGCGGATGTCCTCGGCGGCGTACAAATCATATACCGCACCCTCCAGCGTGGTATTGCCGTTGCTGCCCGCCGCGAGGTACCGCATAGCATCCAAGTCTACCTTGTTCAATACGATTTCGCCCAGCACACGATCATTCAAAAACTGATTGGGGACGGGTTGCACCGTGCGGCTGTCCTCGTTGGCGGCAATGCCGCTCTTGTCCGTGACATAGGTTTTTGTAGCGACCAGAGGATTGTCACTGATTCTCACAGAGACAATGCCACTGCCGGTATCCAGCAGGACGTCGCCGTTATTGGTCGTGCCGATATGTGCGTTGTAGTCGGCGTTGTCCAGCCAGATTACGCTGCCGTCGTTGGCTTTGGTGAGCTCAATAAAATAGGCACGCTTGCCTTTAACCGAATCTGCCGCGCCCGGATGGGAAATGTCCGCCCAGTCGCCATAGTAGCCAGTGGGAGCGCTTGTCTCCACAATAATGAACTTTCCCTCGTTGCGCTGGGTGTAGAACATCGTGCTGAGCGCCGGATCAGCGGTCGCATAGCCGCTATGATTCACAACCATGTATGTGCCGTCCGTTTGCCGCTCCACGGCATACTGATTGTAGCCACCGAACGGGATATACCTCTGGGTAACGGTATCCCATTCAAACACAGCAAATTCCGCATCCGCCGCGATCTGGC
>CANRZX010000097.1 GCA_947644575.1 uncultured Clostridia bacterium | reverse complement strand
TTTTTATAAGGGCCCCCGCAAAATGAAGCGCAGCGGAATTTTGTGGGGAGAAGGAGAAACGACGGAGCGGAGTGAGAAATGGCCGGTATGGAATAAAGGCCATTTTGAACTTAGCGCAGTCCGTTTCGACGCCATACGCGGGGCTTTTTCCGAAAAAGCTGATTTCAATTTGCCCGCGCCCTGCGGGCGCGAAGGGTTTCCTATCAAGAACCTATTATTTTCTAACTAAAATTGTGCGTACAGAAGCTTCCCCTCATCCGTCATTTGCTTCGCAAATGCCACCTTCCCCCTCGGGGGAAGGCTAAGAGGTTAGGTTTTCTCCGAAAAATTTATGCCGATACAGGTCGGATACAGAAAAGAAACAAAGGCGATAACTCCCCATGCTATAATAGAAAGGCAGCGGACGAACGGCGCGCTTTGGGCTTCGCCTGCTGAAAAGCAATGTAGAGGGGGCATTTTTGTGAAAAAGAAGTTTTCCGAAGAAGACTCGCCTTTGCGCCGTCTTAGTGGGAGCCACGCGGCGGCCATGTGGGGCCATCCCCCTGCTCTTGGAATGGAAAGCCATCCGATGATCACGGCGTTCTCCCGTAGCGCATGCGGCTGTTTTTCAAAAAGTGTTTACCCCCTCCCCCACCCCCGAGGGGGAGGGGGTGCGTGTTCTCTTGCGAGATGGATTCTCGCCTTGAAGCGCGCGCGCTGGCGCTCATGCCACGATACGCGCAGCAACGCGCATTTGCCGCGGCACGCACGGCAAAGTAGCTTTTGCTTTGCGTCACGCTGGATCGCCATGATCGGCTGCGGTGCGGTAATGCTGCTCGCGTTTGGGATATACAGCCGCGCGCGTCCCCATTTTGACGTGCACCTGCCTATGCGGCCTATTCTGCAGCAGCCTGAGTTGCCCAACGGCTGCGAAGCCACCAGCCTTGCGGCACTGCTGGAATATAAAGGCGTCCCGGTAAATAAGTTAGATCTCGCCTACGCCTATATCCCACGCGAGGATTTGACGGACACGCTCGACGGCCGCACCGGCCCGGATCCCGAGCGCGCCTACGCGGGCGACCCGGCCACGGGCCTTGGCTTTTACTGCTTTGTCCCACCGCTGGCGCGAGGAGCCAATCGGTATTTGCAGGAGCAGGGCTCGCCGCTGCGTGCCTATGACATAACCGGCGTCACGGCTGACGGCTTGGTGCAGTACCTGCGCGGCGGGGATCCTGTGGTGGTGTGGATCACACGCGATTTGACCGCCCCGCGTACGGGCCAATTTATATGGACGCTGAGCGATACCGGCGCGGAATATGTCCCCTATGTCAACCTGCACTGTGTGGTGCTGATTGGCTGGGGCCGCGGCGTCTGCGTGCTGATGGATCCGCTTGAGGGCATCCGCACGGCGGATCAGCAGGCCTTTTTGGAAAGCTTTTCTGGAATGGGCCGCCGCGCGCTGGTCGTCCATTGAACGCGGCCGCTGCACGAAAGAATCAACGTCCCTGCCTCCAACGGGCGCAAAGGAATCGGGGACAAGCGAAAAAACGCCGGACAGGAAATTCCCATCCGGCGTTTTTTCATATGTTTGCGGATAAAGAGAAAAAGAATTACTTCACTGTGCTCGCAGCGGCTGTCGACAACAGAGAGGACGCGATCGCGGCGGCGGCAGGATCCGTTTCCTGAGCCTCGACGGCCGGTACCGGCGGCGCGGCGGGCTCCTCCACGGGAGCCTCATACACGGGTTCAGGCTCCGGCTCCTCGGTGATGACACTCACCTTGCCGCTCAGCAGCGCGCCGTCCTCAATCTTCAGGCGCGCGGTGCTCAGATTGCCATCGAGGTTCGCGGAGCTGAGCAGGGACGTCAGCCCTTGCACATAGAGGTTGCCCTCTAAAATGCCGCTGAGCTCCACATTCTCGGCGTGCTTGACGTCGCCGAGCAGATGGCCCTCCGCATAAATCGCGGCGTTGCCCGTGCAGCTCAGATTGCCGCGCAGCTCGCCGCAGACGAGCGTGAAGTTGCGGCAGGAAACATTGCCGACCACATTACCCGACAGCGTAATGTCGCCCTGCCCCACAATGTCGCCCTCGACGTTGCCCAAAATGACAAGATCCTCTTCCGCGATGTCGATGTTGCCGCGGACAACACAAGTTTTGCTGATCACGGAATTCTCCACTTCCCTTCGTATCGGCGCGCTCACCGGGGGGCGCTCCTCCGTTTGCTGTTGTGCCGAAGCGGCATGCTGCGGCTCGTTCGGGACGCGCTCGTCCTCATACGTATACGCGGCTTCCTCATCCACAACGTTTTTCAGCTTTTTGGAAATTCCCCATGCCACAAGCGGACCCTCCTTTGTATGGCAAAATCATGTTTCTTCCGGTTCCCCGCCCCATCGCGGCGGATGAGGCGGGAAACCGGCAAAAGATATTTTTGTTTTACAAATCAATACTTATCCGAGCTGGAGGAATAGCTGGCGTAATCCATCTGCGGCTCCTCCGCCGGGGCAGTATTGCTGACAGGGGCCCCGGCGCCATGCTGGCGCACACGGAAGCCGGCCATAACCTGACGCATCAGAGCAGCCTGAGAGGACAGCTCCTCGCTGGCCGCGGCGGACTGCTGGCTGGTGGCAGAGTTCGTCTGGACGGCGGCCGAGATCTGGTCGACCTGTTCGGTGATCTGCGCGATCGCGCCGGATTCCTTCTCGACGGCATCCGCAATCTGATCCATACCGTTCACAGCTGTGCCGGCGAGCTCAAGCGATTTCTCCAGCGCGGTGGAGACACGCTCGACAATCGCGTTGCCGCGGTTGACGGTTGTGATGGAATTGTCGATCAAATCCTTTGTCGCCTTCGCGGCCTCGTCGGACTTGGTGGCAAGGTTGCGCACCTCGTCCGCCACAACGGCGAAGCCCTTGCCGGCACTGCCCGCGCGCGCGGCCTCAACGGCGGCGTTCAGGGCGAGAATATTCGTCTGGAAAGCGATGTTCTCAATGGTGGCGATGATCTTGGAAATCTCCTCCGAGGACTTGGAAATGTCGTTCATGGCCGCGACCATATCATGCATCGCGTCGGAGCAGACATTCAACTCCTCGCCGGCCTGATTGGCGACCATACGGGAGTTGTCAGCCGCCTTGGCGTTCGACTTCGCGCTGTCGGAGATCTCGGCCACGGCCGTGGTCAGCTCTTCGGCGCTGCTGGCCTGCTCGGTAGAGCTCTGCGCCAGCGACTGCGCGCCGATGGAAACCTGCTCGGCGCCCGCGGCGACCTGCTCGGAAGCCTCGGTTACCTTGCGCAGCGTGTCTTCCATGCGCAGGATCAACTGCTCCACGCTCTGCTCAATCGGAGCAAGATCGCCGGGGAACGCGGCGGTCAGCCGCACGTCGTAGTTGCCGTTCGCCATCTCGGACATAATGCGCGAAATATCGGAAACTGCATCCTTCAGCACGGTCTGGCTGGTGCGCACCGCATCCACCATCGCGCCGAATTCGTTCGTAGACTGGTAAGAGGTCTTGTAGTTCAGATCGCCCTTGCTCATCGCGACCATCGCGGTTTCGGCCTCGGTCAGCGGGTGGGTAATGTCACGCACAAGGCGGAATGCGAGAGAAATCGCGATAATCAGGGAAAGAACCGTCAGCGCCACGCAGACGATCAGAACAATTGTAGACTGCTGGCGAGCACTTGTCACATTCTGTGTCACAAGGCCGTTGATAGTGGCGGAAAGCGCCTCGGCCGCGTTGTTCATCTCGGCCATCGCGGGCTTGCAGTTCTGCTCTAAATGCGCCGTCGCCTCTTCCATATTGCCTTCCTTCAGCAGATCCAGAATCACACGGGCCTCGGCGCGCCAGCTCGTTACCTTCTGCTGATACGCAACATCCGCGCCGTCGTTCATCGGATAAAGCTGCTCAAACGAGGCAAGCGAGGTTTCGACGACGCTGATATTGTTCATAATTCGGGTTTCCAGATCGGACTCATAGCCGCTGATGACCATATCACGCAGCAAACGGCCGATGTTGTTGACATTGGCGCGCACGGTTAAAAGCTGTACCGACGCGTTCATATCAACGGAAATAACATCGTAGTAGTTATCCTGCGCGCCTGTGGCGGACACCTCCGCCACGATGATCGTAAGCACCGACAGCAGCAGAATGATGCCGATCGTTGCCAGCATGCGCGCTTTGACCTTCATGTTTTTCATTCTTTCTCGTTCCTTTCCGATTTGAATTGGGATCCTGATTGGAATGTATATCCGTCAGGATTTATCCGGCCCTTGCGCGTAGAAAAAGCCGAATGCGTCCCGGCGGAGAAAACCCGCCCCTGCCGGTGGGCTCGGGGCAGATTATTGCGCGTCGTTCGGGGTCTGAAGCTGTTCCCAGATCTCGTTGACATACTCGATGCACTCGAAATACGTGCGGGAGATCACGTCCGCAGGTATCCCAAGGTTCTGGGCGCTCACCGACATCCCCGCCCAGTCGGCGTTCTCGTAGCAGAGCACGACGTTGAACAAATCGCCCGCCGGGCCGTCGCCCGCCGTCAGCGCGAGCTTGATCTCGTCGGCGATGGGCAGCTCGCTCAGCGCGCGGTCCAGCGGCACCTCCATCAGCGTGCCCAACGTGGAGAACATGCCCATCATATAGGCCTCGTTCGGGGACAGCGGCACCTGCGGCGCGTATTGGATCAGGCTTTCGCAGAACTTGCCGCGCTGGAACGAAATCTTGATCAGCTCGTCCTGAACGCCGCCGCCGTCTTGCTTGAAGCTGAGCAGGTAGATCCACTGCTTGAGCTGTCCGATGCCGAGGATTACCAGCGCCTGCTGCACGGATTTGACGCGGTTGCGGCGCGCGAAGTACGCCGAGTTGACCAACTTGATGAGCGAAAACGCCAGCGTGACGTCGCGCGAGATGATGGTGGCGATCTCGTCCGTATCGGGCTCATCCTTCGTCACGGCGATCATAAGCTGGAAGAAGTTGCTTTGCATATGGTCGGTGCGGTGTACCTTCAGCTTCTTCTGCTCGGCCACATAGGTGCCCTGGAAGTAATCGCACTCCAGCGCCTGCGCGCGTTCGAGCGCCTCCGGGGTATTGATGTTGTAGGCCGCGATCTCCTTGCTGAAGCTGTGCGCGACGCGCGTGATGTTCTCCAGCGAGCTGGTATCGACCGAAAAATCCGCCTTGATGATGTCCACAACGTCCAAAATGCCGAAATAACGCGGAGAAAAGGTGAATCCCTTTACAGCGACGCGGTACCCCTGCTTTTTGAAGCGGTAGATGATTTTCTGCGCGACAGGGTGGACGATGGTGGTATCGTCAATCTGGATGACCATTTTGTTTGACGGGAACATTTTCGGGATGTTCTTCATCAGCAGATTGGGGGTGAACGTAAAAAACGCCGTCTTGCCGCCGAGGAACTTTTCGCCGTCCATATTCGTCAGGAACTGCTCGATAGCCGAGGCCACATTGGCGCTCGCGTCGTTGCGCATATATAGGGAGCTGACGTCCTCTTTATAAAGGATCTCATACGCGACAACACTGCGCGATTTATCCAGAATGGGCTGCCGAACAATATAAGTATCCATTGTTTCCCTCCTTTTTCTGGCGCTCTATCTATGAAAAAGCCAGCGGCCCGGCCGCGCGCTCTCTCATTTTTCCCAATAGATCTGCACCTCGTCTCCGTCCCCGATGGACTCAAGAAACGAAACCTCCTCGCGGTTCCGCTTCAGCACGGCCTTGCCCTCCGGCTTGCCAAGGTCAATATCGGTGACAAAATTCAGCAGATCAAAAAGCTGGTAGCTCTGCCCGTCCGGCCGGGGGGGCAGTGTAACGCGCCGACCGTTCAGACGGATGGAGACCGCGCGACCCGCCGGCGGGGCCTCCGCAGACAGCGTATCGGGCGCGTCAAGCGCACCGGGAGGCTCCCGCTCCGCGCCGTCCTCCCGCGGCTCCGGCTCCGGCTCCGGCACAGGCGCGGCGGAGAGCGTAATCCGATCGCCGTCGCACAGCTCATCGTCCAATCCGCACGGCTCACCGTTGCGCAGCAGGTCCTCGATGTGAACGGCCAAATCCTCGGCCGCGATCAACTCGCCGACGGTGCCCACCCGCCGCAGCTCCACACGGTCCTGCGGGCGGATCTCATCGTCGGGCCCGGCTGCGAAATCGTTGATCCGTACGACCGTGCCCGCCCGGTACGGCGTGCCGAACAGCTCGATGGCGACGCTTGTGATTTCCCCCGCGGCCTCGCGCACGGTGGCGTGAGCGTTTTCACCGTCCTGCGCTGGGACAAAAACAATCTTGTCGCCCTCCTGAACCGGCGAGGTGATACCGGCGGGCGCGCCGTTGACCTCGATGCGGGCGAGCGTCGGGATGCCACCGCGCAGCTTGCGCGGCTCACCGTTCAGCGTAAAGGACAGGCTCTCGCCCGAATGGCCCATGATGCGGCGGTATTCGTAGCCTCCGCGCAGCAACACGTCGATCACGCGCAGTGTGCTGCTATTCAAAAGGCGGACGCGCTTTTCGTTCAGCAGGACGACCGCCTCCTCCTGCCCGCCGTTGTGAATGGCGGTGATGGCGATGCCCACCGGCGTGGCATATTCCACGCTGAGATATTTTTCATCGGCGCGCACGGAGCGCTTGATGTAATTGATGCCGCCGATGGCAACCTTGCTCTCCTCAACGCCCAGCTTTTCCGCCACAAGGGGCTTTAAGCCCGGCGTGCGGCTGCCGCCGCCGACGAGAAACGTCGCGGTAGGCGGGCCGCCGTTGGCCTCGGTGATCCGCTGCGCGATAGAGGACGCCAGCTCATCGACCGCGGGCCGCAGCTTTTCGAGGAACGCGCCGCGCTCGACCGAATAGCTGTTCCCGAGGATGTCGACAAATTCCAGCGGCTCGGGAACGTCCCGCCCGGCCTCGCGTTTCAGGCGCTCCGCCGTGCCGAAATCGACAAGGAACTCCCGCATGACCTGTTCGGTGATCTCGTCGCCCGCGACAGTGGACATGGTGTAGGCTACGACGCTGCCCTGATTGGAGATTGCGATATCCGACGTGCCTGCGCCGATATCGACGAGCGCGATGTTCAGCAGCCGCAGCTCCTGTGGGATGACGGCGTTCATCGCGGCGATCGGCTCAAGCGTGACGCTCGCCACGGACAGGCCGGTGCTCTCCATCGTGGTGTACAGGCTCTCGATTACCTCGTCGGGCAGGAAAGTGGCGATAATCTCCACCTTCGCCTTTTTGCCGCGGTGGCCGAGCAACGTGGAAAAGCCGTAGCCGTCCAGTGTATATTTTGTCACGGAATAACCCGCGCAGCAGAAAGCGATCCCATCGCCCTGCTCGCGCATCAATTCCTCGTAGGCTTTTTGAACCGCGCGGGACTCCAGCGTAAAAAGCTGCCGGCGGTTGACGGGCAAGTCGCCCATCTCCATCTCATATTCGGCGCGCTGCGTGTGCAGGATGCGCCCCGCCGCGGCGACATGCACCTCGCGGAGCTGTGTGCCGAGCGAGCGCTCCACGGCCTCGCGCACGGAGCGGACGACGCGCGCCGTCTTTTCGATATCCTCGATCTGCCCGTCCACCATCGCGCGCTCAGTATGCTCGGCGCTCTCGACGCACAGCACCTCAAAACCATCGTCCTTCTGGGCGCAAGCCACGCCGATCACGCTGCGGGTGCCGATGTCCAGCGCGAAAATAAGCGGTTGATTTTCCATTCTCTGCGGCCCTTCCATCCGTCAATATCCCAGCCGTCGGCTTCTGCGGATCTGCTCCTGCTGAACGCGCAGCAGGTAGAGATCCAGCACCTGCTCCACACGCTGATTGACGTTCCGAAAGGACATCCCATACAGCGCCTCGGAGGTGGACTGGTCCCGCGCACTCATAATTTTCAGCTCCAGATCCTCGACCGTCTCGTACATGGTGAGGCGAAGCTTCAGCGCCCGGCCCATAATGCGGGCCTTTTTGTCCACCACCAGCAGGCACCCGCCCGAGCTGATGTCGCGCACGGTAACAGGCTCCTCAAATAATTTATCGCCATACCCTCCGTCCGGCCGCTTGGTGTGAACGAGCAGCGTCCCGGGGCTGTTGACGGTGACGCGGTAGCTTTTGCGTTTTTCGGAGCCGGTGCAAACAATCAGATTGTCTACGCGCAGGCGCTCTTCCGTGGAATAATAGACATTCCCGGCGAATACGCGCAAACCGCCTTCCAAGCCGTAAACCAGCACCTTGAGCTGCATGCCCATCGGCAGCTTGGGAAGGCCGTTGTCGTTTTCAATCTCGACGGAGTCCTCGGTGATCTCGGACGAGAAGCCGCTGCCCAGCAGCGAATTGTCCATTCCCTGCATGACGCATTTCAGACGCTTCTTTTTCTGCCGCATCGCTCCCGCCTCCTCCGCTGTCAGACCAGACCTATTCAGACCTATACTATCATACTACCATTTTATTCGACGTTTGTCATTATAAATTTTTGCCATCCGCAACTTAACGGCCCGAACCGGTCACCCCGGTCAGGCCGTGCTTGATGGAATCCGACGTTTTCAAAAGCTGCACATAGATGGCCGCGACGATCTCATACAGCTCCGGCGGAATGGTCTTGCCGACCTCGAGCATACACAGCATGCTCGCCGCGCTGTCGTCCCGAAAGACGGGGATGCCCTGATTTTCCGCGATGTCGATGATCCGGTCCGCGATATGCCCGTAGCCGGACGCGATCACGATCGGGGCCGCGTCCTCCTCCATGCTGTAGCGCAGGGCGACGGCCTTGTTCTTTTTAGACTCTGACATCGACACCCGTCCTTTTATACGGCAGCGAGCGGAACACGTCCATCAGGGAACGCTGCCGTTCCAATTTATCGAAGCGTATCTCGCCGAACTCGTATTCGGTGCTGCGGATGCAGCGGCGCAAATCGCGCTCCATCCCGCGGTACGCGCCCACGTAGGCGGGCGGGCACAGCAGCGAGAAATCGACGGTGTTCTGCTGGACGTACAGCTCCAGCTCGAAATGGCCGATGCCGCCGACGTCGAACACCAAAAGCATATGCACGGCGTCCTCGCCCTCGGCGTAGCGGTGGTCGCGGTCGTCCTCGCTGCCGTGGGGGTTGATCCAGATCTCGGCAAAAGCCTGCGTATCCTGATACTGCACGGGCACCACGTAATGCAGCAGCGGCGTGAAGTTGCAGGGCGACGAAAGCAGGCTGTGGATGATTTTCTCCATCTTTTCGGAGTTAACGATCAGCGGTTCGTCGCTTTTCAGCTGCGCGTTCAGGATCTTCGCCAGCACGTCCATGACGGAATCGGGCTTTGCCCCCGGCTCGCGCACCGCCTCCTCGCGCTGCTGCTGCGCGGCGGCCGCGCCGCTCAAATGTTTTTGCAGCATCTGGACAAGGCTTTCGCGCTTCGCGTCGCCGTACAGCTGGCTGAGCAGGAAGCTCGTTGTCTCGCGCAGATAATGCGGGTTGTCGTTGAACCGGGAGAGATTGTACAGGGCGATCGAGACAACCTTCTCCAGCTTAGGCGAATAGAGCAGATTGTCCTCGAGCTGGCCAAACAGCTCAAGCGTCTCCTTCTTCAAAGCGGAAAAGCGCTCCTCGGCCCCTTCGGCGCGATACTGCCCCGCAAGCTGCGCAAACGCGGCGGACAGCGCCTTGCTGGGCGCGATCGAGCGCGACAGAAAGTCAAGGCTGTTGGAAACCGAGCCGAGGATTTCCCGCTTGGAAACCGTCAGCGTCAACGATTTCAGAAAGGCGAGCACCGCGGTCTGCAGATCCTTCTGGCCGGGGCGCTGTGCCAACTCCCCGCGCAGGAAATCGAACAACTCGCCCTTGAACGAGCAGGTGTCGTGCTCCTGCCGCACCAGCTCAGCCCCGATGCTCTCGGGGTCGACCATCAGCTGGTCGAAGAGCTGCTCGATCTCTTCGGTAAAGGGCTTGTTGTTCACGGGCAGCAGCTTGATCATTTCCTGCATTTCAAAAATGTTCTTGAGCGTTGCCGCCGCGACGGTAGGATCCTTGAGCATGTTCATCAAAAGCGCGCTCGTCTCCTCGCGCTCGACGAGGCCATTGTTCTGCTTGAGGATCTCCGTCTGAGGATTGGTCTTGACGACCTTGGTGATTTCCTGTAAATTGAATTGAGAGTTGAGCGCCATGTCGCCTTTGGGCTCCATGCTCTGCGTTCGGTTGACCAGAGGGGTCGTAATTTTCAGAATATCCGCCATCGCAACCCCTCCTTTGCGGCGCTGTCCAAATCGCTGTCCAAATCTTTGATTTGGGTAACAGCGCCCTCGCCGAAGTCAATCGGAACGGACTTCGGCACTGCACCCGCAGGTGCGCCCGGGCGAGCAACCGATGCGCAGCATCGGCTCTTGGCGAGCCGGTGACCCCGCGGGAATATGCGGGGCCTGCAAGGGACACCCATGAACAGGGTGCGCAACGCGTACCTTGTGAACGGCTCGCGGCCCACTGCCTCTCCCTTCTTTTAATAATATTCGATTGAACGCGCAAAAACTTAACTGCGCTTTGTTGATTTTTTCTTTTTCCAGCCGAATAAACAGTTGAAATAAGGTTCAGGGGGGATTATTATGCCAATGGATTTTGACCCGAACATGGAACCAATGGAGCTGCTGATTTACGAGGATACGACGCTGCTCAACCAGTTGGATCAGATCCTTTTGGATTCTGAAAAATCGAAGGACCTCAGCCACGAGAACATCAACGAGATCTTCCGCATCATGCACACCATCAAGGGCTCCGCCGCTATGATGGGACTGAACGGCATCTCCACGCTCGCGCATGCCGTCGAGGACGTATTCGCCATCATCCGCGAGACGCCCGAGGCGCTGGCCGGCGTGGCCGAGCAGATTTTTGATCTCGTATTTCAGGCGTCGGATTTCCTGAAGTCCGAGATTGAGGCGCTGCAGAATACCGGCGAGGCGAACGAGGACCCCGCCGAGATCATCACCGAGCTGCGCGCGCTGGCCGCCACACTCAAGGGCGAGGAGGCGGGCGCAGCGCCCGCCACCGCCCAGCCGGCAGCAGCGCCCGCCGC
>CANRZX010000096.1 GCA_947644575.1 uncultured Clostridia bacterium | reverse complement strand
TCCACGAACACAAATCTCATTTTTATCCAGATAGCTCACAACATCGTTTGAAGCCATACCTTTAATGTTGAAACAGATTGTAGGAACTCTGGAATAGTCTTCGTTATACAAAACAACTTTGTCAAGAGCCTTCATTTGAGCAAGTAGGCGTTCCAGAAGCGAGGACTCCTTTTTATTGATCTCTTCGATATGGGTTCGTATATACTCAAGGGATGTCTTCAGCGACCATATTGCAGGCATATTAAGAGTACCCGCCTCATAGGAATCAGGAAATATATCTGGATTAGTATAGCTTTCACCATGAATTCCTGTTCCACCTTGGATTAAGGGCGCAATCTCCAATTGCGACAACCCAACCAATCCTCCAACTCCTGGCATGGCTAACAAGTCTTTATGCCCGGTAAATGCAAGCACATCGATCTGATTGTCTTTCATATTGAAGAGCATTTTTCCTGCACCTTGTGATACGTCAACAAACACCTTTAATTTTTCCTCTTTTGCAATGCGAGAAAGCGACTTACTGTATATTATTTGACCTGTCAGATTACTTGCAAGTGTGACAGCAAGCAACCGCGTGTTTTCTTTTATAAACGCTTTTAAAAGAAGATCAGGAGAATATATAGCCTCTTCTGGTAAAACGGTATAATCAATTATTCCCTTTGTTTTTAACAAATGAAGAGGGCGTAGCACCGCATTATGTTCATACGGACTAATGAGGACATGATCTCCCTGCTTTAAATAGCCGCAAAAAAACAAGTTAATTGCCTCAGTAGAGTTCTTTGTAAACACCACATTATTGGGATCATTTGCGCCAAAAAATGTAGTGACTTCCTTTCGTGCTTTATAAAGCATCCGTGATGCTTCAATTGCCAACGAATAACTTCCACGCCCTGGACTGGTTCCAATATTGTGCACATAGAAATTAAATGCATCATACACAGCATCTGGCTTGTTTCGCGAAGTTGCAGCATTATCAAAATAGATCATTTTGATCCCTTCATTCATTTATATATCGTCCGACGTAGGCTCGTCTTTCTTTTTTCCCGCAAGCACCTGACATGTAATACAGCCATTATAAAACTTAGCAATACATTTTGAGCATCCAGTCATATTCTGAATACACCGCTGTTCGTCAACCACATATCGGCTACTACCTATGGTTGTTATCGCGCCATAGGGACAAATTGAATCACACGCAGAGCACCGAATACAGTACTGGTACTTCCTCAGCTGGCACTTTAAGCGGTTAACAATCAGCTGAACATCTGTACCCTTTGCTGGAAGGACTTTTAAAACCGTAGTACCCCAAGTAATTACGATTTCACACACTTTCCTCTGAGGGTGGTGAACTCCTTCAGAATCTATACACTCTTTTTCGGTAATTGTGATATAGGTTGCGTCTTCCTTATCAAAAATCGTTAATTCTCCAAAAGGTTTCAAAAATTCGAGAACATCACGATTAATTTTTTTCCTGATAATAATATTGCGGGCTTTATCTGACAAATTGCATGGAGTGTCCGCAATTGCAACATTTCGGGTTTCAAGGCCGCTCGCCCCCTTGCGGGTTTTCCATTTGCCATTTTCTACATAATCTTCAATATCTGTTTTATTGGTTTTTGAGGCAAAATCATACAATGTAGCTTTCCACTTTTGAGAAAGCTCTGGGTAGTAAATATCCGTTAGCATATTAGACCATTCAGAGTTATTCGGGCAACACCAACAACCAATGCGCTTATACCCCCAACGATAAGCATCATTAAAGCGCAACCCTTTTGAAAGAATATAGAGCCAAACATCAATATCAACCCATTCAATAATTGGCATTGCATTGATTTGTGACCCGATCTTAGAATGATGCTGAGTCCTCGCGTAGTTTTGGCGCTCTCTTGATTCACTGTGTCGTATACCAAGGAAGGTCAAACTATTGCCAACAAGGTTTTGGTACTCCGTATTTAGATTGCTGGTTTTAAAGATGGTGCAGCACCATCTTTCAAACTTGCTGGGCGGTCCAAAGACATTGCATAATTTGAAAAAGTCATTATCTGTCTCACTGGGAATCATTGGCGTAAACGGATTCTCATTTCGAAAGTACTGCTCCACATAGGTATGTGTGCTTGGGAACTCAAGAGTAGTATCACCAAAATAATGGATAATACCTTCATCTTGAAGGGCATCTCGTACAATTCGGCTAACGACCGTAGAATCTTTTCCTCCCGAGAATGATACCGTTGGCATATATTTCATTGCACCATTAGCATCGAGTTCTGCTGTAAGATCTTGAATATATCTCTCAGCTTCATAAATAAGTTCATTTAGATAGCGCTTATTTGCCTCCAAAAATTGGGGTGCGTTTATTATTTCATCGCAGTTTTCGATATTAGCCCGCAGCTGATCTGCAAATTGAATATGTTGCCGCCTCTTATAAAGCTCGGCGTACGGCACTCGGATTCTTTTGCCACCAATCAAGTAGAAGCTGCTCCCTAAATACCAAATGTTTTCATTGTCAACATTCCTGCCGAGGATGCAAGATAGTAATCGCTTCTCTTGGAGAAATACCGGATTGCACACTCCTGTTGAAGAAATTACATTCATTTTTTCCTCACAAAAAGGACATATTGAATTTTCGATAACTGGAATTCCACAATGAGAACACCAATAGATCGATTTTGCCATAGTTATTTCCCTTCCATCATGTCTTCGAGTAAAGAAAGAAGAATTTGAACTTTTTCATCATAAGAAATTGCTAAACCATAATTCTCAAATGTTGTGTGAATTTTGTTTTTTGCGGTTTGGCTTATTGTGCTCAATCCAGTCCGGTCAAACACCACAGACTTCTCTTGCCCACTCGATGTCACAAGAGTCATCCTTGTTTCGTGCTCTTCCAATCTGCCGGAAACATTGTAGGCGTCAAGTTTTGCTTTTACCTCTTGCAAATGTCCAACAAATTCATCCTTATGTGAGTCGTTCCAATAAATTAACTCAAAACCCGTTAGTGCTTTAGATAGTTTTAACACTAAATCAAAATCCGCTTCGTCCTCTTGAATTCGACTCGCAAACTCCAAAAACGCATTTGTGTAGTAATCAAAGGATTTCTGACGTTTGTGTATCCAATTAGTTTTATAGCTACTTCTAAACAACTCATTCAATGCGGTTGCCACAGGAGCATCAAACATAGTGCAGACAGAAGCTGCCAGCTCATTTGACAGAGTCGCAAGGCAGCTTTCAAGTTCAACTTTAATTCTCTTGATTACTTCAATCGTCCGGATATAGGACGAACCGCCCAGCTTATTTAAATCTTTAAATAGGAATGTCGAATAATTGGTGTACGTTTTTTCGAGAATTTTTCGATATGTCTTTGCCTCAGGAGATATGTATTTTTGCGTTGTTCGAGCAAATTTAGGCGCATTTTTGTAATGTGAAAGCATTGCTTCATAAATTGCTTTAAGTCTATTCTTGCTTAACGCGGTTTTATTAATATAGCCCTCATAAACTTGTTCGAGTGCATCCAAATAATCCATCTGTCCAGGATTCCACGATGCAATCATAAACGAGAAGTCACTTGGCCTCCTGACGATTTCTTCGAACAAATCAACGGTTAGCTCTTGTTCTGCATTGTGACTACTAATTATCAAGGATTTTTTGTAAGGTGCTAAGATATGAGCAAAAAGCATTGAAAGGTAACCATTTTTAAGTCCGAATGGGCTCTCTTTCAGGGTCTTATAAATCTCCTCAAAACTAACATTCTCGCTTTTTGCCCGTTCAATAAAATCATTAAGAGTTCTGATGAGCTCTTCTTGGGGGCGCCTTCCGTCTGCAAGTTGATTTTGTATTATTGTTTCATAATCCATTGGTATAAAGCCATTCTTAACGAGCACCGAGCGAACAGCAATATAGTCTGGCGATAGATAGTCAACATCATAATAGTTTTGAGGAGACCTACCCTCTAAAATTCCGTTTATCACATGTTTTTTCGCCAAAGTAATGCTGCCAGAAATAGTATTCTTATTGATAAGTTCATTGTTCACAATCAGAGTATTGGGGTACACCTCCGAGCAAACCCTACTTGCTAAGGTTGAAAGATCGGAGAAGGAAGAGATTTCAGTGCAAATACTCCCGTTGGATATAATTGTATTTTCTTCGCTAATATTATTTTTCCATTGCCATATAAAAGTAAAAATCCTTGCCTTAAGCTCATCCTTATAATACTGTAGCTCTTTCTCAAAAGACGGATCTTTACTTGTATATTCAGTCTTTTTGCTTTCGAAGTATTTGACTGCAATATACTGCTTCACCGCATATTTTAACTCGTATACATCTGCATTTGAAAAAATAATTGCTTTTCGCAGCATGGCCGAAGCTTTAATAACAGCTTGAAAATCATCATCTGAATCGAGAAAAAGCATGACAAGTACACCGTCATAGTAACGGCCCAAACGGTTAAAAGTACTTCTTTTAGTTAAATCAGCTGGGAGAGCAAAAATTGGTGTGAAGACACGGGACATTTTATAGTTCCGGTTATATTCATTCGGATACAATACAAAATCGACGAACTCTTCGTTGAGCGCCTTAATTACAGCATCATCATTTGAGAATTTAGTCTCCTCCTGAATCATGCGTTCAACATCAAAGATGCTCGCTTCAAAAAAATCATAGCGGTCATACGACCCAGAATACTTTATAATCCGGCGCTCACAAAGACCTTCAAGTGCATTAGATATAATCTCTTTGGGGCAATCAATGACACTTAACAAGGTAAATTTTTTTGCTCGCAAAGTGCTGGCATCATTAATAATGCCAATGATGGCGATGACTTTTAGAATTTTTACTTCAGGCGTATCATCATTTGCACTCGAATGATTCTTGCTGAGAGCGGATTGAAGTTTTTTGTACCATTCGTAGCTGCTATCGCTCTGGACTGATTTGATACTTGGTTCAAAATAGTCGTATATTTCGTCAATGCCGACAAAATGAAATTCTTCTAACCCATAGCGGCAAAGGAAGTGGTACAAACTATTATCCTCTTGGCTTGCAAGATAAGTGAAAAAGGTACGTTCATTTTGAGCAACCTTTTTGGAAAGCTTGTCCAAGGCATAAAGGGAAATTGGATGAAGGGGGTACCCACCTTCAAAAGGATTTTCTCCACGTGCTACATCAATCAAGAAGCCTCGGAAATCCATGGCTTCGGAATACATATTGTTAAGCTCTGATGCAAATTTCTCACGGAAAGCATCCCAAACCTCAGGCTGCTTAACTAAGATATTTCGAATAAGGGAAAGGCACTGATCTTGCTTATCATTGATTGGAGTAGCCTTATACCTTCCCTCGACCTTTTTCCATTCTGCCGCAACGCTTTTATTGACTCTTTGTGTATATTGACTGATCTCTTTATGGGAAACAAGAATAATGTGGTGGTTGCCTTCGGCGTGATCACAATACTCAGCCAGATCTTGGACGGACTTCACTTTAATCTTCTTCATATTATCTTCCATGTAGCGGCCGAATTCATCGAAGATAAAAATTATTCCGGAGTACCCATCAGAAATGGCTTGGTACGCCTGGCTTAATGTTTCAGCAAGATTGGAAACTTCATATATATATTTGACCCCAAAGGTCATTTCAGAAAATACCTTTTGAAACGCCAACTCTGCCTTCTTATCAAAAGAGCGCAGCTTCTTTTCAAGCGTTGGCAAGCTAATATTTGTCTTTTTACAGGCATCTATTAGTCGAGAATTTGATTCTTCATTCTCTTCCCACTGTTCGAGAAGTAGCAGAGCTTGATCATAGAAAGTCTTAAACCGAACATGTTTCCCCTCACTCTCAAGCTTCTTATTGAGGGAAAAATAAATGCAGCGATCAAAATCTTCAAAGTCAAAGACGATCGGGACAACCAGAAACGGTTTCTTACTGCTATCTATAACATATTTGTCAATGTCAGCAGCAAGGTTCACATCATACTGCTTGATCTTTTCTAAAAAGCTGTTATACGCCGCACCATCAGTGTAGGTTTTACTTAGAAGTAAGCTTAAAACTGTCAAAAAGTGAGATTTTCCGGTGCCATAAGAACCATACAGGATTCTGGCATGATGTGTAGGCGTGCTTCGCGTGATATCAACAAAGTATTCACGCAGCATACCAACTGTCGTTTCGTTTGGAATAAATCGCAAAAGCTTGTGATCATTTGCGACGTCAAACTGAATATTGGCGGAATATGTATATTCGCCTTCCTGTTTGATTAGATCCGAGTACGGCATAGGGTTTACCTCACATTTTCTGTGTAATACTCATTTAACACTTGTGAGCAGTCATGAGTCGTTATATGAATATAACGACTGCCAAAATTGTTAACCAGTTTAAGCTTGTTTTCATTTTCCAGTTTTTGCAGCAATTCAAGTAACGTGGCATAACTCAAATTCATGTATTTACCGACCTGACAATCGCCTTCTAACAAAACATCTATATTGATTTCAAAGCCGTTCAAAAGATGATCCTCATTATCAGCAAGTATGCAATATAAAAGGATATCAGGAGGTATATCGCTCGCCCTGGTTTGATGCTTTTTAAATTGACCTGCGCCAGAGTATTCGATAAGTTTTAAAGGCGCAAAAAACGGAATGGTATCCTCATCTATTACTTTATCAATATCAAAAGCTTTATCGCTTACATAGGTGTTTTTAAAACAATCAAATTCCTTTTCAAGTGTCCGTTTACTATACTCCCCCCCCTGACGCTGCGCATAAAGGTAAAATGCAGATACAAATTCTTCTTTCGAAAATGTCTTAGCATTTAGTTGACTGTAGGCCCAATACCACATGGTAGCGTCTTCCTGACTATGCGCTAAATTGCGATGAAGCAACCATAAAGTACCTTTATCCTGACAGTATGCGTCTTGTTCCATAATTTGACGCCCTAAGTTTGTGAAAGTATGACACACTCCTTGTTGATTTTTGGTTTCACGCGTTATGCCAAGAACTGTAGCCCAATAGCGCATCGCCTTAATCATTACTCTTCCAACCCCGATGTTATCTACAGCTACCAACTCGTTATTGGGAGAAAAAATGTATTGGTCCATATTAACTGCATCAATAATTTTTGTGGGCCATCCATTACGGATATAGAAAGAACCATGTTTGTTGATTTGCATTTCCGCATATCCCTCTCTATAGGTTTAGTGCTGGTCAGCATAATGAATCGCACTTATGCCTATTATCACACAGCTCATGTACGATAACTCGGACTGAAAATTATACATTACAATTTTTATGAAAACATTTGTTGCTTTTGAGTCGCGCATCTTCAGGTTTTTTTGCTCCTGCTGGAATTGCCCATGTTTTCCCTAATCTTTCAATCCCTTGAATTCTTCCTTGCGTACAAAGTACTTGTACGCGACGTCTTGAGATCCCCCATTTTTGGGCCGCTTCAGCAATTGAAATGTAGTCCATAATTCACACTCCGTCAAAACAAAACAGACCTGCCGCAAGGTGCAATCACGCTTCTCAGAGCAGCTAATGCTACTACACGATAGACACAGACTTGCTCGCGCTGTTCCGAAAACAAAATTCTTTTGTGGTTAGACATATTATATACCACTTGGCGAATAATTGCAATCTGTCGAAACACATGCAAAGATATATTTTCTTGTAACGTTTAGCTCTTCAAGTCCAGTGAGCAGGAGCATCCTTTTCCTTGTCTATTGCCCCTCAAGATTTGAGCTGCTTTCCTCGCAGAAAACCTTTGCATAATCTCTCAATCAGAGCTACAATCCAACCAAACCGCAAAACGCTTCCCGCTCTGGGCCGGTGAAAAACCATCAGCTCAGGGCGGGAAGCGTTTTTGACCACATTCTTGACCATAGACAGGCTTGGAACACCCGCGAAACGCGGGTTTTAAGAGGGCCAAAGAGTACGGACAACCGAACAAAAAGGGCTAAAACCGCTATAAAGGGCCGGAAAAAGTTTTTGCGGGAAGTTTGGGACCGCGAGGCCGCGAGTTTGAGTCTCGCCAATCGGACCATATTAGACAAAACCCGTATATAACCTAAGTTATACACGGGTTTTGTTGTTTTCAGATAAAATTTAAGATTCCCTCATCGATATTCCGCCCTACCCGGCGGCTTAGCCGGCGCAATAGGCGCAATATTTTATACAACTGTCCCGTTCTCCGTCAACGCCTCAAAAGCGAGAGCACGCCCCACCTGCCGCCGTATTTCGCCCACAGCCGGACGTAAAAAGCCGCGCCCCTCTTTTGGAACGCGGCTCATATCGGGGGTGTTGACAAAGTCACTTCTTAAAACATTCGGCGCTTTATTCCGGCAGATTTTACAGCTTTGCGCTGCAAAGCTGTAAAATTGACCATGTGGGCGCTCCGCGCCCACGGCCTTTGAATCAATAGTGCCCGCCCACAGAGTGGGCGGATGCGCAATCATAGCTGCTTTGCAGCTATGATTGCAAAAATGCTCGTTAAGGCACAAAGCCTTGCCTGCGCTTTTTGTTTTATTTGCCGAACTGCGCCCGCAGGCGCGTGCAGAGGTCAACCGAGCGCAGCGAGGCTCTTAGGCCGGAGCAAAAACCGCTCTCTTTTTCTGCGGGGCTTTATTTGTCAACAGCCCCATATCGGATAAAAATCCATAAAAAGCTTAAATCGCGCGGAAGCCCTTGCCGATTGTCTCGCTGGAGTTGACGATGGTGATGAACGCGCCCGGGTCGACCTTGCGGATATAGTTGCGCAGGGCGACGGCCTCGCGCCGGTTGAGCACCGTGGTGATGACCTGCTCGCCGTGGCCGGAAAACGCGCCGTGCGCGTCGTACACTGTCGCGCCGCGGTTCAGGCGGTGGATAATGAACTCGTTGATCTCCTCCTGCTTGACGGACACAATCGTGACCAGCTTGCGCACGTTGATGCCCTCAATGACGCCGTCCACGACAAACGCTTTCGCCAGCAGCCCCAGCACACAGTACAGCCCGGTGCGCACCCCGTACAGCCCGCCCGCAAACAGCGCGATGCAGAAATCCGAAACCAGCAGCGCCTTGCCGATTTCCATGCTCGTGTATTTGGACAGGATCATTGCGAGGATGTCCGTGCCGCCGCTCGACGCGCCGATATTGAAGATCACTGCGCTGCCCGCCGCCGGAAGGATCACGGCGTAAACTAACTCTAACATGGTGTCGCTGGTGAACGGCCGCTCCATTGGGGCGATACGCTCCAGCAGCCAGACAAAAAACGACAGCGCCACCGAGGAGTACAGTGTCGCCCCGATGACCGTCCGCCCCAAAAAGACAAGCCCCAATACGATCAGAACGCCGTTGATAATGAACATGAACGTGCCGACGTCCATATGCGGCAGCAGCGTGGCGGCAATGATCGAAATGCCGGAAGTGCCGCCCATCGCGAAGTGGTTGGGCGATTTGAAGAAATGGATGCCCGCCGCCAGCAGCACAAGGCCGAAGTTGAGCGCCAGAAACCAGAGGATGTGGTCGCGGGTAAAAATTTTTTTTGCAAGCTTCATCTTGGGGTTTCTCCCATTCTGTGTTATACTGTAGTATATCGGGGCGTGCGGAATTTGTCGCTCCCGCGCCATTATAGCACACCCCCCGCGCCGGTACAAGCGCCCGCGGCCAATTTTTGAAATCTTTTTTCAGCGACGTGAAAAAAGTGTTTTCCGGCGTTTTGGCCGTTCGCCGGGAAGGAGCGGCCCGCGTCGGCTTTGCCGGAGAAAAGGCGGACAGGAGGGCCAGAGGGCGGCGCTCCCCGGCGTTATTTCAAACTAATAAAGGACGGATTGTTTTTTATGAATTTCAGCGATTTACACCTGATTCCCCCCATCCTGCGCGCGGCGGCGGAGGCCGGCTACCGGGAGCCGTCGCCCATCCAGCAGAAGGCGATCCCGCCGGTGCTGGCCGGGCGGGATCTGTTAGGCTGCGCCCAGACCGGCACGGGCAAGACGGCCGCCTTCGCCATGCCGATTCTGCAAAGGCTGCACGCCGCGCCCGCGCGCGGCGGCGGGCGCCCCATCCGCGCGCTGATCCTGACGCCCACGCGGGAGCTTGCGCTGCAGATTGACGAGAGCTTCGCCGATTACGGGCGGTACCTGCCGTTGTCGCACTTTGTGATCTTCGGCGGCGTAAACCAGAACCCGCAGGTGGAGCGCCTGCGGCGGGGCGTCGACATCCTGACGGCCACGCCGGGGCGGCTGAACGACCTGATCGCGCAGGGTCACATCAGCCTTGGCCGCGTGGAAATTTTTGTGCTGGACGAAGCGGACCGCATGCTCGACATGGGCTTTGTCCATGACGTCAAGCGCGTGATCTCGCATTTGCCGAAAGAAAAGCAAACGCTGCTGTTTTCCGCCACCATGCCGCGCGAGATCGAGGAGCTGGCGGGCAGTCTGCTGCGCAGCCCGGAAAAGGTGATGGTCACGCCGCCCGCCACCACGGTGGAGAGCATCGAGCAGAGCGTCTATTTTGTGGACAAGGGCAACAAGCGCCACCTGCTGGCAAAGCTGCTGCGCGGCCCGGACGTGACGAGCGCGCTGGTGTTCACGCGCACCAAGCATGGGGCGGACCGTGTCATGCGGGAGCTTTCGCGCGCCGGCATCGGCGCGATGGCCATCCACGGCAACAAAAGCCAAAACGCCCGGCAGGATGCGCTGGGCAAATTTAAGGACGGGCGCATCCGCGTGCTGGTGGCGACGGACATCGCCGCGCGCGGCATCGACGTCAGCGGCCTGTCGCACGTGTTCAATTACGACCTGCCCAATATCCCCGAAACGTATGTCCACCGCATCGGCCGCACCGGGCGCGCGGGGCGCGCGGGCGTGGCCATCAGCTTCTGCGATTTTGAGGAGCGGGAATACCTGGCCGATATTGAAAAGCTGACGCGTATCCACATTCCGGCGGTGGAGCACGAATGGCCGATGCAAGTTTTTGAAAAAACGGAAACGCCGCCGCAGGCACGGATGCCGCAGACACGCGTGCCGTCGGCGCGCGGCCGCGGGAGCGAACCGGCCGGACAGGACGCCCGTAAGGCGGG
>CANRZX010000095.1 GCA_947644575.1 uncultured Clostridia bacterium | reverse complement strand
GATTGTTACAATATCAGACGCGGAAAACAAAATAGGAAAATCTAATATATCAATAGGTTTTCATTATGGCCGTACTAAGCTTTTCCGGCCGCGGAGCCCCTCTCCCGTAAGGCCGCCCGGCGCCTTGGAGCAGGCCGCCGGGCCAATAATTTTTTATAAAAAAGCGCGGAGCGGCCGTATCGCAGCCGCCCCGGCGGATATGGGTATAAAAGATATTGAGATCGCGGCCCCGGCCCCGCGCAGGGCGCGCCGTTCCCCCCTGTTTCAATATTGATACTTCTTCCAGTTCGCCGCCAAAAAGCCCACGGAGAGCAGGAACGCGCACAGCTCCGCCACGGTGATGGCCCACCAAATGCCATCCACACCGAGCACGACGGGCAAAAGCAGCACGGACGACGTTTGGAACACAAGTGTCCGCAGAAAAGAAATGACCGCCGACACCACGCCGTTATTGAGCGCGGTGAAAAAAGAGGACGCGAAAATATTGAAGCCTGCGAGTAAAAACGAAAATGAGAACAGTCGGAACGCATGATCGGTCAGCGCCAGCAACTCCGCGTCGTAGCCCACAAATAAGCGGGCGAGGGGGCCGGAGAGGCCATAGGCCAGCGCCGTCAGGACAAGGCCGGAGGCGGTTGTCAGCAGCGCGCTCTTTTTCAGCATATTCTTCAATTCGGCGCTGTGCCCCGCGCCGTAATGATAGCTGACGACCGGGGCGCTCCCGATAGAGTAGCCGATATAGACCGCAATAAAAATGAACTGCACGTACATCAGCACGCCGTAGGCCGACACGCCATCCTCGCCTAAATAGCGCAGCAGCTGGAAATTGTAAATCACGCTGACGATCGACGACGAAAGGTTGCTCATCAGCTCCGACGCGCCGTTGCCGCAGGCGCGCAGCAAAGGACGGGCCGCGAGACGCGTCCTGACAAAGCGCAGCAGGCTGCGGTTCGGCCGCAGGAAATAAATCAGCGGCAGCAGCCCGCCGACGCACTGGCTCAGCCCCGTCGCGAGCGCCGCGCCCGCCGTGCCCCAGCGCAGCGCGCCCACGAACGCCGCGTCCAGCGCCATGTTGGTAACGCCAGCCGACACAGTGACGGCCAGCCCAAGCTTCGGCTTTTCTGCGGCGATTAAAAAGCTCTGAAACACATTCTGCAGCATGAACGACGCGGTAAAGGCGGCCGTGATCCTGCCATATACTACGCAGTCGGCCATCATCTCCGGCGTCGCGCCCAGAAACGCCGCCACGGGGCGCATGAACACCACGCCCCCGACGGACAGCGCGCCGCCAAAGAGCAGCGTCAGCCAGATCATCATCGAAAAATAGCGGTTGGCCTTATCCCGGTCGCCCTCACCCAGCACCTTGGACACCAGCGCCGTGCCGCCCGTGCCGATCATAAAGCCCATCCCGCCTAAAATCATCATGAACGGCATCACCAAATTGACGGCGGCGAACGCCGTTTTCCCCGCGAAATTGGAGACGAAAAAGCCGTCCACCACGCCGTAGATGGAAGTGAAGATCATCATCACGATCGACGGCAGTGTAAAGCGGAACAGCTTTGAATAGGTAAAGTGGTCGGATAACTGGATTTTCATAAGTCCTTTCCTCGTTATTTTTTATGGTTCAGTGGATGTGTTCAGCACCTTCCCCCGGGGGAAGGCGTCACGGCGGAACGCCGTGACGGATGAGGTGGAATATCAATAGAAGAACTTAAATTTTTGAATATTTGAATATAAAATTTGTAGCGCGCGGCGCTGCGCCGCCATTCCTCGTTTTTATAAAAAAGCTATGGCTCCGCCTCGTACCGCAGCGCCCGCGTCTCACGCCGAAAATCCTCCAAATAGCGCTCCGTCAGCGCGATATACTGCGCCGCCTCCTCCGGCGGCCACGCCGCGAGGATGCGGTTTTCCGTTTCTATGAGCCGTACCACCGTGCGCGCCGCGAGCTGTTCGCCTTGCGGCGTCAGGCGCAGCCGCTTGTTCTTTGCGCCGGAGGGCTCGACGGTCAATACCCCGTCCCCCTCCAGCCGGCGGATCGCCGAATGAATGGTCTGCTTGCTGATGCCTGTCAGCGCGCTGATATCCCGCAAAAGGCAGCTACCCTCCCCGTCAGCCAGCGTGTACAAGATCTGCATCGCGCTGTCCGACAGGCCCAGCCGCACCGCCGCCCGGTGGTAGGCGGCGTCCGTCTCGCAGATCAAACGAGTCAGCCGCCGCATATCGTCGGATGTATACATAGAATCCCTCCATAAATCCCTTCGTCCGAAATCATACCAGTGTATTGTAGTATGATTTCGGACCATTGTCAAGTTTTTTCAAAAACAAATTTGCTTTTTGGAGCCGTTTCCGCTACAATAAAACTTGCGCCCCGGCCGTTGTCGCAATCGCCGAATCCATCGGCGGTTCCTGTGGGGGCAGCCTTTACAAGCGAGAGAGGTACCTATGAATCAGAAAGAAGTCGGTGAGCTGCGCCGCAGCTTTCAGCCGGAAAAAAGCACCGTGCGCCGCATTTACGGCTGCTATGTCAACAGCGGCGGCGAAATCATCGCCTATTTGGACGAACCCGTCAGCATGATGCCGCAGGAAGAGGCCGAGCAATATCTGTCCCTGTTGAAGAAGTCGCTGTCTGGCACATTGGGGAAAAACCTGATTGACGTCGTGTTTTCCACCGAGCAGGTGGCGGACAGCGACGAGCACCGCCTGCTGAGCGCGCTACGCAATTCTGAGCTGCGGGATGAAGCGGCGCGCGAGGTATTTTACCGGCAGGCCATCGCCTCGCTCGAGCTGGAGGGCAGCTATCTGATCCTGCTGGCCCACAGTGTCTATGACGTGCCGTACCGGGGCGGGGACGGCGGCACGTTCGCGGAAGCGTCCGAAAACATGTTCTCCTATTTTGTCTGCTGCGTCTGCCCGCTGAAGGAGGGCAAGGCGGCGCTGTCCTTCTGCCCAAACGAAAACGAATTCCACAGCCGCGTCCCCAACCCGGCCGTCTGTCCGCCGGAGCTGGGCTTTCTGTTCCCGGCGTTCGACGACCGTGCCGCGAACATCTACAGCGCGCTCTTTTATTCGCGCAAAGCGGAGGATCTGCACCAGAATTTTTTGGACGCGATCTTCCACACCGAGCCGCCGATGTCCGCCGCCGAGCAGAAGGAGACGTTTCAGGCCGCGCTGAGCGGCTCACTAGAAAACGCGTGCAGCTTAGAGGTGGTGCAGACGGTGTACGAGCAGCTGAACGAGCGCATCGAGCAGCATAAGGAGAGCAGGGATCCCGAGCCGCTGGCCCTGACGCCTAAAGAAGTTGGCGCGATCCTCTCGGAGAGCGGCGTCGAGGAAGAGCGGGTGGCGGCCTTCTGTGAGGCGTGCGGCCGCGAGTTCGGCGAGGGCGCGGCGCTGTCCCCCGCGAACCTGATCGATGGCAAGCGCTTTGAGGTAAAGACGGCCGAGGCCACGATCTCGCTGGATGCCGAGAACAGCTGCCTTGTGGAAACGCGCATCGTCGACGGGCGCAAATATCTGATGATCCCCGTGGGCGAAGGGTTAGAGGTCAACGGCATGCCGGTGCGCTGACGCGGCCCGAAAACGGAATCAAACGATCGAAAGGCCGTGGGCAAAGCGATTCGCTTTGCCCACGGCCTTCAATTTGTCGAAAAAAGAAAAAACTTGTTTGCCTGCACGGATATGAGCAGCAGGCCGCAGCCGTTCATGGTTCGCAGCCCGTGACGGAGCGGCGAACTGTAAACGGCTGCGGCCCGCTGGCATTATCAGCAAAGCCCGTTTTGAACAAAGTGAAATCCGTTCCGACGTACGTTTGGTGTCCCTCAGAGACTGTCGACTTTGTCGATAGTCTTATGGCCGGGAAGTCCCGTGCAAGGAACAAAACCTTCCCCTGCTGCATCTATTGGGATAAGCGTCACAGGGGCGGAGCCCGGCGGCTCCTTCAGATCCTCGCAGAAAGGAGAGGGCGCACATGGAGGAAATCTTGCGTGTCGAGGACGTCAGCCATACCTATCAGGCGGAAAACGGAGAGGTCAACGCCTTTGAGCATATCAGCTTTACGGTGCGGCGGGGGGAATTTCTCAGCATCGTCGGGCCGTCCGGCTGTGGGAAAAGCACACTTCTGTCCGTCATTGCCGGGCTGATCCCGCCCTCGGGCGGGCGCGTGCTCGTGGACGGCGCGGTGATCACGGGCGTGTCGCCGCACATCGGCTACATGCTCCAGCGCGACAATCTGCTCGAGTGGCGCACGATTTTGAACAACGTGCTGTTCGGACTGGAGATCCGCCGCGCGAAAACGCCCCAGAATATCGAACGCGCCGAGCGGCTTTTGAAAACCTACGGCCTGTACGATTTCCGCAACAAGTACCCCCGCCAGCTCTCGGGCGGGATGCGCCAGCGCGCGGCGCTGATCCGCACGCTGGCCACCGGGCCGGACCTGCTCTTGCTGGACGAGGCGTTTTCGGCGCTGGACTACCAGACGCGCCTGACCGTCACCGACGACGTGTACCGCATCTTGAAGCGCGAGCGCGTGACGACGCTGATGGTGACGCACGACATCCCCGAAAGCATCAGCATGGGCGACCGGGTGCTGATCCTCTCGGCGCGGCCCGCCCGCGTGCGGGAGCTGCTGAGCCTTGATTTCGGCCCCGGCCGCGCGCCGCTGGCCTGCCGGACGCATCCGCGCTTCGGCGCGTATTTCGACCATATATGGAAAGAGCTGAGTACCGATGAGACATCCTGAACCCGCCGCGTGGCCCGCCGTCTCCCGCCAGCGGGCGCTATACCTGCGCCGAAGGCGGCGGCGCGCGTGCCTGATCCACACCTGCCAGATCGGCTTTTTGGTGCTGTTTTTCGCGCAGTGGGAGCTGTCCGCCCGCCTTGGCTGGATCGACAGCTTTATCCTGAGCCAGCCGTCGCGCATCCTCGCGACGCTGCGCAACCTCTCGCAGAACCATCTGCTCACGCACGTGGGCGTGACGCTGTACGAGACGCTGACGGGCTTCGTGCTCGGCGTGCTGCTGGGCGCGGGGATCGCCGTAGTGCTGTGGTGGTCGAGCTTTGTGTCCCGCGTGGCGGAGCCGTACCTCGTGGTTCTGAACAGCCTGCCGAAAATCGCGCTGGGCCCGGTCATCATTCTGCTCGTGGGCGCGGGGGCAAAGGCGATCATCTTCATGGCGCTGGCCATCTCGCTGATTGTCACCGTGCTGGAGATGCTCGCGGGCTTTCGCGCCACCGACCCCGAGAGCATCCGTATGGCGCGCACCTTCGGCGCGACAAAGCGGCAGATCTTTTTGAAGATCGTTCTGCCCGCAAATATCAACACACTGTTTAATTCGCTGAAAATCAACATTGGGTTATCGTTAGTCGGCGTGATCGCGGGCGAGTTCCTCGTCAGCAAGGCGGGGTTGGGATACCTGATCGTATACGGCGGGCAGGTGTTCCAGTTGGACTTGGTGATGACGAGCGTGCTGATCCTGTCCGTGATGGCGGCGCTGATGTATGAAAGCGTCGCGGTGCTGCAAAAGCTTGTCAGCCGGCGCTTTGGAGGCTGAGCGCGGCGGCCGGTTCCGCGCCTGATCCGTAAGCACTTGTATAAATCCGTTTCGTAAAAGGGGGGAGCACGCGCGGCACGCCGCGCTGTTCATAGAAGAATCCGCCGGTCTGTTGGCGGATTCACAGAAAGGGTGGTAACGAATGAAAAAATGTTTGGCGCTGGCGGTGGCGCTGTGCCTTGCGCTGACGGCCTTGACGGGCTGCGGCGGCGGCGCGCGCGAGCTAGAAAAGGTAACGCTCTGCGAAGTGACGCATTCGATTTTCTATGCGCCGCAGTATGTCGCGCTGGCCAAGAGCTTTTTCACCGAGGAGGGCATCGAGGTGGAACTGTCCAACGGCGGCGGCGCGGATAAGGTGATGAGCGCCGTCCTCTCCGGCAGCGTGGACATCGGCTTCGCCGGGCCGGAGGCCAGCATCTATGTCTATAATGAGGGGAAAGAGGATTACACCGAGGTCTTTGCCCAGATGACCCGATGCGACGGCAGCTTTTTGGTCGGGCGTGAAAAGGCGGAGGACTTTACATGGGCCTCGCTCGCGGGCAGCCATATTCTGCCGGGGCGCAAGGGCGGCGTGCCCTACATGGCGTTTGAGTACGCGCTGCGCAAAAACGGCCTTGATCCCGCCGCCGATGTGCTGCTGGACAACAGCGTCCAGTTCGACAATATGACGGGTGCGTTTTTGGGCGGCACGGGCGACTATGTGACGATGTTCGAGCCGACGGCGTCCTCCGTCGAGGCCGAGGGCAAGGGCTATATCGTCGCGTCTGTGGGCGAGGAGGCGGGCGAGATGCCCTACACCGCGTACTTCGCGAAGAAAAGCTTCATCGCGGAAAACGCCGATCTGATCCAGCGCTTTACGAATGCGATCTATAAGGGGCAGCAGTGGGTGGCGCAGCACTCGGCCGAGGAGATCGCCGAGGCGGTGAAGGACAGCTTCCCGGACACCGACCCCGCGCTGCTGGTCAGCGCCATCCAGCGGTATAAGGACATCGGCGCGTACAGCACCGACCCGGTGCTGACAAAGGAGAGCTTCGACCTTTTGCAGACCGTGATGACCGAGGCGGGCGAGCTGACGCAGACCGCGCCGCACGACAAGATCGTAAACAACACGTTCGCCGAAAAGGCCGCGGCAAACGGGTAACGGCGGCCGGCGCGAGAGCGGGCCCCGCCCGGGCCGTAAGCCGTCCCGAACCATGAAACAGAAACGCCGCCCCGTCCAAGGCAGGATCGCGCTTTGGACGGGGCGGCGCCGCATTAGAAAGGGCTCTAAGGGACAAAGGCCGTCAGCCGAGGGATACATCCGCCTCCGTCAAAAGGCGGGACAGCTCCTCGTCCGTGACCCTTCGATACGCGGCGGCGGGCTGTTCATGGCCGGCGACAAGCCGGTTGCCATCCTCGAGCCGAAGCTGGCCGTACTCGCCGCCCTCTCCGGCAAGGCGCGCCCGCTCCTCCTCGGTCGCGGGGCGCGACGCGTAGGCTACGTCCATTTCCTCCGCCGCCTCTGTCTGCCGCCAGATAAAGCACGCCGGGCGCGACCGCGCCAGCAGCATGCCGCCCTCGGCAAATTGAACGGTGAACCGCGTGCCGCTGTCCTGCCGGCAATCGACCTCCGTCATCTCGTCACGCTCGAACGACGCCCGCATCGTATAAGCCCCGTCTTGCCATGCCGCGCCGTAAAAATCCCAGCACTGCGCGCCCGATCCGTAGCCCGAATACTCCAGCAGCGTGCAGCCGCCGTTTTGGTCGGGGATAAATTCGTAGACCGGGCAGGCAAAATTATCCGAAGCCGCCCAAGCCTCGACGTCGGATAAGATCCATTTCCCCTCGAGCCGCACCCACAGCTCCGCGGCCTCCTCCGCCGAAAGCCCGTGTTCCTCCCGCGCATCACCGACAGCGGCGGACACAGGCGTCTGACCGTCTACTCCGGACGTCCCGGCGTGCGCCGTGGGCGCGCAGGCGCACAGCGTGAGAACGAGCGTGAACGACAGTATCCCGTAACGCTTTTTCATAAAAGTCCCCCCTTTCTATCCTTCAATAAGGGCAATGCCGCATAAAGATTGTGCCCGGATTGCGTCAGCAGATTTTTTGTCAGATAAGACAAAAACCGTAGGCAATCCTTTGTGGCTTTCCGAGGATTTTTGTGAAATATGACGGGAAAGCTGCAAGCAAGACGGGTACAAAGCCGATAGGCGTCCTTTGTGCGGTATTACCTAAGGGCGCATGCACCGTCAGGCCAAATTCAGCGGCACGCTTGCGGTCAGCGATTTCGCCGGTTGCCCGCGAAGCGGGCGAGGCGAACGCCATAAAAATCAAGTAGAATAGCTGCTCTGCGGCTATTCTACCATCCGCTTGTATCCGCTTTGTATCCGCCGCGCGGCGCATCCTTACAAAACTGAAAGCTTTTCCCCGCGCGGCGTAAGCGCGGGCTATGGTATTGCGCCGGATCTTCAGGTATACTAAAATTGCGAAACGGCGGAACGGCCGCTGCCGTCTTTGCAAAGTGATCCAAGGAGGCTTTTTCATGCCATTATTAGAGGTAGAACACCTGCGCAAGGTATATACCGCGCGGTTCGGCGCGGTTCAGGTGGAGGCGCTGCGCGACGTGAATTTCTCCGTCGAGGAGGGCGAGTACGTCGCCATCATGGGCGAAAGCGGCAGCGGCAAGACCACGCTGCTGAACATTTTAGCCGCGCTGGACAAGCCCACCAGCGGCACCGTCCGCCTCGCGGGAGGGGACATCACCAAAATCAAGGAGAGCCGGATGGCCCAGTTCCGGCGCGAGCAACTCGGATTTGTGTTTCAGGATTTCAACCTGCTCGACACCTTCAGTCTGCGCGACAACATCTTCCTGCCGCTGGTGCTCTCGCACAAGGGCTATACCGAGATGGCCACGCGCCTCGGCCCCATCGCCCGGCAGCTTGGCATCGAGGATATTTTGGACAAATACCCCTATGAGGTATCCGGCGGACAAAAGCAGCGCGCCGCTGTGGCGCGCGCGCTCATCACGCATCCCAAACTGGTGCTGGCCGACGAGCCGACGGGCGCGCTTGATTCCAAGGCCACCGCGCAGCTCCTGCGCCTGTTCCGCGAGATCAACTGCTCCGGCCAGACGCTTTTGATGGTGACGCACTCCACGCGCGCGGCCAGCCACGCGGGGCGCGTGCTGTTCATCAAGGACGGCGTCGTGTTCCATCAGCTCTATCGCGGCAATATGACGAGCGACGAGATGTTCGCGCGCATCGGCGATACGCTGACGATGCTTTCGACAGGGGGGACGGAGGATGCGTAACGCGCTGTATCCAAAGCTCGCGCTGACAAACCTGTTCAAGAACAAAAGCACGTATTTCCCCTATATGCTCACCAGTATCGTATGCGTTATGACAAGCTATTCCGTCACGTTCATCGCCTCGAACGAAGGCCTGCCGCAGGTGCCGGGCGGCCCCATCGCGCTGACGCTGTTTTTCCTCGGCACGCTGGTGGTGGACATCTTCAGCATTTTGGTGATGTTCTACACTAACAGCTTTCTCATCAAGCGGCGCAAGAAGGAGCTGGGCCTGTACTGCGTGCTCGGCATGGAAAAGCGCCACGTGGCGCTGGTACTGCTGTGCGAGATCTTTTTCACGGCGGCCATCTGCCTCGCGCTCGGCCTTTTGTTCGGCATTCTGTTCGCGCGGCTGATGTTCCTCGTGCTCCTGTATGTGCTCGGCTTCACCACGCCGTTCACGTTTATGGTCTCCGTGCCCTGCGTTGTCGCAACGGTGCTTCTCTTCCTGTGCATCTACGGCGCGACGCTTTTGTACGATCTGCGCAGCGTGCGCGTCTCGAACCCGATCGAGCTGCTGCACAGCGGCCAGAAGGGGGAACGGGAGCCGAAGGCTTCGTGGCCGCTGACGCTGCTCGGCGTCGCCGCGCTGGGCGGCGGGTACTTCATCGCGGTCTACTTCCAAAACCCGATCCAGGCGCTGCTGCTCTTTTTCGCCGCCGTGCTGCTGGTGATTTTGGGCACGTTCTGTCTCTTCACATCGGGCAGCATCGCGTTTTTGAAGCTGCTGCGCCGCAACCGTCGTTTTTATTATCAGCCGGACAATTTCATTTCGGTATCCGGTATGATGTACCGCATGAAGCAGAACGCCTCGGGCCTCGCAACCATCTGCATCCTGTCCACGATGGTGATCGTCACCGTTTCAAGCACACTCTGCCTGTTCGCGGGGCGCAGGGATATGCTGTACGGCATGTTCCCGCGTGAGATCAGCACCGCGCTTTTCATCGGCGGGGATATAGAAAAACCCGGGCAGATTGACCGGGCGTTCACACAGGCGCTTTCCGAAATGGGCCTTACGGCGGAAAACCGCACCGCCTGCCGCAGCCTGAACGCCAACGTGCTGTGTGTGGACGGCGTGTACGGCAATACCGCCGAGGCGACGGAACTGCTCGACACCTCGATTTCGCTGGTCGGGCTGTCGGATTACAACGCGGTCGAGGGCGTGGAGCCCGCCGCGCTCGCGTCCGACGAGGCCATTCTCTACCCGGTCGGTAATTTCTCCGTGCCGGAAACGCTAAATTTAGGCGGGCACACGGTACGTGTCGCGCGGGTACTGGAGGAGCCTGTGTTCAGCGATGTCGGCGCCTACGACGGCGCAGATGGCTTTGTGCTCATCGTACCGGACGACCGGCTCGCGCCGCTGTATTCCGCGCTGATCGGCGTTCCTGAGGCAGACGTCACGGACAGCTTTTATTACGCCGCGGGCTTCGACGTGCCGGGCGCGACGCCCCAGCAGTGCGCGGCCCTCGCGCACCGTATCTCCGAGCTGTTCCCGGAGCGCACGATCCGCTGCCGCTCGGCCATCGCGCCGGAATGGGACGGGATGTACGGTTCCTTTTTCTTCCTTGGCATATTCCTCGGCAGCCTGTTCATGGTGGCGACCGTGCTGATTATTTATTATAAGCAGATCAGCGAGGGCTACGACGACCACGACCGCTTCGTCGTAATGCAGCAGGTGGGCCTGAGCAAAAAAGAGGTCAAGCGCGCGATCAACAAGCAGATCCTGCTGGTGTTCTTTTTGCCGCTGGGCACGGCGGCACTTCACATGGTGTTCGCGTTCCCGATCATCCGCAACATCATGCGCGTGTTCGGCCTGAATAACATCGGCCTGTTCCTCGCCTGCACGGGCATCGTGTTCCTGATTTTCACATTGCTCTATGTCGCCGTCTACCGCATCACGGCGCGCGTATATTACCGCTTAGTAGAAGTGTGACGAGGATCCTTCAGCTTGAGGAATGAGGAGGGCGGAATGACGGGGTAACGCTGCGCGTTACAAATTTTTGCAGATAAAATTATCGATTGTTGGAATCCCATACCCTGCGCCAAGGACACCGTAGGGGCGGGGCTTGCCCCGCCCGGAAACGTGATCCCGGGCCTTGCGGGAGGGCCAAGGCCCTCCCCTACAAAACTTGTATGGGAACGTTTCCGTGGAAGAACTATAATTTTTGAATTAAAATT
>CANRZX010000094.1 GCA_947644575.1 uncultured Clostridia bacterium | reverse complement strand
TCTCATTTTCTCTCACCCCCTTTCTTCCCAGTAGGGGGCTATTACAACAAAAATCTATGCAGAATATAAACGCATGGTTTAGCTTTTTTTAATAGGTCAATGGCTATCCTATTTTGTTGATTACATGCTTTGTATTTCATCACAATTCCCTTTGTTCTTTAATCATATTTGACATTTTCTAAACTTCCCCGTATTAAGAAGCAAAGAAAACTTGTTGAAAAATTTCTCTCAAATATTCGTCAAAACCGCACAGCAAATACAAATAAGCCCGGACAGATAACAGTATTATACGCCCGTCTTTCGCAGGAAGATACATTAGAGGGCGACAGCAACAGCATTGTGAACCATGTGCTGCTCCTATTATCCTGTGTGGCAACCGCCCTTTTTCGGTGTGTGATACGGTTTCAGTGGGCGACTGCCACACAGGGCGCTTTTTTCGCAGCTCTCCAAGTGTGCTTCAGACAGATGTCTGTTTATTCGCCGTAGAAGATTTCGGCCAGGGGGGAGGTGCGGTCGAGGAACAGCACGTTGCGGCTGCCGGTCAGGCTGGCCTTTGCGGCGTCTAAGCTGCGCACGAAATTGTAGAAATCGGCGCGCTCGGGGTCGGCGTAGGCGTCCGACAGGATGCGCATATACTCGGCCTCGCCCTCCGCCTCGAGCATCTCGGCCTGCGCGGCGGCCTCGGACAGCATGATCTGCACCTCCTTGTCCGTCTGGCTGCGGATGCGCTGGGCGTTGCTCTCGCCCTCGGCGGTGTAGCTGGCGGCGATGTTGTTGCGCTCGCTGATCATGCGCTGGTAGACGGCCGCCTTGTTGTCGTCCGGCAGATCGAGGTGCTTGGTCTCGACGGCGATCAGCTCGACGCCGTACTGCTCGAGCGAATCGCCCACGCCCGCGCGGATGGCCCCGGCCAGCTCGCCGTCGCGGCCGCTGATGACGTCGCTCTGCGTCATACCGGAGATCGTGTTCTTCATGCTGTTGTAGACGAGCGTCGACAGGCGGCTCTCCGCGTTGGCGACGCTGCCGTTCAGCGTCTGGATAAAACGCTGCGGGTCCGAAATGCGCCACAAAATGAAGCTGTCGGCCACCATCGTCTTTTTATCCTGCGTGATGACGTCGGACACCGGCAGATCGTACAGCAGCACGCGGTTCGGCATGGTTTCGCTCGTCTGAATGAACGGCAGCTTCCAGCTGACGCCGGCCGTGTCGCGGATGTCTACGACGCGCCCGAACTGGCGGATCACGGTATATTCGTTCTGCTGCGTGACGACGCAGCTCGCGCCCAGCACGACCAGCGCCGTGATCAGCGCGGCGGCCAGCAGGATGCGCAGCGTTGCCTTTTGTTTCATGTTCAGCCCTCCCCGGAAACAGGGACATCGTCCCAATTAAACATATTCATCGTATTGCCCGCCTCGTCGACAATCACCACACGCAGGCCGGGCAGCACCTGCTCCATCGCCTCGTAGTACATCCGCTGGCGGGTGATCGTGGGATATTTGCTGTACTCCTCGTACATGGAATTGAAGCGCGCTACCTGGCCGTTGGCCTCGTTGATGCGGCTTTCGCGCGCGGCCTCGGCGCTTTGCAGTACCTTGTCGGCCTGCGCTTCGGCGGCGGGGATCTGCTCGCTGCGGTACTTATTGGCGTTGTTCACGGCGGTGTCCGCGCCCTGCTTGGCGTTCTCGACCTCCTTAAACGCGGCCAGCACCTCGGCCGTCGGCGGCTCGGCGTCCTGGATCGTGATGTTCACCAGCTGCAGGCCGATCTGCTCGGCCTCCAAGCGGTCGGTGATTTTCTCCTTGATCTCGCTCTGGATCTGGTTTTTGCCGGTTGTGATGACGTCGTCCACCGGGTACAGGCCGATGGTGTCGCGGATGTAGCTCTGCGCCAGCGTTTTGAGGATCGTCGCGGGCTGCTCGCTCGCGTACAGGTACTCGATCGGATCCGTCACGCGGTACTCCAAAAAGAAATCCACGTTGACAAAGTTGAAATCGCTGGTAATCATCAGGCTTTCGTCGTCGATTGACGCGTTTGAATTCAGATCGTAGCCGATGGCGACGCCGCGGATGGTCATGTCGACCTTATGCACCTGCTGGACAAACGGCAGCTTGAAGTGCAGGCCGCTGGTGCTGACGGTGTGCGGCACGCCGAACGTCGTGACGACGGCGTTTTCCTGCTCGTTGATGCTGTAGACGGAATCGAACGCTACAACGGCCAGCACCAAAATGATCGCGACGGCCCATATGGCGCGCTTGGTGCTTTTCGACGAGCGGGACGGCTTCATATCGCGCGCCTTTGGGGGGCGCGGTGCGCCGTCCCCGTCGGGCGCGCCCTGCGGGAAGCTGCGGCCAAAGCCGCCGGGAAACGGAATGCGGGACATAATACTCCTCCTTTTGTTCTGATTGCGGATTTCCTCATCGGCGGGCGACCGCGCCGTGGCACGGCTGCCGGGACACCCGAAAAGAGCGGCTTTCTGGGCGCGCCGATGGTTCTGTCTGTGGAAAGGCGGACAAGCTTGCTGCCGGAAAAGAGAGCAGCTGTAACAAAAAAGACTTTTACCGCGGACTATGCCCCGATAAAAGTCTTGTTGAACGCTGGATCAGACGATCCGGAACAGTCTTGAAAACCCGGGCCTCGCGGCCGTCCTGACGGGCTCTCAACACGGCTTACGCCGTGCAACTACTCCCTTTGTTGAATATATCCTATCATATCGTTAAAGATTTGTCAAGGCGCGCGCCGCAAATTTGTAAGATTACCTGAAAAATCTGCTCCAAATTTGTTCAATCGTGCAGGAAATCAAGCGTGATTTTATATTTGCTGTGAACGGAATATTTTTCCGGTGCGCTGTTTTTATACTTATTCAGCGCCGCCGTGGCCTTGACGGGATTTTGCAGCGTGCCCGCGCCGGCCACGCAGCCGCCCGGGCATGCCATGCCTTCGAGCAGGTAGCCGTCAAGCTTGCCGGTCTTGGCAAGCGTCAGCATCTTGCGGCAGTCACGCAGGCCCTGCGCGGCCATCACCTTGACCTCGCGCTCGGGGTCCAGCTCGCGGATGGCGTTCACCACCGCGCTGGCCACGCCGCCCGACACCGCGAAGCCGCGCCCGTCGGCCGTCGCCTCCGTCAGCTCCGGCCCGGCGGCGACCTCGGCGAAGTGGATCGCCTTGGCCTCAAACATGCCCATGATCTCCTCGAACGTCAGCACAAAATCGACGTCGCTGCGGATGGTGCGGCGGCTGGCCTCCAACTTCTTCGCGGCGCACGGGCCAACGAAAACGACCTTGCAGCCCTTATAGGTCTTTTTAATCAGGCGCGCGGTCAGCACCATCGGCGTCATGGCCATCGAGATATAGGGCGCGAAATCTGGAAACAGCTTTTTCGCCATCACGCTCCACGCGGGGCAGCAGGACGTCGCCATGAACGGCTGATACTCCGGCACCTCGCGCATGAAGTCCTTCGCCTCTTCGAGCGTGCACAGGTCGGCCCCAACGGCCACCTCGACCACGTCGTCGAAGCCGAGCAGTTTCATCGCGGGCTTCAGCTTTTCGGGCGTCATGTCCGGCCCGAACTGCCCCACAAACGCGGGCGCGACGGCGGCGATGACGCGGTCGCCCTCGTTGATGGCCTGGATCACTTGGAAGATCTGGCTTTTGTCCGCGATCGCGCCGAACGGGCAGTTGACCAGGCACATCCCGCACGAAACGCAGCGGTCGTAATCGATCTTCGCCCGTCCCAGCTCATCTGAGCCGATGGCGTCCATGCCGCAGGCCGCCGCGCACGGGCGCTCGATCTTATTGATCGCGCCATAAGGGCAGACGTTTGCGCATTGGCCGCATTTGACGCATTTTTCCGGATCAATTATGCTTTTGCCGTGGACGATGGACACCGCGTCTTTGGGGCACACTTCCACACACGGATGCGCCAGACACCCCTGGCACAGGTTCGTGACGCGGTACGATTTTTCGGGACAGGCGTTGCAGGCGAATTTGATGACATTGATGAGCGGCGGCTCGTAATATTTTTCCGGGCGCGCGGCCTCCTCGATGCCGGTGGTCAGCGGCGCGTGCTCGTCCATCGGGCGCAGCGAAAGGCCCATCGAAAGACGCAGGCGCTCGCCGACGATGGCGCGCTCCAAAAAAATGCTCTCGCGGTAACGGCTCACCTCGCCGGGCACGATCTTGTAGGGCAGCTCCTCAATGCGGCCATAGTCGCCGCCCTCGTAGGCCATGCGGGCCACCTCGGTGAATACCTTGCGGCGGATATGTGACAGGGACGAATCGATTCCTCGCATCGGCATAACAAAAACTCCTTTTGTCAAACTGTCTAAAAAATCACGTTCACCAAGAAATTCGGCAAATTGTTCCCTCGGATTTTACAGCTTTGCGCTGCAAAGCTGTAAAATTGGCCATATGGGCCCCCCACGGCCTTTGAAGCAAAAGCGCCCGCCCACGCAGTGGGCAGAGGCGCAGTCATAGCTGCATTGCAGCTATGACTGCAAAAGGGAATATTAATACACAATGTATGGTGGTTCGGAGCAGGCGGAATGTCGGCCATGATTTGGGGGGCAAGCCGACAACGCCGTCAGGCGTTGCCCCTGTGTTTTTGTTTTATCTGACGATTGCGCCCGCACTGCGTCCGCAGACCCGTTTTGGAGCCGGGCCGAGCGGAGCGAGGCTCTTAGCACGGAGCTGGCGCATCCAGAGGCTGACCGCCGCGCAGCGGCGGCTTGGGCCGGAGGAGAAATTTGTGCCGTCTTGTGCGCCCGCTTTGTTTTTAGACAATTTATTGTCCCAATCTGGGGCACACAGCGTTTTCCCCGCTACTGTTAATTATCATACCATACCGATATGCCGCACGCAAGAGCCCATAGCAGAAGCCGGTATTTGTGTAGTCAAATAAAGAGATATCAAGTAAAAATAAATCGAATGCGGATTCTATCAATTACCCGTTCCTTCCCTATCCTTTCCCCGCAGGCAGAGAAGCGAAAGGAACAGTTCACGGCTGTGTCAGCCGCCGGAACATTTCGGAGCTGCCCGCGTGGTACTCCATCGACTCCTCGTCGCCCTCGATCCGCGTCCCGGCGACAACGCGCTGCACAAGCCGGTAATCCTGCAAAAACATCTGGTAATCGACGCCTTCGGCCCCGGTGAAATCCGTCGCGCTACCCAGCGGGAGCCCTGCCAGCAGAGGGCAGTCACCCCAGCGCACGCCCATGCGGCTGTAGTCGGGCTTCACGCCCTCCTCGGGCACGGAACCGTCGTTGTAGGCAAACAGCATATACTGCTCCTCAAAATACTCGATGTTATCCGTCAGGAACAGCATGCTCTCGCCCATGTCGAGATCGCCCATCAGCTTGGTGACGTTCGCCATCTGCATGTTCGGGTCGACCGTGTCCGCCGTTTCGGCTGTCGCGATGGTATATTCCATTACGGTCACGACCACCTTGCCGTCGCCGTTGCGGTCGTCAAAATAGGGCGCGAGCTGTTCGCCCAGCACCTCGCCGACGCCCGTCGGCAAGCCGCGCGTGGTAAGGAGGCCGATGGTATAGTCCGGCTTCACCTGCGTCGCGATTTCCCAGATGATCGAGCCGACAAGCAGCGCGGCGGTAAGGCCGCCGAGGATATGCCATTTGTGATAGAACCAGAAATTCTCCCGCTTTTCCTTCGGGGTCAGCTCCCGCGGGACGTCCGGCTGGAGATCCTCGGGCTTGATGTTGAGTGTGTAACGCGGGCTGGCCATAGGGCTGTTTCCCTCTTTTCATCATAAAAATAAAGCCGCTTAAGTTGGTTTCCCGCCTCTTCCCCTTTCCCGCAGGAGGAAAGGAAAAAGGTGAAGTCTTATTTTGAAAAATTGTGTGTACAGAAGCTTCCCCTCATCCGTCATTTGCTTCGCAAATGTCACCTTCCCCCAAGGGGGAAGGCAAAGAGGTAAAACTTTTGTCAATAAAAATTATAACTGCTGCGGCTCCTTGCCCTGATCCTTCACCGCCGCGATTTGCCGCGCCACCTGTTCGGGCAGGGCCTTCTGCGCCGCGCGGTCGAGGCCGGCCGTCTCGATGGGCGGCAGAATCGTCAGGTTCACGTGGCCGGGCTTCATCAAATTATGGTTGGCCTCCATGATCTTGTAGCTGCCGTCGACAGCGACCGGCACAATCGGGGCCTTGGCGCTGAACGCCATCTTGAACGCGCCGGGCTTGAACTCGCCCATCCGCTCGCCCTTGCTGCGCGTGCCCTCGGGAAAGACGATGACGCTTTTGCCCTGTTCGAGCAGCGCGGCGGCCTCCTTCATCACGCCGACGGCCTGGCGCGGATTTTTCCGGTCGATAAACACGCTGTCGAACAGCTGCATCCACGTGCGCACCAGCGGAATCTTCTGCACCTCGACCTTTGCCACAAACGCGTGGGGGCGGTCGAGGCAGACCAGCATGATCGGGATGTCGTAATCGCTCTGGTGATTGGGCGTGAACACCACCGCGCGATCCTTCGGGATATTTTCAAGGCCCTTCACCGTGACCTCGCAGCCCGCGATGCGCATCAGCGTGGACATCCAGAGCCGGACATATTTGTCCACGATCACACGGCACCCAGCCTCGTCCCCGGCCTCCTTCAGCCGCTTGGCGCGCAGCATTTGCGGCGTCAGCACAATCAGCGCCCCGACAAAGTACAGCGCCCAAACGACGGTCCGCAACAGCATCATACGCATGCTCCCCTTACATAAAAGTGTTTTCCTTATGATACCGCAAAATACGCAAAGAAGCAACTTTTTTAACGAGCAGCGCTCAAAAGGGCCGCACAGGCCGGCGGAGGGGGCAAAGCCGCCGTCCCGTGCAGCGCCGGAACACTTTTTTCTATTTTAATCCGAAATTGTGCCAAAAAAATGACAAGGATGTAAAGAAACAGACGCAGAAAATTTTGCCATAGGGATTTGCCGCCTTATCCTCTGGGTCTGCCGGCGGTGTTCCCTCAAGGGAGATCCACTTGTAAAAATATGGTATATTGTGTTTGGCGGTGTTGGAAACAGCGGTTGGCCCTCATCTGATGGGGGCTTTTTGCTCCCTGATCTCATGAAAGAGGGCTGCCTAATTGAGTACATCCGAAGCTCTTCAGCTTTGCTTGGCCATCATTGGCATTTGCATCCTGTTCATTCAGGAAAAAAAGAAACGACCGCCGGCACCCTCGAAAAGTATGGCGATCAAATCAAGTAACTTTTAAAGGCTGACCGTTTAGCGGCAGCGCCTTTTTCTATTTTCAGTATATCCGTATTTCCTCAAAAAGTCAAACCGCGCGGGGCTTTGAAACCCCGCGCGACGGTTTTTTGATTCCGAAAAGGAACGGTTCGGGCACTCCCCGTCCGTATAAGCTGGATTACTTCAGCTCGATCTTCGCGCCGGCATCCTCCAGCTTCTTCTTCATCTCCTCGGCGGCGTCCTTCGCGACAGCCTCCTTCAGTGTCTTCGGAGCGTTGTCAACCAGCTCCTTCGCCTCTTTCAGGCCAAGTCCAGTGACTTCCTTAACCGTCTTGATGACGGCCATCTTGTTGGCGCCGACCTCGGCCAGCACAACGTCAAACTCCGTTTTCTCCTCCGCGGCGGGCGCGGCGGCAGCGGCGGCAGCCGGAGCGGCGGCCACGGCGGAAACGCCGAACTCCTCGCAGTAGGTGTCGATCAGCTCTTTCAGCTCCAAAATGCTCAGACCCTTGATTTGGTCCAGAATGGCAGTAATTTTCTCAGAAGCCATGATAATACCTCCATTTTCAATCAATTATTTTTGCTTTGCGTCCCCTCGGGCGGACGCCGGATCCATCGCCGTGCGTTACGCGGCCGGCTCCTCCTGCTTGTCCACATACGCCTGCATAGCGACGGCCAGACCGCTGAGGGTGCTGGTGAGCGCGCCCGCGAACATGGACAGCATACCCTTATGGTCGGGCAGCTTCGCGATGGCGCCGAGCTCGTCGGTGCTCAGCACCTTGCCCTCCATATAGCCGCTCTTCAGGGCGAAGCTCTTCTTGGAACCCTCGGCAAACTTGTTCAGGATGCGCGCGGCGGCGATAGGATCCTCCTTCGAGATCGCAATGGCGGTCGAGCCTGTCAGCACCTCGCTCATTCCGGAAAGGTCGGAATCCTTGACGGCAAGGCGCAGCATGGTGTTCTTCACTACGGAATACTCCACGCCCGCCTCGCGCAGCTCGGCGCGCAGCTTGGTATCCTCGGCTACGGTAATGCCCTTGTACTCGACGACGACGCCGGCCACAGAGCCCATCAGCTTTTCGCGCAGCGCGGCGACATAAGCCTGCTTTTCGCTCAGGATTTTTTCACTTGGCAAATTTCTCACCTCGTTTCATTCTGCTCCGCATAGAAAAAGCCCCTTTCCCTTGCGAGAAAGAGGCGGAAAATCAGCATGAAGCCATATGATCTTCGCGTTTCTCGGCAGGCGGGAACAGCCCCTTTATGCAATCGCACCTGCTGTCTTTGAAAACAGCTTTTATAGTATACCATTCCCCGCGCGGCTTGTCAACACCTTTGCGCGGGTAGGGAACGGCTGCGGCCTACTGCCCATGTCCATGCATGCAAACAATACCTCGGAGCGAAAACGCTCCGGGGTATTGTTTGCCCAAAATTGCCGAAAAATATCGGGGAAATTGGAAAAATCAGAGTTCGACCAGCTCGTACTCGCGGACGCCCACGCCCAGCGCGGCGGCGGCCTCGATGGTGTGCACGCCGTTGCGGCTCTCCACGCGCTCGAGGAAATGCTTCTGGCCGGGGTCGTCCTTCGCGGCGTAGACAAGGTCGATGCAGGCCTGGTCGATCGCAACCGGATCCAGCGAGGCCAAAATGCCGATGTCCTTCATGCACGGATCCTCCGCGACGGCGCAGCAGTCGCAGTCGACCGACATATTTTTCATCACGTTGATATAGGCCGCGTTGCCGCCGAAATGCTCCACGACGGACAGCGCCGCATCCGCCATCGATTCCAAAAACGCGTCGTGGTCGGACGACCAGATCTTTTTCACATTGCCCGCACCGTGGATATACGCCTTGCCGTAGGAGGAGGCAATGCCGATGGAAAGCTGCTTGAGTGCGCCGCCGTAGCCGCCCATCGGGTGGCCCTTGAAGTGGGACAGCACCAAAACGGAATCATAATGGGCAAGGTTTTTGCCCACGAAGTTCTTTTGAATAGCCTTGCCGTTCGGGATGGGCAGCTCGAGATCCGGCCCCTCCGCATCGAGCAGGTCGACCGGGAAGCTTTCGCTCCAGCCGTGGACACGCAGCGTTTTCAGATGCTTTTCGGTGGTATCGCGTTCGCCCTCGTACGCCGTGTTGCACTCCACCACGGTGCCCGAGACGGCGTCGACGATCAGCTTCCAGAACGCCGGGCGCAGAAAATTCTGGTTGCCGACCTCGCCGGAATGCACCTTGACCGCTACCTTGCCGGGCAGCTCCTTACCCAGCTTCTGATACAGCTCCAGTACCTTTTTCGGTGTGATGCTTCTTGAAAAATAAACCTTTGCGCTCATGCCGGTATCCTCCTGTCAATTAATGGGGGCGCGGGTTATGCCGGCTCCGCGTCCAAAATGATCTTTTTGCACGACGGGCAGTAATGGCCGGAGAGGGCGTTTTCCATCAGGGAATGGCGAAAGGGCAGCAGCCCTTTTCCCGTCACTGTATCGGAAAGCGTCCGCTTGCTCCCCTCCTGCCGCCAATAGGGGGCGGCGTTGACCGCGACGACGATGTCGCCCGTTTCCATGCCGCCGCCGCAATAAGGACATTCCATTGCTTCATCTCCCTTCCTTTCAAACTGTCTAAAAATTTGCTCTCGTCTTGTGCATCCGCTTTGTTTTTAGACAGCTTCCTGCACCTGCCTGCGCGGGCGGCGTTACCGGTCCCCGCTCTTTTTGTCAAACAGCCGCCGGCGCTCGGCGGACTGGATGAACAGACGCTTGAGCTCTGCCTCGTCGCCGCCAATCAGCGCCCGCTTCAGCCCCTCGAGGCTGGCGGCAAACTGGTCGATTTCCGCGACGAGGTTGTCCCGGTTCGCGAAAAACAGCTCGCTCCATAGGTTTTCGTTGATCTTCGCGATGCGCGTCAGGTCGCGGAACGAATCGCCCGTGTACTCGGCCAGATGGGTGTTGTCGGTGGCGTTCATCAGGCTGACGGCGATGGCGTGCGTCAGCTGGCTGACATAGCCGATCATTTTATCATGCTCGGCGGGAGAAAGCCGCGTGATATGCGCGAAGCCCAGCGCCTCGGCAAGGCTTTGCGCGAACGCCATGCCGCGCGGCGTGTTTTTCTCCGTGGGCACGATGATGAAATTCGCGGAGGCAAACATCGCGCAGTCCGCGTGCTCGACGCCGCTCACCTCGCGCCCGGCCATTGGGTGGCTGGCGATGAACTCCGCGTCCGGGCGCAGAAAGCCCTGGATTTCCTCCACAAGGCCGCCCTTGACGCCGCACACGTCCGTCAAAAGCGCGCCGGGCCGGAGATATTGCTGATTTTCCCGCAGCCACGCCGCCAGCGCGCGCGGGTACAGCCCGAGGATCACCGCGTCCGCCTTTGCTAGCAGCGGGGCAAACGCCTCCACCGCGCCCTCGGCGATGATGCCGCGCGCCAGCGCGCAGTCGATGGCCTCGCGACGCACGTCGACGGCCGTGACGGTATGGCCCGCGCGCGTCAGCCCCATCGCGTAGCTGCCGCCCAAAAGGCCAAGGCCGACGATGCAGATGTTTTTTGGCAGGCTCATGGCTGCACGCTCCCGTCCGGTTCGGTGATGTCCGCGCCCATTTTGCGCAACTCGGTGAAAAAGCCCGGCCAGCTTTTGCGCACGGCCTCGGCCCCGTGAATGGTGACGGGCACGCCTGCGCCCAGCGCCGCGACCGTCAGCGCCATGACGACGCGGTGATCGTTGTGTCCGTCCAAATCGCACGCGCCGTGCAGCGGCGCGCCGCGCACGGCAACCGTGTCGACCGTGGAGGAAATGTCCGCGCCCATCTTGCGCAGCTCGGTCTCCATTGCGTCGATGCGGTCGCTCTCCTTCAGGCGCAGCCGCCCGGCGCTGCGCAGCACCGTCTCGCCCGCGCAGAACGCGCCGAGCGCCATCAGCACGGGCCCGAGGTCGGGGCAGTCAGAGAGGTCGATCTCCGTGCCGTGCAGCACGCTTTTTTCCACGCGAACCGCGCCGTTTTCCC
>CANRZX010000093.1 GCA_947644575.1 uncultured Clostridia bacterium | reverse complement strand
GAAGGCCAACCGCCGCGCAGCGGCGGCTCTTAGGCCGTAGACCGCCCCCTTGGAACCCCCGACGGCAAACAAGGAATGCTTTTTCGCGGCTCGCTTAACAGTAAGAATGACATGCGCGAGCCGTAATCGAAAAAGCTGATTTTGATTTACCCGCGCTCGATTTACCCGCGCTCTACGAGCGCGAGGAGATGGAAAGGTGTCATTAAATTCTGATATTTTGATATAAAATTAACCTGTTAATCTTCACCTATTAATCTTCCCCAAGGGGAGGCTGCGGACGAAGAAATAACGTTTCCTTTGCGCCAGCCGCCGTCCCCAAGGAAAGGGGTAAAAACAACAACTTTATCATAAAGAATTGGCGGAGGGATGTATACATCAAAAAGCTTAGTTTTTATCTAAAAAACATATTTTTGGGCAAATGCACAAAATTAAAAAATAAATATTGTGAGAATCGAACAAAACCACAAGAAAAGTCTTCCATTTTCCCTAACAAAACTATACTACAAACTAAAGATTTTGATATAGCGGTTTTGCCGAGGAAGTCGTTATAATATTATCAAAGAAATATCGAATCGCATTTTTGCGCCCAAATGCGCTCCATCTGTCCCTTCAGGGACAGATGATTTTCTCTTTCGGCGGGGGTAAAGGGGCGATCGGAAAGGGAGGATTGAGGTAATGCAAGCAACCAAGGAAAAGAAAAAAGCGGCGCGTCCCATTCGCCTGAAAAAGCGCTGGGACATGGACGACACCGAGTTGTCCATCCTCGCGCTGCCCACCACGGTCTGGTTTATCTGCTTCGCGTTTCTGCCAATGATCGGCATCATCATCGCGTTCAAGGATTACAAGATCAGCGGCGGCTTTCTGCAGAATATGATCCAGAGCGAATGGGTAGGCTTCAAGAACTTTAAGTTCCTGTTCTCTACGGGGGACATCTGGCTGATCCTGCGCAACACGGTTTTGTACAATATCGTGTTTATTATCCTCGGCATCGTCCTGCCCGTCGGCGCAGCGCTGCTTGTCGGACAGCTGCACTCCAAGCGCATGGGCAAGGTCTATCAAACGGCGATGTTCATGCCTTATTTCCTGTCCTGGGTGGTTGTCGCCGCGATCGTGTGGGCGTTCCTCAGCTATGACATGGGCATTGTCAACGGCGTGGTAAAGAGCATGGGCGGCGAGCCGCAGCAGTGGTACATGAAGCGGGAGATCTGGCCGTTCTTCTTAGTCTTTATGAACGTGTGGAAGGGCCTCGGCTATAGCATGGTCGTGTATCTGGCCACCATCACGGGCATTGACCGTACGCTGTACGAGGCGGCCGTCATTGACGGCGCGTCCATCTGGCAGCAGATGAAGTACATTACGCTACCGCTGATGAAGGCTGTCATTATTATGATGTTCATTATGTCCGTCGGCCGCATCTTCAGCTCGGACTTCGGCCTGTTCTATCAGGTGCCGCGCGATTCCAACTCGCTGTACAACGTGACGGCGACGCTCGACGTATTCGTGTACCGCCAGCTTAAAACGGCCAGCACCAGCATGGCCAGTGCCGCGGCCTTTGTCCAGTCGGTGGCGGGCTGCGTGATGATTTTGATCGCCAACGGGATCGTGCGCAAGATCGACCCTGAAAGCGCGATGATTTAAGGAGGCGGGAGATATGGCGAAAAAAGAAAAGGTTGCCCTCGACGGCCTTGAAAAGTTTAACCGCATTTCCAATACAAGCAACGTGCTGCTGAACCTGCTGTTCATCGCGTTCTCGCTGCTGTGCATTTTGCCGGTGCTGCTGGTCGTCGCGATCTCGTTCTCCGACGAGCAGGCGGTTTCGCAGTTCGGCTATCAGTTCTTCCCGAAGGTATGGTCACTGGAGGGCTACAACTTCATTCTGAACCAGGGCACCATGATCCTGCGCGCGCTGGGCGTGTCGCTGTTCGTCACCATCACGGGCGTGATCATCGGCGTCGTGCTGACGACGCTGCTCGGCTATGTGCTCAGCCGCCCGGCCTATAAGCTGCACAATTTCCTCACATGGGTCGTGTTTATCCCGATGGTGTTCAACGGCGGCATGGTTTCCACATACTTCATTGTCGGTACATTTTTGGGGCTGAAAAATACGATTTGGGCGCTGATCCTGCCGATGTGCGTTTCCTCGTTCAACGTCATTGTCAGCCGCACCTTCTTCCAGCAGACGATCCCGGATGCGCTGATCGAATCGGCCAAGATCGACGGCGCGCGCCAGTTCACGATCTTCTTCCGCATCGTGCTGCCCATCTCGCTGCCGGTGCTGGCCACGATCGGCCTGTTCCTGACGTTCGCGTACTGGAACGACTGGTGGCTCTCGATGCTCTATATCGACGATCAGAAGCTGCTGAGCCTGCAGGCTTTGCTGAATACGATCATGTCCAACATCACGGCCCTCGCGAACAATGCGTCCAGCATGGGCGTCAGCGCGGCCGAGATGATGGCGAACATGCCCAAGGAATCGGCTCGCATGGCGATTGTCGTCATCATTGTTCTGCCGATCGCCTGCGCGTACCCGTTCTTCCAGAAGTACTTCATTTCCGGCCTGACGGTTGGTGCGGTGAAGGGATAATCCATTGTTATCAGCCGGGCGTATTCTTGTGCGCACCCGGAGGATATAAAATAATTTAGGAGGCAAACACATGAAAAAGACAATTCGCATTTTGGCGCTTGTGTGCGCGCTTGCCCTGTGCGTGGGCGTGCTCGCGGCCTGCGGCGGAAGCCCCAGCAGCACGCCCGCCAGTACCGGCGGCAGCACGCCCGCCAGCACTGGCGGAACAGACGCCGGCAGCACGGCGTCCGGCGACGTCCCCACCCTGACATGGTGGACCGTCGGCGGCGTACTCCCCGAGGATTTTGAAGAGAGCATGGCCATCATCTCCGACTATGTCGAGGAGAAGGTCGGCGTGCGCCTGGACTACAATGTGGCCGGCTGGAACGACTACGACACAAAGATGAACACGATCGTCAACGCCGGCGAAAGCTTTGACATCATGTTCACGAACAACACGAACTATGCCCGTTTCGTTACCGCGGGCGCGTTCCTTGACCTGACAGATATGCTGCCCACTGTGACCCCGACGCTGAACGAGTTCGTGCCGGATCTGCTGTGGGACGGCACGCGCATCGGCGGCCAGATCTACGCCGTGCCGACGTACAAGGATTCTTCTCTTGCGCAGTTCTGGTATTTCGACGACACCTATGTCCAGAAATATAACATCGACGTGGAAGCCATCAAGACGTTTGAGGATCTGGATCCCGTCTTCCGCAGGATGAAGGAGGGCGAAGGCGCCTCGTTCTATCCGGTGCGTATGTCCCAGGGCAGCCTGTGGAACGGCTTTTTCAACAACTACGACGGCCTTGCCGCCGGCATCCAGCCCATCGGCGTGCGCTATGACGACAAAGAGCGCAAGGTTGTGAGCGTGCTCGAGCAGGAGGACGTTCAGGCGCAGCTTGCCATGCTGAACCAGTGGTTTAAGGACGGCATCATCAATCCGGACGCGAACGTTTCCCAGGAGGATTACAAGCAGATGCCTTTCGGCAACGCGCAGGGCTGGCCCCAGGCCGTTACCACATGGCAGACGCTGCAGGGCGTTGACAAGTATGTCGCGACCTGCGTCTTTGGCCCGATTTACACCACCGAGACCATTCAGGGCTCGATGCTGGCGATCTCCAAGAACTCCAAGTACCCCGAGGAGGCCCTGAAGGTCATCGAGCTGGCCAACACCGACCATACCTTCCGCGACATGCTGGCCTATGGCGTCGAGGGCAAGGACTTTGAGTATGTGAGCGAGAATGTCGTCAAGATCCTGCAGGATACGTGGAGCCAGGGAATGGCCAAGTACACGCAGGGCTCGTTCTTCTCGATGTCCACGACGGACGACGGTGATCCCAACCAGTGGAACGACGTCAAGGCGCAGAATGAGAAGGCGTTTGCTTCCGAGTGCATGGGCTTCGCGCTGGATATTACAAACATCCAGAACGAGGTGACCAACGTCAAGTCCACTTGGGAGAAGTACAACAAGGATCTTCTGACGGGCGCTCTGCCGGTCGACCAGATTCCGGCCATCGTGGAGGAGTTGAAAGCCGCGGGCCTGGATACGATCATCGAAGAGGCGCAAAAGCAGATCGACGAGTTCTTCGCCGCGTAAGCAAGCGATTTTTCGGTTATCTTTGAATCATTCTCAAGCGTAAAAATCCCGGGCGCCCGCTCCCCGCTGGGGCGGGCGCCCGGGAAAATCAGGACTTTTTCAAAAGTGCGCCCCTTCGCGGGCGGTTCCATAAGAAAACAATGCCGTGGGAGCTCGCCGCGCTGCCAACGCCCGGGAGCTTCGCGCCCCGCCTGCGAGGACGCAGGGCGTTCCCGCGCTTTCCTTTCCCGTGGCCACATTCGCACGGCCCACCTGTTTTTCAGACGTATTGTTTTCTTATTACACCGCCCTGCACGAGGCGCGCTTTTGGTCTGTAACGGGACGCCGCGCTCAGTGCCCGCCATGGCCCGAGGCCGCGTTCTGGAAACGTCGGCGCGGACGAAAAACAGGCGGGGCGGCGGCGTTTTTTCGGGCGGAGGAGCCTGCCGCCGGCCTGTTGAAAATTTTATGCGCGGGGCGCTTGTTTTTTCAGCCGGTTTTTGGTATCTTTCATAAGGAAGAGGCTGCCGCGCGAGGGAGGGTCTTGGGCGATGCACGCAAAGCCGATGCAGTATAAGGTGTTCCGCAAAAAGCTGCTCGTTACGGCCGTGGCCGTGGCGCTGGCGAGCGCGCTCGTTTTTTTGACGGTAATGGCCTTCTGGTTAGAGGATTGGACGAACGAGCAGCGAACCGACGGCGAGGAGAACTTTGCGAGCATCGAGCGCCGCATCGGTGACGAGATCGCGCGCACGGGCGAATATGTACTGCGGCTCTATTCCGGCCGCGCGCTCTCGGACGATTTTGACGCGCTCGTTGGGGCGCGGAGCGAGGCGCACTATATCGCGCTGCGTGGCCGCAACAGCCTTCGCAGCTCGCAGATGATCCAGTCGTTCCCGGCGGATGTGCAGCGTTTTCTGTCGGAGCGCGGGCGCTCCATTTCGAGCGTGGTGCTTGACCTCGACAAAGAAACGGGCGGGACGGATAAGCTGATCAGCTTGGACGCGTGGGGCGCCGCGCAGCTTTGGTTCGACGCGCCCGGGGACGCGGCAGACGTCATGCGCGGCGATATGCTGCTGTGCGCGTATGACATCCGGGATCCGAAAAACAGCAACGGCTCTCTGGGAAGCATCCAGTTCTGGGCGAGGAGCGGCGCGCTCTTTTCCGCGGGCAGGGCGCGGGAGGGCCTGCACGCCATCGAGGTGGCGGACGGCACGCTGTTTTACAACGGGGGCTCCGAGGCGCAGCGTGGGTGGATCCGCGAGGCGGCCGAGCGACCCGCCCCGCGCGGATGGATGCATATGCCGGAGGGCTGGGTATATTACACCCGGCACGTCTCCGTGCAGCACTATGAATACCATTATATTACTGTACTCGACGGCGCGCGGATGCTCGGCCGGCGCGCGGCGGTGATCTGGACGCTTTGCGGCGCGCTCGTTTTTTTCGACGCGCTCATCTTGGGGATTGTGTACAGCTTCATGCGGTACGACGCGACCTTTTTGGCCTATACAATGCACATTATCGAATGTGTGGAAAAGGGCGATTTTGACGCGGCCGACAAGCTCGATTTCCCAAAATCAATCCGCACAAACGAGTACGGCATTATCGCCTCGGCGCTTGCGAATATGAAGAGCGCGCTGAACCATTATATTTTGGTGCAGTACCGCCTCAAGCTCAAGCAGCAGGATACCGAGATGAAGATGCTGCAGCAGCAGATCAACCCGCATTTCCTGTACAACACGCTCGAGGCGGTCCGCGCGCAGGCGCTGCAGGAGAAAAGCCCGCAGACAGCGGAGGCGATCTCGCTTTTAGGCTCGCTGTACCGCGACATCGTGCGCAAGGATGAGGTGATCACGCTGGCGGATGAATTTGCGCTTTTGGAGGACTACCTCGCCATCATGGAGCTGCGCTATCCGGGCAGCTTTGTGTACCAGACGGAGTTCGCGCCGGAGCTGGGCGAGGTGCGGACGGTGAAGCTCTGGCTGCAGCCGCTGGCCGAAAATTTCCTTTCGCACGGCTTTGACGCTGGAAGCGAATACAATCTGATCATCGCTACAGCCTACCCCGAGGAGGGCGGCGTCTGCGTGGAGCTGGTAGACAACGGGCGCGGCATCCCGCCGGAAAGGCTGGCGGCCGTCAACGAGCGCATGCAGAGCAGCGTCGAGGAGTCGGGCAGCGAAAATGTAGGGCTCCATAATGTTTACCGGCGTCTTTTATGGTTTTACGGCGAGGGCTTCTCAATGGAGGTTCGCAACAACCTCGAGGGCGGCGCGAGCGTTGTGGCGCACATTCCCCAAAAGGAGGACGCCGTATGTATACCCTTATGATCGTGGACGACGAGCCGAACGTCCTCGAGGGCCTGAAATACACGCTCGATTGGGAAAAATACAACATCACGCGCATCGAGACGGCGGGCAGCTTTTCCGAGGCGGTCGCGCGGGGCATCGACTGCTGCCCGCAGCTCTGCCTTGTCGACGTCTGCTTGGGGGATGAGTACGGCCACGACCTGATCCGCAAGCTTCGGGAGGTGGGCGTCGACTCCAATTTCATCATGATGAGCGGCTACGGGGAATTCCGCTTCGCGTGCGAGGCGATGCGCAGCGGCGCGCTGGATTATCTGCTCAAGCCCATCCGCGCGGGCAAGTTAGAGGCGTGCGTGGAACGCGTCATCGTGGAAAAGCTGCACGGCGCGCTGCCGAGCGCCGCGTCGGACGAGCGGGAGAAAGCGCCCGTGCTCGGCGTGCGGTACGATTCGCTCTCGCCCCTCATCGGCAAGGTGCTTTTGATGGTGCGCGCGGAGTACGATCAAAACATCACGCTCAAATCCATTGCAGACCGTTTCCGGATGAACTCGACGTATTTGGGCCAGCTGTTCATCCGCGAGACGAAGATGAAATTCTCGGAATATCTGATGATCTACCGCCTCAATATGGCGCGGGAGCGCATCCTGTTCACAAACGACAAGATCGCGTCCATCGCGGCGGACGTGGGGTATACGAACATCAATTATTTTTATACGCATTTTCACAGCTATTTCAACATGAGCCCCTCGGAAATGCGTGCCCGGTCCGAGGCCGCGTCGGACACCCCCCCCCCGGGATCCATTCCAAAGCAGACAGAAATTTTTACGAGGTGAAATTATGGCGAAAATTATTGCAGACGCGCTGCCCAATCTGCCCTGGCAGGCTCGTCCCGAAAACGCGCGGGGCCCGGTGTGGCGCTATGACGCGAACCCCATTATCCGCCGGGACGAGCAGAAGAACTCCAACAGCATCTTCAATTCCGCCGTCGTGCCGTTCGGGGACGGCTTCGCGGGCGTGTTCCGCTGCGATTCCCGCTCGGTCAGCATGGATCTTTTCACGGGCTTTTCCAAGGACGGGCTCCACTGGAGCATCTCCGACGAGCCGCTTCGCTTCGAGGGCGACCCGGAGGTGACGGCGCGCGAGTACCGCTACGACCCGCGCGTGTGCAAATTGGACGGCCGCTACTATATCACCTGGTGCAACGGCGCGCACGGCCCCACGATCGGCGTGGGCTGGACGGAGGATTTCACCGTGTTCCATCAGGAGGAAAACGCCTTTCTGCCCTACAACCGCAACGGCGTTTTGTTCCCGCGGAAAATCGGCGGGAATTATATGATGCTCTCGCGCCCGTCCGACACGGGCCACACGCCGTTCGGCGATATTTTCTGCTCGCAGAGCCCGGATCTTGTCTACTGGGGCAGGCACCGCTGGGTGATGGGCACGGTCGACGGCGACCGCTCGGCGTGGCAGTCGAAGAAGATCGGCCCCGGGCCGATCCCCATCGAGACGGACGAGGGCTGGCTGCTGATCTATCACGGCGTCATCAATACCTGCAACGGCTTTGTGTACCGCATGGGCGCCGCGCTGCTCGACCTCGAAAGGCCGTGGCTCGTCAAAAAGCGCAGCCGCAACTATATCCTCGGCCCGCAGGAGCTGTATGAATGCGTGGGCGACGTGCCCAACGTCACGTTCCCGTGCGCCGCGCTCGCGGACGGCGCGACCGGCCGCATCGCCATCTACTACGGCTGCGCCGACACGGTGACGGGCCTCGCCTTCACCACCGCGGATGAGCTGATCCGGTGGATGGACGAATACCCGCTTTGATTTTTCGCAGGGGCTCGTTCCCAAAAACCGGGCCCGCCGAATAGAGAAGCCGTAAAGGAGCAGCTGCAAAGGAGCGCCTTATGAAGCCACGCGACAGAGAGCCCGGCTGGCTGGCCGGGAGACTGTATTGCAACCCGGAGGATCAAAGAGTCATTGTCAAAAGGCCGCGGAGCGGGTTTGGCTATACCATGAATTTCGGAAACTGGCGGACATGGCTGTGGCAGCTGATTTTTGTCCTTCTTGCCGCCGGATTCATCGGCCTTGCCGCCGGGCGCGGCCCAGCATGAAAACATAAAAAATGAGAGGGCGCCGCGCGCGGGCGCGCGGGCGTAGGGGGAAACAGAATGTTTTTCGTAAAAGAGCGCGTGGAGGTCATCGCCGCGCAGCTGAAAAAGCACATGGTCCCGCAGCGGTTTTCGCTGACGGAATGGAAAATGAAAAAGGGCTTCTGGCTGCGCCCGGAGGAGGCGGACGCGGACGGCGCGCCGTTCGAGGCGTTTGATTCGGACACCATGCACTGGTACGGCCCGGACGAGCACTATTGGTTCCGCACGGAGTTCACCGTGCCGGAGAGCTTCGCGGGCAGGCAGCTTTGGATCCGTCTGCGCACGCAGATTGAGGAGTGGGACGACGCCAAGAACCCGCAGTTTTTGGTGTTCGTCGACGGCGAGGTGCGCCAGGGCGCGGATATGAACCACCGCGAGCTGCTGCTCGCCGAGGCGGCCGAGCCGGGCCGCCGCTACACGTTGGACCTGCAGGCCTATACCGGCACGCTGCACACCGAGTTCCGCCTTTTGGCGGACGTGGAGGAGCTTGTGCCCGCCGTCAAGGATCTCTACTACGACCTGCAGATGCCTCTGTGGGCGCTCGGGCGCATGGACGCGGGCAGCAAGACGTATATCGACCTGTGTACGGCCATGAACGACGCGGTCAACCTGCTGGATCTGCGCAGGGTGCCCTCCGAGGCGTTCTATGCCTCCGTTGAGGCGGCGCGCGCGAAGCTGGCCGAGACGCTGTACGGCTCGATGGCGGGGCGCGAGGAGGTCATCGCAAGCTGCGTCGGCCACACGCACATCGACGTGGCGTGGTGGTGGACGGTGGCGCAGACGCGCGAAAAGGCGGCGCGCAGCTTCGCCACGGTGCTCCAGCTGATGGACGAGTATCCCGAATACCAGTTCATGTCCAGCCAGCCCGTGCTGTATACGTTTGTGAAGGAGCGCTACCCCGAGTTGTATGAGCAGATCCGCCGGCGCGTGGCCGAGGGACGCTGGGAGCCGGAGGGCGGCATGTGGCTGGAATCGGACACCAATCTGCCTTGCGGCGAGAGCCTTGTGCGCCAGTTTTTGTACGGCAAGCGCTTTTTCCGGGAGGAATTCGGCGTCGACAACCGCGTGCTCTGGCTGCCCGACGTGTTCGGTTATTCGGGCGCGCTGCCGCAGATCATGAAAAAATGCGGCATTGATTATTTCATGACGACGAAGCTGAGCTGGAACCAGTTCAACAAGGTGCCGAACGACACGCTGTGGTGGGAGGGCATCGACGGCTCGCGCGTGCTGGCGCATTTCATCTCCACGTTGGGCGTGGGGCAGAGCGTCACCAACTTTTTCACCACCTACAACGGCCTGCTGCACCCGGACGCGATCATGGGCGGCTGGGAGCGCTATCAGAACAAGGAGATGAACAACGACATCCTGATCTCCTACGGCTACGGCGACGGCGGCGGCGGTCCCACGCGCGAGATGCTCGAGACGGGTCGGCGCATGGAAAAGGGCGTCAAGGGCATCCCCACGGTGCGCCAGTGCGGCGTGCTGCAGTATTTTACCGAGCTGGAAAAGCGCGTGGCCGGCAGCCCGCGCATGCCCAAGTGGACGGGGGAATTCTATTTTGAATACCACCGCGGCACATACACAAGCATGGCGCGCAACAAGCGCGCCAACCGCAGGAGCGAGCTTTTGCTGCGCGACGCGGAGCTGCTGAGCACGCTGGCCGCGCTGCGCCGCGGCGAAGAATATCCGGCCGCGGAGCTGGAGGCGCTGTGGAAGATGGTGCTGCTCAACCAGTTCCACGACATCCTGCCGGGCTCAAGCATCCACGAGGTGTACGAGGTCACAAAGCGGGAGTACGAGGAAATCGCGCGGCGCGGCGCGGCGCTGGTGGAGCAGGGTGCGGCGCGGCTCGCGGGCGAGGGCGGCGGCGTCGCCGTGTTCAACACGCTGGGCGCGGCGCGCGGGGGCCTTGTGGCGCTGGATGAGGGGCTCTGCGTGGAGAACGCCGTCTCGCAGACGGTGCGCGGCAAAACGGTCTGCGCCGTGGAGGACGTGCCCGCCAAGGGCTGGCGCGTCCTTGCGGCGGGCGCACCGGGAGCGGCCGAAACGCCGTTTTGCACCTCCCTCGAGCAGGGCGCGTCGATTGAGACGCCATATTACCGCGCCGTCATCGGCGAAAACGGAATGTTCGCCTCGCTGTTCGACAAGGAAAACGGCCGCGAGGTCTTTAGGCCCGGCCAGGCGGGCAACCGGATGCGCGTGTTTGAGGATAAGCCCATCTATTACGACAACTGGGACATCGACATTTTCTATACCGAAAAGGGCTGGGATCTCGAGGAGGTCTCCTCGATGGAGTGGACGGCCGTCGGTCCGCTGTTCGCGGAGCTCACGGTCGAGCGCGCGTTCATGCAGTCGCGCATGCGCCAGCGCATCCGCTTTTATGCCCACAGCCGCCGCATCGATTTCGACACCTGGGTGGACTGGCGCGAGCACCAGTATCTGCTCAAGACGTTCCTGCCGTTCGACGTGCACACGAACGAGGCCACGTTCGAGATCCAGTTCGGCAACGTGACGCGTCCCACGCACGCCAATACCAGCTGGGACCAGGCGCGCTTTGAAAGCTGCGGCCACCGCTGGATGGACGTCTCCGAGGGCGGCTACGGCGTCTCGCTGCTGAACGATTGCAAGTACGGCCATTCGGTGAACGGCGCCGAGGTGGGGCTGACGCTCATCAAATCCGGCATCGAGCCGAACCCCGACAGCGACAACGAG
>CANRZX010000092.1 GCA_947644575.1 uncultured Clostridia bacterium | reverse complement strand
TTTGCGGATTTAACGGTATGTTTGGGTAAAAAGGTAGGAAAATGAAAGAAATCGCGAGGCCGGAGCCGTAATTTAAGGGGGGAGCCAAGCGAATGGGAGCCGCGCCCGGCGCACGCGGCCTGAGCCGGGCCCGCCGCGCCCGGTTTCGCCCGGTCCCGCGCGGGGCCGATTGAGCAAGGAGCTTTGAAAAAAACGTCTGAAAAAGTCGAAATCTCTCCAAATAGGGCATTTTTGGGCTTTGTAAAATCTCCGGGACCGTGCTATACTGGTATCACAATCAAAACAGGGCGGCGGGCCGCCGTTTTGGTTCAGCACAGGAGAACATGCCGCGCGCTGCGCGGCGGAAAGGCAGGAAAACAAGATGATCTTTACCGCATATTCGATCCTTTGGCTGATGCTGCTCATCGCGCTTGTCGCGTTCGAGGCCGTGACGGTGAATTTGGTTTCCATCTGGTTCGCCGTGGGCGCGGCGTCGGCGCTTGTTACATCCGCTTTCACCGAATCCGGCAAGGTCCAGTTCATCGTGTTCGTCGTGGTCAGCACGGCCATGCTGCTGCTTACGCGGCCGCTGGCCAAGCGCTATGCGCGGGAGCACACCGTGCCCACCAACGCCGACCGGAACGTCGGCCGCAAAGGGCAGGTGCTGGCAGAGATCACGCCGGACGTCCCGGGCCGCGTGCGCTTAGACGGCGTGGACTGGATGGCGCGCAGCGAGCAGCCGATCCCCGAGGGCATGCTGTGCGAGGTCGTATCCGTCGAGAGCGCGTCGCTGGTCGTGCGCCCCGTGGAGAGCGCCGACTCCAAGCAGGCGTAACGCCCGCCGGTTGGGAACGCCCCATGCCTGCGAGGGCATGGGTGGATAAATTTTATTTTAAGCTGAGGAGGAACATTCAAATGGGTTGGTTCATTTTATTGCTGATCGTTGTCGTGATCGTCGCCGTTGTGCTGATCGCGAATATTGCCATCGTGCCGCAGGCGTACACCTATGTGGTCGAACGCCTTGGCATCTACGATACCACATGGGACGCCGGCTTCCACTTCAAGATGCCGTTTGTCACACGCATCGCGAAAAAGGTCTCCATGAAGGAGCAGGTCGTGGATTTCAAGCCCCAGCCCGTTATCACGCGCGATAACGTCACGATGCAGATCGATACCGTCGTGTTTTTCCAGATCACCGACGCGAAGCTGTTCACCTACGGCGTCGAGCGCCCGCTGTCCGCCATCGAGAACCTGTGCGCCACCACGCTGCGCAACATCATCGGCGACATGGAGCTGGACCACACGCTGACCAGCCGCGACACGATCAACACCAAGATCACGGCCATTTTGGACGAGGCCACCGACAAGTGGGGCATCAAGGTGAACCGCGTCGAGGTGAAGAACATCATTCCGCCCGCGGAAATTCAGGACGCGATGGAGAAGCAGATGAAGGCCGAGCGCCAGCGCCGTGAGAGCATCCTGCGCGCCGAGGGCGAAAAGCGCAGCGCCATCCTCGTGGCCGAGGGCGAAAAGGAAAGCGCCATCCTGCGCGCCGACGCCGTGCGCGAGCAGCGCATCCGCGAGGCGCAGGGCGAGGCGCAGGCCATCATGGAGGTGCAGAAGGCGCTGGCCGATTCGATCCGCCTGCTGAACGAGGCCGCCCCGAGCGACAAGGTGCTGGCCCTCAAAGGCTTGGAGGCGCTGCAGAAGGTGGCCGACGGCAAGGCGACGAAGCTGATTATCCCGAGCGAAATTCAGAACCTGACCGGCCTTTTGGCCGCCGCGAAGGAAACCGTCAACTAAGCGATAAGCCGGGCCCGCAGCAAAACGATATAGGGCGCGGTGTGTTCTACCGCGCCCTTTTTGCACGCCTTGGGCGGATGCGCCCAGGCGCATCCGCGGCGTCTGGCGCAAGGCTGTGAGGCTCCGCCCGCCTGCGCCGCCGCGCTTTTTTTCAAAGCATATTTTTTGAAGGAGGGTTCTTATGTATTTTTGGATCGCATTGGGCGTCGTCGTGCTGCTGGCCGCGGCGCTGTTCGCCTCGGGCTATGTCAAGGCGTCGCCTGACACCGCCTATATCATTTCCGGCCTGCGCCGCACGCCGAAGGTGCTGATCGGCAAGGCGGGCATCAAGATCCCGTTCTTTGAGAAAAAGGACGAGCTGAGCCTGCAGCTCATCCCCATCGACGTCAAAACCTCCAGCGCCGTGCCGACGGCGGATTACATCAACATCAAGGTGGACGCCGCCGTCAACGTGAAGATCAGCGATACGCCGGAGCTGCTGAATTTAGCCGCGCAGAACTTTTTGAACCGTAAAGTGGATTACATTGCCAGCGTCGCGCGCGAGGTGCTCGAGGGCAACATGCGCGAGATCGTCGGCAAAATGGAGCTGCAGGAGATGGTTTCCGACCGGCAGAAATTCGCGAACCTCGTCAAGGAGAACGCCGAGCCGGATCTTGCCGCGATGGGGCTGGACATCGTCAGCTTCAACGTGCAGAATTTCGTGGACGACAGCGCCGTAATCGAAAACCTCGGCGTGGACAATATTGTCAAGATCCAGAAAAACGCCGCGATCTCCCGCGCCGTCAGCGAGAAGGAGATCGCCCGCGCCCGCGCCGTCGCGCAAAAGGAAGCCAACGACGCCGAGGTCGCCGCCGCGCAGGAGATCGCCGAGAAAAAGACGGAGCTGGCCATCCGCCAGGCAGAGCTGCAGAAGGCCAGCGATACCAAGCGCGCCGAGGCCGACGCGGCCTACCGCATCCAAGAGGAAGAGCAGCGCAAATCCATCGAGATCACCTCCGCCGAGGCCAACATCGCAAAGCAGGAGAAGGAAATCCTGCTCAAGCAGAAGGAAGCCGAGGTCATGGAGCAATCGCTGGACGCGCAGGTGAAGAAGAAGGCCGAGGCCGAGCGCTTCGCGCGCCAGCAGAAGGCCGACGCCGAGCTGTACGAGCGCCAGCGCGAGGCTGACGCGAGGAAGTACGAGCAGGAGCAGCAGGCCGAGGCGATGAAGGTGCAGGCCGAGGCGGAGAAGTTCGCCCGCGCGCAGGAGGCCGAGGGCATCCGCGCGAAGGGCCTCGCCGAGGCGGAGGCGATCCGCGCCAAGGCGGTGGCCGAGGCGGAGGGCATCGAGAAAAAGGCGGAGGCCATGACGAAGATGGGCAAGGCCGCCGTGCTGGAGATGTACTTCAACGCTCTGCCCGACGTGGTGAAAAACGCTGCCGAGCCGCTGGCCAAAGTGGACAAAATCACAATGTACGGCGAGGGCAACGGCGCGAAGCTGACGAAGGACATCATGCAGACCGTCACGCAGGTGACGGACGGCCTGCGCGAGAGCACGGGCGTCGACCTGCAGAGCGTGCTGTCCGGCTTTTTGGGCGGCAAATTGGCGGACACGGGCGCGCCGAACGGAAAAGAGCCCGCGCCCAAGGCGGAGCCCTGACAACGGGAGAATCGGAAATCGGCAAGGGCGTGTGTTGTAGAGCGCGCGAAAAAATAAAGGGCGCGTCGCGGAAAGCCTTTCCGCGACGCGCCCTTTGCTTTAATGGCTTTAGTGAAAAGACAACCCCCGGCAAAGCCGGGGGTTATGACTGACTTTCAGCTGTTCTTGTAAATGGATTTCACTTTACAGTCATCACGGCTTTGTCGCGACCGTGTAGCCGAAGGGCGGCACCTCCGCCTCGCGCCCGAGCATAATGACGCGGGAGGCATCCGGCGTGCGGTTGATGCAGATCGAAGCGACGGCGTTTCCGGCGCGGCGCTCGTAGCACAGTACGCCGCCCGCCGCGTGCTGGATGCTGAGCGTTCCGTTTTCAAACGCCGGGCAACGCCTGCGCAGCGCGGCCATCTCCCGGATTACGGGGCGCACGCGCTCCTCGGTGCTGTCCCAGTTGAAATAGGCGCGGTTGAACGGGTCCTTATAGCCCTGCATGCCGATCTCGTCGCCGTAATAAACACTCGGGATGCCCGGCAGCGTGAAGATCATGACATAGGCCAGCCGCAGCAGCCGGATGCCGGCCTCGTACTGCTCGGGCGAAAGCACTTGCTCGCTCTGCCAGTAGCGATCATGCCCCTCGCAGCTTTCGCCTGCGAGCGCCGTGACGGCGCGCACGGTATCGTGCGTGGAGACAAAGTTCATCATAACGTGCAGCGCGGGCGCGGGATAGTTTTCGCAGATGCGCATGATGATGTCCGCGGCGTCGCGCGCGTCGCCGCCGCGCAGGAAAGCAAGCGCCGCCTCCTTGAAGGGGTAGTTCATCACGGCGTCGAGCCCCTTACCCATCAGGTAGGTGCGGCGCACGCCGTAGCTCCACTTATTGGTGGCGTCTTCCCATACCTCGCCCAGCAGATATTTTTCGCTGCCATGGCGCTTGACCGCGCGGCGGATCTCCTCAATAAAATTGTCGGGCAGCTCGTCGGCGACGTCCAAACGGAAGCCCGCCGCGCCGAGCCCGAGCCAATAGTCGATGACGCCGCCCTCGCCGCAGATAAAATCGCGGTACGAGCGGTCGCTCTCGTTGACCTCGGGCAGGGTTTCAAACCCCCACCAGCAGCGGTAGCCGCTGGAATAATGGGGCGAGAAGTCATACCAGCTCCGATAGGGGCTTTCCGGGCTCTGCCACGCGCCGAGGGAATCATAGCGCCCCTCGCGGTTGAAATAGATGGAATCGGAGCCTGTATGGCTGAACACGCCGTCCAAAATGATGTCGATGCCGTAGCCCTTCGCCGCGGCGCACAGCGCGGCGAAGTCCTCGTTCGTGCCCAGCACGGGATCCACCTTGAGATAATTCGCAGTATTATAGCGGTGGTTGGCGTGTGCCTCGAAGATGGGGTTCAGATAGATGCAAGTCACGCCCAAATCGGCAAGGTAGGGCAGCTTTTCCTGAATGCCGGGCAGGTCGCCGCCGAAGTAATCTAAATTCAAATAGCCCTCGTGCTGCTCGTTCGGCCAGAAATACGGGCGGCGAAATTTTTCGTCGCGGTACACGCGGTCGGGGAAGGGCATCTCCGTATGGGGCTTGCTCTCGTAAAAGCGGTCGGGGAAGATCTGATAGATCATGCCGCCGCGCAGATGCTCGGGCGTATGGAAATCCTTTTCATAGACGGTCAGCTGCCACGGCTCGCCCTCTCCCGTGGTGATATACGCCTCGCCTAGCTTTCCGGCGTACAGCTTGCGGAACCCGGTGTACAGGTCGAAATAATAAAAATAGAGTCCCGGCGGCGACAGCGGGCAGGAGAAGGAAAAGACGTCGACGCCGTCCCGCCGGCGACCCTTTTTCATCGGCAGGAACGCGGGCGACTCGCCGTCCCGGTTGATGATGAGATAGGGCGTTTTACACTCAAGCTCGGTGGGGACGGTCAGCGTAAAGGTGACGAACTCTCCGGCGCGCAGCGCGCCGAACGGGATTTTGTGGATAGAATCCTGGCTGTTGTAAATGACGACGGACATGATTGATCGCTCCCTGACTGCATCCGGCGCGGCCGGAATGGCGTTTTCACATGGTTTGATTTTACCATTTTTCCTGCGCTTTGTACAGGTTTTTTTGTAAAATACGCCATATTATTTTCCGGATCCCATCCCTTGCTTTGCGGACGCCGCCCTCCCCAAGACAAAGCGGGCGGCGCACAAACGGTGTTTCCCTTTTGCCGGAAAATCCCGTGTCGCCGTCACTCGTCTAACTTCAGCACGGCGGTGAACGCCTCGCTCGGCACCTGCACCGTGCCGAGCTGGCGCATCTTCTTTTTGCCCTCCTTCTGCTTTTCGAGCAGCTTCTTCTTGCGCGTGATGTCGCCGCCGTAGCACTTGGCCAGAACGTCCTTGCGCATGGCCTTCACGGTTTCGCGCGCGATGATCTTCCCGCCGATGGCGGCCTGAATGGGCACCTCGAACATCTGGCGGGGGATGTTTTCTTTCAGCTTCTCCGCCAGCCGCCGCCCCTTCGCGTAGGCCATGTCCGCGTGGACGATCATGGAGAGCGCATCCACCAAATCGCCGTTCAGGAGGATGTCCAATTTGACAAGGCGCGATTCCACAAAGTCCTTCATCTCATAGTCATAGCTGGCGTAGCCCCGGCTGCGGCTCTTGATCGCGTCGAAGAAGTCGTACACAATCTCGCCCAGCGGCAGCTCATAGTGCAGATCGACGCGCGTGTCGTCCAAATACTTCATGTCGCGCATCACGCCGCGCCGGTTCTGGCACAGCTCCATCAGGCTGCCGACATATTCGGACGGCGTGTAGATGTGCGCGTCGACGAAGGGCTCCTCGGCCTTGGCGATCTGCGCCGGGTCAGGGTAATTCGTCGGATTGTCGATCATTTTCACCGTTCCGTCCGTCAGCGTGATACGGTATTCTACGCTGGGCGCTGTGGTAATGAGGTCGAGGTCAAACTCGCGCTCGAGCCGCTCGATGATGATCTCCAAATGCAGCAGCCCCAAAAAGCCGCAGCGGAAGCCGAAGCCCAGCGCCGCGCTCGTCTCGGCGTCGAAGCTGAGCGAGGCGTCGTTCAGGCGCAGCTTTTCCAGCGCGTCCTTCAGGTCGGGATAGTCCGCACCGTCCGCCGGGTAAATGCCGCAGAACACCATCGGCGTTACCGCGCGGTAGCCGGGCAGCGCCTCGGCCGCCGGGCTTGCCGCGTCCGTGACGGTATCGCCCACGCGGGTGTCGTCCAGCGTCTTGATGGACGCGGTGAAGTAGCCCACCTCGCCTGCCGACAGGCTGCCGCACGGCGCGAGCGCCGTCGCGCCCATGTGGCCCACCTCCACGGGCGTGAACTGCGCGCCCGTCTGCATCAGTTTCACGGGGCGGCCGACGTCCAGCTGGCCGTCCATTACGCGCAGATATACAATAACACCTTTATACGGATCGTATACCGCGTCAAAAATCAGCGCCTTCAGCGGCGCGTCCGGGTCGCCCTTCGGCGCGGGAATGTCGCTGATGACGCGCTCGAGCACGTCGGGGATGCCGACGCCAAGCTTGGCCGACACGCGCGGCGCGTCGAGGCACGGCAAGCCGATAATGTCCTCCACCTCGTGCGCGACACGCTCGGGCTCGGCGCTGGGCAGGTCGATCTTGTTCAGGATCGGCACCAGCTCCAAATCGTGCTCCAACGCCAAATAGGTGTTGGCCAGCGTCTGCGCCTCGACGCCCTGGCTGGAATCGACGACAAGCACCGCGCCCTCGCAGGCGGCGAGGCTGCGGCTGACCTCGTAGTTGAAGTCGACGTGGCCCGGTGTATCGATCAGGTTGAAGGTATAGTCCTGCCCGCTGCGCGCGGTGTAGTGCAGCGTGACGGCGCGCGCCTTGATGGTGATGCCCCGCTCGCGCTCCAGCTCCATGTTGTCGAGCAGCTGCGCCTCCATCTGGCGCTCGTCCACCGCCTGCGTGCATTCCAAAATGCGGTCCGCCAGCGTGGATTTGCCGTGGTCGATGTGCGCGATGATGCAGAAATTACGGATGTTTTCCTGTGACAAATAAAATTCCCCCGTTGCTGGAATGGAATAGGGCAGCCCAAAACGCCAAAGCCCGCGCGGCCGCGCGATAAAGCGGAACGGCTTTACAGCGCTCCGGGCCCGTTTCAAGAAAAGACTGCGGACCAGCAAAGCGCCGGAGCCTTCCAAAACCGGCTTTGGCCGCAGCTTCAAGGCGTGACATAGTCAGCACCCCCAAGGCATGCCGCGCGTATTGCCTTTATTGTAGCACAAAAAAACCGGTTTGCACAGAGGAGGGCGGAAAAAAGCGGATCGCCCTGCCTCTGCTTGCGCGCGGGTATATTGACGCGCGCGGGCAAAATCCGTATAATAAAACCGATATTTTTGAAAACCGGGCGGAAAGCCACGTATTGCAAGGAGAGGATCAGTCATGAAACAAACCTTCCATATGGATCGGGGAGGGAATCTTGAGCAGGCGGTTCGGGGCTTGCGTGCTCCTCAGTTTTTGATGCTGATGTCGAACGAGCGGCAATTTGAGGAGCATGTCAAAGCACTCGAGCAGCTTTTTCCGGGTGTGCCGAGTATCGGCTGCATCGGGATGAGCTATGACGCGAAGGTTGTGGAAAACGGCGTGGGCGTGATCGCGTTTTCGGGCGGTGTCAGCGCCGCGGCCAACGTGCTTGAGCAGGTTTCCGTCATGCCCGTGAAATACATCGACCGTCTGAAGCAGGACGTGCAGCGGGTGAACGGCGGCGGGCGCGACACCGTTTGTATCGATTTCTGCGCGGGCAATGACGCGTGCGTGCTCACCACGCTGAACACCGTGCTGAAGGGGCGGGGGATTCCGCTCGTCGGCGGCACTGGGGACGGCGGCAGGGTATCCGCGAACGGCGTCGTCTATCGGGACGCCGTGGCCTACGCGATAGTTAAAAATTTAGGCGGCCGCGTCAAGACCTATAAGGAAAATATTTACCACCAGATGGGCGGCTACCGCTTCATCGCCTCCAACACCGACCGCGCCAATTACATCCTCGGGACGCTGAACGGAAGGCCCGCCAAGCAGGTATATCAGGAGATACTGCACGTCACCGATCAGGAGATCCTGACGCGCACTTTCCAGAACCCGTTCGGGAAGCTCAACGGCGAGGATGTCTGCATCATTTCGATCAAGGAGGTCAAGGGCAATGCGCTGGCCTGCTTCCGGCAGGTCAATGACTCCGACATCCTGATCCTGCTCGAGCTGGGCGATTACCGCGAAATCGTCCGCCGGACCATCCGGCAGATCTGTCAGGATTTCCCGCGGCGCTCGGCCGTCTTTTCCGTCAACTGCCTGTTCCGCTACAAGCTTTTCTCCGAGCAGGGCTACATGGGGGAATACCTGCGGGATATGGCCGCGCTGGGCAGCCATGCAGGGCTTGTCGGCTATGGGGAGCATTATAACGACCGCTTTGTCAACCAGTCCATGACCTGCGCGGTATTTGAGTAAGGAGGGTATGCCGTATGTCTCTTTTCAGCAAAAATAGCCGGAAACGGCAGGCGGAGCAGCAAAAGGAGGAGCTTGCCCCCATTCTGCACGTGGTCGGCAGCTTGGGCGAGTACCGGAAGGATATGGTGCAGAAGGAAGTAGCGACCCTTTCGGAGCTGACACGGATCGAGCATTCGTTTGAGGAGGTGCTCGTCGAGGCGGGGCGCTTTCAGGTGAAGCTTCAGGATTTTGGCCAGTCCTTTTCCAATATCAGCCAGGCCGCCGGCCGGTTTGACACGGTGCGGAGCGGGATTGCCCGGACGGTGACGGACGCGCGCGGGGAAATGGCGGAGGTAACGAACATTTCCGCGCGGGTTCAGGAATCCTTCGGGGAGATGGAGCGCACGTTTGAGCAGCTTCAGAGCTCCGTCACGCAGATTCAGCGCTGCATGAGCAATATTGTGTCGATCGCGGACGAGACGGATATCCTTGCGATCAACGCGTCCATCGAGGCGGCTCGGGCAGGCGTTGCGGGCAAGGGCTTTGCCATTGTCGCGGCGCAGGTAAAGGAGCTGGCCAAGGAGATTAAGGTGCTCGCGGGCGAGGTGGACGCCGGCATCCACGACGTGCAAAACAGTTCCGGCCAGCTGAGCGAGAGCATTTCCGCCGCGCGTGGCACGCTGGGCAGAAGCGCCGACGTGGTGACCCACGCCGACGACAGCTTCCAGAAAATCATTGCCGCGGCGGACGATACGGCCGGCGTGCAGACCGATATCTCGAATGTGATTGAAAGCTCCCAGAATGATTTGCAGGAGATCTGCGGCTTTTTCGACCGGATCAAAACGCAGTACCAGGAGGTAAAGCGGCACATCGCCAACGCCAGCGCGCTGGGCACGACCAAGAGCAGCATGTTCGAGGATATGGACAACATGCTTTCTCAGGTGCCGCCTCTTGTCCGCGATGTTTCCGGGAAGGAATAAGCGCCGCACGGCCTTGAGCAAATGCTTGTTTTCAGGAGGGGCTGACGGGCATCCGCCGAGACATCCCGGGGAATGATTCGAGTTTTCTTTGGGCGAAACAAACAGAAAATTTGCTCCAATAAGGTTTTTTTGCACAAAAACGTTCCAAACGGTTGAAGCCGCGCGGGAAATCCCATATAATAGAAATATCCTATCACGCCGCCTGTTTTGGCGGCGTGATAGGCGGCATAAGCCGTGTCAAGCTGTTCCCCTTGTCGGCGGGCGGCTTGTCGTGAAAATGGGGAAGGTCCGGCGTGCCGGGCGTTCCGAAAAGGAGTAGAAAAGCGTATGTTAGTTCCTGTCCTGCTGTTCGCCGTCGGCCTTGTCTGCCTGATCAAGGGCGGCGACTGGTTCGTCGACGGCTCGTCCGCGCTGGCGCGCCGTTTCCATCTGCCGGAGCTGCTGATCGGCGCGACGGTCGTCTCCATCGGCACGACGCTGCCGGAGGTCATGGTGTCCTCGATGTCGGCGGTGTCCGGCCACGGCGAGATCGCCTACGGCAACGCCATCGGCTCGATCATCTGCAACACGGCGCTGATCGCGGCCATCACCATCGCCGTTCGCCCGGGCAAGGTAGACCCCAAGACGCTGCGTTTCCCGGTCGGCTTTTTCTTCCTGTCCGCTGCTGTTTATTGTGTGGCCGCCTATGTGATGGGCAGGTTCACGCGCCCGCTGGGCTTTTTGATGCTCGGCCTGTTCATCGCGTACATGATCCTCACCGTGCGCCAGATGAAGAATTCCCCCGTTGAGGCGCCGGAGGGCGACGAAGAAGACGAAAAGCCGATGACCATGACGAAAATGCTCGTCCTGCTGGTGCTGGGCGCGGTGCTCATCGCCGTGGGCGCGAAGCTGCTGGTCGACAATGGCACGCTGATCGCGCAGGCGCTGGGCGTACCGGAATCCGTCATCGCGCTCACGTTTGTGGCGTTGGGCACGTCCCTGCCGGAGCTGGTCACGGCCATCACCTCGCTGGTCAAGGGCCACAGCGACCTCTCGCTGGGCAACGTCATCGGCGCGAATGTGTTCAATTTGGTGCTGGTCAGCGGCGTGTCCGTGACGATCGCGCCGTTCACGGTGCCGGAAACCGCCAAAATCTTCGGTCAGAACGCCAGCCTTGTGTTGGAAATCCCCGTGATGCTGGCCGTCATGCTACTGATGACGATCCCGCCGCTTCTCAAGGGCAAGCTGAGCCGCGCGCAGGGCATTCTGCTTTTGGCGATCTACGCGGTCTTCTGCGGCATCCAGTTCACGATGTAAAGGAAAATGTCTTTGGGCTGAATCGGATTCAAGCAGCGCCGCCGCATGGCGGCGCTGCTTTTGGCATGCTTTTTGAAAAAATGGATTTGCTACAGCGGAAGCTTAAATTTTTTTGACAAAATTATCGATTGTTGGAATCCCATACCCTGCGCCAAGGACACCGTAGG
>CANRZX010000091.1 GCA_947644575.1 uncultured Clostridia bacterium | reverse complement strand
GCGTTACCCCTGCGTTTTTTGTTTTGTCTGACGACTGCGCCCGCAGGCGCGTCCAGAGGCCAACCGCCGCGAAGCGGCGGCACTTAGGCCGTAGGACTGCGTCCTCGGGACGCGTCCAAAAGCCAACCGAGCGAAGCGAGGCTCTTGGGCTTTTGGAAAAATTTGTTCGCCGCTTCGCGACCCTGCATATTCTCGCGGGGAAGTATCGGTCGCGCGTTCCAAACGCGGCCGATGTACACTCCGATTTATTCAGCACTTACTCAAGCAGAGGCTGACAAAGACAGAGATCGCCAAGGCGGTGGGAATCTCGCGCTCCACCCTGTATTATGAGCTGGCGCGAGGTACGGTGGAACAGCTGGACAGTGAGCTGCGCATTTATCACAAATATTTTTGGGATGCAGGCCAGCGCGTATATGAGGAGAACAGGAAGAACAGCCGCCCGCCGCTCAAGCTGGCGAAAGCGCAGGAATTTATCCGCTATGCCGAGCAGCAAATGCTGGGGAAAAGAATGTCTCCAGATCCACTATGCGGTCGTGCCAGATTGGATGGAACTTTTGACGAGCTCGTATGCGCCAAAACCCTGTACAACTACATCGATCAGAGCCTGCTGCGGGTGCGAAACATTGACTTGCCTTTGCGGGTAAAACGGAAAGCAAAGACCGGCCGGGTGCGCAAAAACCGGAGATTGTACGGAACCAGCATTGAGGAACGGCCAGCCGCGGTCGGCTCCCGTGAGGAATTTGGCCATTGGGAAATCGATACGGTGGTGGGCTGTTCCGGTTCTTCCGAAGTCTTTTTGACGCTGGATGAGCGCATGACGCGCAAGCGGCACCTTGAAAAGATTTCCGCCCGGATCGCTCAGGCGGTCGAGGAAGGGCTAAAATGAATACAGGCCCAGTATGGTGATCAGTGGCCGATTGTTTTTCGCTCCATCACCAGCGATAATGGCAGTGAGTTTGCCATTCTGCCAAAACTGTTCCCTGAAACGAAGGTATAATAACCGCAGAGCGGTTATTATATAGGATTTTTATGGCGTTCGCCTCGCCCCTCGCGGGGCAACCGGCGAAATCGCCCATTATACCATTCGCGCGCGGCGCTCATGGTATAATATGCACATCCTTACAGCGCATGGGAACGCGGCACAAATGAGAAGCAGAATGCTCTGATCCGCCGCTTCTTCCCAAAAGACAGGAGCTTTGCCCACATTTCCGATGATATGACCCTCTGTGTTCAGGATTGGATCAACCATTTGCCTCGTAAAATTTTCAATTATCGCTCTGCTGCAGAGTTCTTTGATGCTGTCCGATTTGATATTGCAATTTAGAGTAGAGGAATGCGGACGCATAGAATCATAAAAAGACTCGACATGGGCAAAGACATCTTGTTGTGCGAAAAAGAAAAAGTGGCCGCTGCGGAGCCGTATCTCCGCCATGACCAAGGTGTCTAATATATACCCCAAAAGCATTTTCACCCGACTAAAAGATGTGGCACCCTACCCGCTATGTCAAGACGCAGAAATTGCTATAACAACGCAATAGCGAAACTTTTCTTCTCAATCCTCGGGGCAAAGCGTATTTACCAATAGAAAATCGCTACTTTCCAGCAAGCCCTAACATGCTTGCTATATAATTTTATCGCACAAAACACAAAATCCGAACCTATTGCTAATCAGCAAAAGGTTCGGATTTCGTTGTTGTGGTGAGCCATCGGGGATTCGAACCCCGGACGCCCTGCTTAAAAGGCAGATGCTCTGCCGACTGAGCTAATGGCTCTTATTTTGCGGGACTTGGCCAGCCTTCCGGTAAAGAGCGCCCTTGATGCGCGACCAGCAAGGCCCCAAATCATGCTAAATTATTATATCAGCCATTTGCGATGCTGTCAATACTCTTACGCGTCAAATTCCGGCTTTGCCGTCAATATTCCGCAAAGCCGAAGAAATACGCGGGAAGAGGAGACAAGATGCATCGGACCGCCATGGCCTTCCGCCCAATTTTCATTTCGGCCGTTGCCGAAGCTTTGGGCAAGGCGATCCCACGGCCAGAAAATGGCGCTGAAATCGTGGAAAGACATTCCGGACCGGCTTTGGCGGAAAGCGGCGGGCATCAACAAGGGGCAACGGGGAGCCTTATCAACAGCCCCCAGCGATTCCGCACCGGCCGCGCTGCTCCTGTCAGGCTCGCGACCAGCGCCGTTTACCGGATATGCGGCCGGATCCAGCCCGCGCGGGCGGACGGTCTGCCTTTTTCATTCCGCTCCGGCCGTAATGGTCCAAGATGCCCGCTCCGCTCACTCGTAAAACACCTGCCCCGAAAAGACGCAAACGACGCGCTGTTGCTCGGGGTGTTCAGCCATTAGCTGGTGGGCGGCGGCCAGCACCGCTCCCGCGCTGGGCGAGGCGGGGATGGCGTCTGTCTCCAGCACCTCGCGTGCTGTCACGTTCGCCGTCTTGCTGGGCACGGCCATTACCGCGTCAACAATATGCGGGTTGTAATTTTCCGGTACAAAGCCCGCGCCGAGGCCGGGGATGCTGTGCCGCCCTACATAGCCGCCGCCGATGGCCTGACTCTCATATGGCTCTACCGCGATGACTTTGATGTCCGGATACCACGCCTTGAGATATTCCCCCGCGCCGGAAATCGTGCCACCGCTGCCCACGCCCACGACAACGGCGTCCAACGCGCCGCCCGTCGCCTTGGCGATGTTCGGGCCCGTCACGCGGCGGTGGAATTCAGCGTTCAGGTCGTTGTCGAAGTAATTCAAAAAATAACCGCCGGTCTGGCGCACGGCCTCCTCGGCACGCTGCACGGTGCCCGCCCGCCCGTAGACATAGTTGGACAGCACGATCTGAGCGCCGAACTTTGCCAAAAGCTGCTGACGGTCGCCGGGGACGGTCGCCGGCATGCATAACATCAGCGGGTGGCCGCTATGCGCGCACGCCACGGCCAGCGCCAGCCCGAAGCTGCCGCTGGAGCACTCGATCACTGTCTGGCCCGGCTGTAAAAGTCCTTTTTCGGTGGCCAGCGCCAGCATGCCCTCGGCAAGGGCATCCTTGGCTGAGCCCGTCGTTCCGCCGAACGCAAGATAGGCATACAGCGAATCCGGCAGGTCATACTTCGCGCAGTACCCCGAAAGGCCCACAACCGGGCGATTGTACAGCGTTTCATAATAGCTTTTGCAAATGTTCATGGCAGCACCGCTCCCCGCACAAATTCGATTCATCATTCGCGGCCAAGGAATGAAAGCAACACGATTTATCATTAAGTAAATTTCATATTTAGTATACAACATTCTCCGCCGTTTGAAAATGATTTTTCGCGAAAAATCCGCAAAAATCGTGGCAGAATCTCGCCGCTCGGGGTTTGGGCGCAGACCGTTTCGCCGGCTTTTCCTCTTGGCCTTGCAAGGGCGCGCCGCCGCTTCGGCGCTGCAATGCCTTTCAGCGGCCTTGCTTATAGGAAAAAGCTCCGAGTCCGCGCCGCCGAGAAGCGGCGCGGGCTCGGAGCTTTCTTTCGCTTTAATAAAAAGCGCGAACATACAAGGCGATGAGATAAGAAAACAAAACGCCTGAAAGGCTCGCGCAGTGAAGCCGCGCCGCCCAAAGGGTGTGGTCACAAGGCCGAAACCCGCCGCGGCCCTTATCCGGCATTCTGCCGTCCATTTCGCCTGCGGCGAAAACGGACGCCGGTTGCAAGCCCTGATAAAGCTTGCATTTTATTGCTGACGCGATAAAACCCCGTTTCTTTGTGGAATGCAAGGCCCCCGAACGCCGTGGACGGTAGGCGCCGCCGTTTTGTTTCCTTATGGAATCATCCGTGATGCGCCCTCTCAAAAACGCGGCGCGGGCAGGGCGGCGTTTGGCCCCGCCGCCTGCTATTCCACAGGCGTTTTTTCGGTCGTTTCCCGCACGATCTTCACGCGGGTCACAGCGCGGGGTGTGGCCTCGGCGACAGTAAAGCGGTAGCCCTGCGGCGTCAGGTCGAGTGTTTCGCCCGTTTCGGGAATACGGCCCAGCGTCTCGGTAATGAAGCCGCCGATGGTATCGCTGTCGGCGTTTTCAAACAGATCCTCGCCCAAAATGCCCTCCAGCTCGTTCACGGGTACATCACCGCCCACCTCGTACACACCGTCCGACAGCGTGATGACCGCGCTGCCGTCGCTGTGCTCATCGTCTAAATTGCCGACAATCGTCTCCAGCAGGTCCTCCATCGTCACCATGCCCTCGGTGCCGCCGTATTCGTCCACGACAATGGCGAGGTGGACGCGCGCTTTCTGGAACTCATGCAGCAGGTTGGAGCACGTCATGCCCTCGGGCACATACAGCACGCTGCGCATGAAGCGCTCGGGTGTGTCGTCCGCGTGCGCGCCCGGCTCAAGCAGCGGGACAAGGTCCTTTACGAATACCGCGCCCACGATGTCATCGACATTATCGCGATACACCGGGATGCGGGAAAAATGGTTCTCTCCCTGAAGCGCCGCGATCTCGCGCAGCGTAGCCGTCACCGGCACGCTGATGAGATCCGTGCGGTGCGTCATGACTTCGGATACATGGCGGTCGTCAAACTCGAAGATGTTTTTGATCATTTCATGCTCGCGCTCGTCCACGGTTCCGGTTTCCTCGCCGGCCTCAACCATCATAAGAATGTCCTCCTCGGCGACGGGCTCCTCCTCGCTCGCGGGGCCGATGCCCAGCGGGCGCAGGACAAGATTCGTCGAGGCCGCGATAAAGCGCACGACGGGGCGGCACACGCGGTTCAACGCCCAGATGACGCCCACAACGCGCAGCGCGACGCCGTCCGGGTCCTTCATGGCGATGCGCTTGGGCGCAAGCTCGCCGAAAATCAGCATGAAATACGACAAAATCATCGTGATGACAACGACCATGATGCCGCGCAGCGTCGACGGGGGGATGGGTACGCCGGAGAGCGCCCGCACGAGCGGGTCAGCAAAGCTGTCCGCAGCGGCGGCCGACGCGAGAAAGCCGGACAGGGTGACGCCCACCTGGATGGTGGCCAAAAAATCCGACGGCGCGTCGGTGATGACGAGCAGACGCCCGGCGGCCTTGTTGCCGCCCTCGGCCAATCGCTTCATCTTCTGCGTGTTGACGGATACCACGGCAAATTCACTCATTGCAAAAAAAGCGTTCGACGCGATGAGCACCACCTGCAAGAGTAAACTGGGCAGGACTGTGTCCATAGGGAAAAAACCAACTCCTTTTATAGTAAATGATGGCGGCCCGAAAAACGGGCGCAGTAAAAACAAACTTATTCTATCAGAAAAATCGCGCCTCGTCAAAAGCGAAATTCGTCAAAATATTGGCATCCCGGGCGGATTATGGTATAATAACCTCAAAGCGGTTATGATACCTTGTTTTTACGGCTTTTTTCTCGTTCCCCTCCGGGGACAATTAAAAAAGAAGCCGATTGCGCTGTTCGCACGGTATGCTTACCATAGAAGGGATACGGTTATACTTTTCTTGCGGAATCCGCGGAAAATCAAAAAATTTCCGCAAAAAACCGGGGGCCTTGCGCCCCTTTCAGGGAGGGCTTTCATTGGACACCGCTATTTTCAAGGACAAAACGCTGCTCATTACGGGCGGTACGGGCTCGTTCGGCAATACGGTGCTGCGGCATCTTTTGTCCACCGGCATCGGCGAGATCCGCATCTTCTCACGCGACGAGAAAAAGCAGGACGACATGCGCCACGCCTACCAGCAGCAGTTCCCTGCGCTGAGCGGCAAGCTGAAATTCTACATCGGCGACGTGCGCAACCCCGACAGCCTGCGCGGCGTGATGCGCGGCGTGGACTATATCTTCCACGCCGCCGCCTTAAAGCAGGTGCCCAGCTGCGAATTCTTCCCGATGGAGGCCGTGCGCACCAACATCCTCGGCACCGACAACGTCCTCACCGCCGCCGTCCACGCCGGGGTGAAGCGCGTCGTGTGCCTCTCCACCGACAAGGCCGCGTATCCCATCAACGCGATGGGCATCAGCAAGGCGATGATGGAAAAGGTGATCGCCGCGAAGGCCCGCACCGTCAAGCCCGGCACCACCACCATCTGCTGCACGCGCTACGGCAACGTGATGGCCAGCCGGGGCAGCGTGATCCCGCTGTTCATCGAGCAGATCAAGGCCGGCAAGCCCATCACCATTACAGACCCGGATATGACGCGCTTTCTGATGAGCCTCGACGAGGCGGTCGAGCTGGTCGCGTTCGCGTTCGGCCACGCGCAGCCCGGCGACCTGTTCGTGCAGAAGAGCCCGGCCTCCACGATCGGCGACCTCGCCAAGGCCGTGCAGCGCCTGTTCGGCGACACCGGCACGCACGTGATCGGCACGCGCCACGGCGAAAAGCTGTACGAGACGCTGCTCACGCGGGAGGAGCGCATGCGCAGCGAGGATTTGGGCGGCTATTACCGCGTGTCCGCCGACGCGCGCGATCTGAACTACGATAAATATTTCGTCGAGGGCAAGGTGCAGACGCAGGCCCCCGAGGACTACACCAGCCACAACACCCGCCGCCTGAACGTCGACGAGGTGGTGGAAAAGCTGCTGACGCTGGACTATATCAAGGAGGAGCTGGCCGCGCTTGGAAAATAGATCGGACTATAAAGGGAAAACACTGCTCATCACGGGCGCGGACGGCTTCATCGGAAAAAACCTTGCCGCCCGGCTGCGGGCGATAGGCGGGCATGAGGTGCTGGCGTTCGACGTCGATACGCCGCCCGAACGGCTGGAGGCGTATGCCGCGCGCGCTGACTTCGTCTTTCACCTCGCGGGCGTCAACCGCCCGAAGGACCCGGCTGAATTTTACGCGGGCAACCGCGGCTTTACCGAGCACCTCTTGACGCTGCTGGAGCGGGCTGGGAGTAAAGCGCCTGTGCTTGTCACCTCTTCGATCCAGGCTGAGCTTGACAATGATTACGGCAAAAGCAAGCGCGAGGCCGAGGCGCTCGTGTTCGCGCACGAGCAAAAAACGGGCGCGCCCGCGCTCGTCTACCGTCTGCCGGGCGTGTTCGGCAAATGGTGCCGCCCGTCGTACAACAGCGTGGTGGCGACGTTCTGCCACAACGTCGCGCACGGCCTGCCCATCGAGGTGCGCGACCCCGCGTACCGCCTGCCGCTGGTGTATATCGACGACGTCGTTGACTGCTTTCTCGACGCGTTAGAGGGCCGCGCCCCGCGCGACTGCTCGATCCCGGGCTTTTGCCATCTGACCTGCGACGTATACGAGACGACGCTGGGCGCGCTCGCGCGGACGATTGAGAGCTTCCGCGACAGCCGCGCGTCGCTGGCCGTGCCCGATATGGGCGACGCCCTTACCAGAAAATTATATGCGGCATACCTGTCCTATCTTCCCACGGACGGCTTTTCCTATCCGCTCGAAATGCACGCCGACGCGCGCGGCAGCTTCACCGAGTTTCTGCGCACCCCCGAGCGGGGGCAGGTGTCCGTCAACATCGCGCGGCCCGGCGTAGTGAAGGGCAACCATTGGCACGACACCAAGAACGAAAAATTTTTGGTGGTGCGGGGCGAGGGGCTGATCCGTTTCCGCCGTGTCGGCGCGGACGAGGTGACGGAGTACCGCGTCTCGGGCGAGCGGCTGACGGTCGTGGACATCCCGACGGGCTACACGCACAGCATCGAAAACGTGGGCGAGGGCGAGCTGGTCACCGTGATGTGGGCCAGCGAGCCGTTTGACCCGGAGCACCCCGATACTTTTTATGAAAAGGTGTAACGCGCATGGAAAAGCTCAAGCTGATGACCGTGATCGGCACGCGGCCGGAAATCATCCGCCTGTCCGCCGTCATTAAAAAATGCGACCGGTATTTTGACCAGCTTCTGGTGCACACTGGCCAGAATTACGATTATACGCTCAATCAGGTGTTTTTTGAGGATCTGGCCCTGCGCGCGCCGGATTTTTATCTCGACGCCGTGGGTAAGGATCTGGGCGAGACGATCGGCAACATCATTGCCAAAAGCTACGCGCTGATGGCGCAGGAAAAGCCCGACGCGCTGCTGATTCTGGGCGATACGAACAGCTGCCTTGCCGCCATCGGGGCAAAGCGCCTGCACATCCCCATTTTCCATATGGAGGCGGGCAACCGCTGCTTTGACGAGTGCCTGCCGGAGGAGACGAACCGCCGCATCGTCGATCACATCGCGGATGTGAACCTGTGCTATTCCGAGCACGCCCGCCGCTATCTGAACGCCGAGGGCGTGGCCAGAGAGCGCACCTATGTGACGGGCAGCCCGATGGCCGAGGTGCTGCGCGCGAACCTTGAGAAGATCGAGGCCAGCGATGTGCTCGCCCGCCTGGAGCTGGAAAAGGGCGGCTATCTGCTGCTCTCCGCGCACCGGGAGGAGAACATCGACACCGAGCGCAATTTCCTCGACCTGTTTGCCTCTGTCAACCGGCTGGCCCAGCGGTACGATCTGCCGATTCTCTATTCCTGCCACCCGCGCAGCAAAAAATTCCTCGAGCAGCGCGGCTTCCGGCTGGACGCGCGCGTGCGCCTGCACGAGCCGCTGGGCTTTCACGATTACAACTGCCTGCAGATGAACGCGTTCTGCGTCGTCAGCGATTCGGGCACGCTGCCCGAGGAAGCCAGCTTTTTCACGAGCGTCGGACGCCCGTTTCCGGCGGTGTGCGTGCGCACTTCGACCGAGCGGCCCGAGGCGCTGGACAAGGGCTGCTTTATCCTCGCGGGCATCCGGGGCGGCGGCGTGGAGCAGGCCGTGGAGACGGCCGTCGCCATGAACCGGAACGGCGATCTCGGCATTCCCGTGCCCTATTATACCGAGGACGTTTCGACAAAGGTCGTCAAAATCATCCAAAGCTACACGGGCGTCGTCAACCAGATGGTGTGGCGGAAGGACGGCTGAACCTTATTTCTCACTCCTCATGGATAGGGAGGTGTTTCCTTGGCGCAAAAGCGCATTTTGGTCGTCAGCCAGCACTATTGGCCGGAGAATTTCCGCATCACGGACATCTGCGCGGGCTTTTACGCCGACGGGTGCACCGTAGACGTGCTGTGCGGCCTGCCGAATTACCCCTCGGGCGAATGGTTCGAGGGGTACCGCTACACCGGCCCGCGCCGCGAAACGCACAACGGCGTGGAGATTTTCCGCGCGGGCGAGATCCGGCGCAAGGGCAATACCGGCGCGCGCATTTTTCTGAATTATATCTCCTATCCCGTCACGGCGCTGTTCAATCTGCCGCGCCTGCACGGGCGCAAATACGACGCTGTGCTCTGCTACGAGACGAGCCCCGTGCTGATGCTGCTGCCGGCCATTGTGTACGCCAAGCTGCACCGCGTCCCGCTGACGGCCGACGTGCTCGACCTCTGGCCCGAAAACCTGTACTCGGTGCTGCCGGTGAAAAGCCGCGCGCTGCGCGCCCTCGCGGCGGGCGTCTCGCACTGGCTGTACCGCCGGTGCGACCGGCTGATCGCCATGAGCCCCGCGCTGGAGGCGCGGCTGGCCCGCATCGCGCCGAAAGCCGAGCGCGCCGTGATTCCCCAATACTGCGAGGATTTTTACGCGCGGGACGTCCATGACGAGGCGCTGGAGCAGCGCTTCGCCGGGCGCTTCAACGTGCTATTCGCGGGCAATATCAGCCCCGCGCAGAACCTGCCGATGCTGGTCAGGTGCGCGCGGCGGCTGCGCGCGGACGGGCGCGGGGACATCCATTTCATCATTGTGGGCAGCGGCATGAGCATGGAAAGCCTGCGGCGGGAGATCGCCGACGCGGGCGTCGGGGCATGGTTCACGTTCGAGGGACGCCGCCCCGCCGAGGAGATCCCCGCCTATCACACAATGGCCGACGCGCTGTTTGCCGCGCTGAGCGAAAGCGAGGACGTGGGCCTGACCGTTCCGGCCAAGATCGCCAGCTACTTTGCCGCCGGGCGGCCGTGCCTTGTCTCGGTGAACGGCGAGGCCGCGCGCGTCGTGCTGGAGGCCGGCGCGGGCTTTACCTGCGCGGCCGGGGACGCGGACGAGCTGTACCAGAACCTGCTGGCGCTGGCGGCGCTGCCCGCCGAGGCGCGCGCGCGCATGGGCCGGGCCGCGCGCGCGTACTACCGGGCGCATTTCCGCCGCGCCCCGCTGCTGGAAAAGCTGGAACGGTTTGTGCTGGATGGAAATCGATAAGGAAGCATCCCGGCGGATGAATCAAAAAACGGAGGACCTGCGCTTGAAAACGCTTGTGATTATTCCCTGCTACAACGAGGAGGAAAATTTGGAGCGGGTGGTGGAAAACCTGCGCGCGGCGGCGCCGGAGGCCGATTATCTGATCGTGAACGACTGCTCCACGGACGGCAGCGAGGCGCTGTGCAGGGAAAAGGGCTATCACTATCTCTCGCTGCCCATCAATCTCGGCATCGGCGGCGGGGTGCAGAGCGGCTATCTGTACGCGCGCGAGCACGGCTATGACATCACCGTGCAGATGGACGGCGACGGCCAGCACGACCCCGCGTATCTGCGCGAGCTGATCCGCCCCGTGGCCGAGGGAACGCTCGATATGTGCATCGGCAGCCGCTTCATCACAAAGGAGGGCTTTCAGACCAGCTTCATGCGGCGGCTCGGCATCAACCTGATCCGCGCGATGATCTACAGCCTGTGCGGCGTGGACGTGCGCGACACCACCAGCGGCTTTCGCGCCTGCGGCAAGGAGCTGACGGCCTATTTTGCCGAGAACTACGCGCAGGATTATCCCGAGCCGGAGGCCATCGTCACCGCTGTGCAGAGCGGCTACCGTGTGGGCGAGGTGCCTGTGGTGATGCGCGAGCGCCTCGCGGGCAAATCGTCGATCAGCCCGTTCAAATCCGTTTACTATATGCTGAAGGTATGCATTTCGCTCGTGGTGCTGCGCATCACGATGGAGCGCCGGAAGGGGGGACGCGCATGAATTGGAGCAGCTTCAGCCCCACGATCCGCGTGCTTCTGCTGCTGGGGACAATATGCTATCTCGCGATGATTCTTTTCCTGTTGAAAAAGCGCCGCCTGACGGTGAAATACGCGATCATCTGGCTGCTCAGCGCCGTGGTGCTGGTGATTTTTGCGCTGTTCCCGTATGTCGTGCTGGTGCTGACGGACCTGCTGGGCATGGCCGTGCCGTCGAACACCGTGTTCATTTTGGCCGCGGCGTTCATGCTGCTGCTGCTTTTGAGCCTGTCGAGCGCCGTCTCGCAGTTCGCGCAGAAAATCACGCGCCTCGCCCAGAAAAACGCCCTGCTGGAGGAGCGTGTGCGCCGCCTGGAGCAGCAGCTCGCCGCGCGGGCGGATGCGGAGCGGGCCGAAAAATAGCGTTTTGAGCGCGCCGAGCGCCACCATCCCGGAAAGGTTGTCTGATCCATGAGCAGTTTTTTCGCCGTGGCATTCCTCGTGTTTTTTGCCGGCGTGTGCCTTGTCTATTTCCTCGTTCCCAAGGCGGCGCGCCCGTGCTGGCTTTTGGTGTGCAGCTATCTGTTTTATCTGTACGACCCGCAAAACGCCGGCTTCCTCGTGCTGCTGGCCGGCGCGACGGCCGTCACATGGGCGGCGGC
>CANRZX010000090.1 GCA_947644575.1 uncultured Clostridia bacterium | reverse complement strand
GCGCTCATATCGTAATCGGCGGCGATCTGCGCAGTTGCCATTGTGCCGGTGCTGGCATGTAACAAGCCGCTTCAAAGATGGGATTTTTCCCTCTCTGAAGCGGATTTCTGTTTGATTTAGGAAAATCAAAGCTTTGTAAAGATATTAGTATAAATTATCATTAAAAATATACGATTAAAATATAGGTTTTTGTTGCACAAATGGGAATTTTGGGAGGAAGAAAATCGTGTCCGGGGGATACGATGGCGCGGCTCGCCCTGACTTTCATTTTACTGGAACAAAACATCTTCTGTAGTAAGCACTGAATAAATCTGGCAAAACTGAAAGAAAAACAATAAATATAGAGAGGGGGCGAAAGGGAAAGGAAAAACGGCAGAGATTTACGGATATCGAGTATGCGCAGTGCCGGCGGAAGACCAAGCGGGAAGAATTTCTTGAAAGGATAGATCAGGTCATTCCGTGAGAGAGCTGGGTAAAAATATACTATCCGCAAGGAGTACGCGGATGCAGACCGCGCGGGATCGAGCAGATGCTGCGGATGCTGGAGCTGGGAAGCTGGTTCAACCTGTCGGACGAGGGAATCGAAGACGCGGTCTGCGACAGCTATGCGGTGCGCAGGTTCGTGGGGATCAATTTTGCAGCGGGAGATCAGGTGCCAGACGCGACAACGCTGTGCAGATTCCGCAAGCTGCTAACGGAGAATCACCTGCAGGAAGAATTTTTCAAGCAGGTGCAGGAGGTTCTTCGCCGGGGAGGCTGCGAAGTGCACGGCGGGAGCATCGAGGATGCGACGATTGTGCCCTTCCCGGTTTACTGTCCAGTAAACCGGGAAGGGCACAACTTCAGATAAAAGCCCATATTTCTTCATCACGCGCAGAATTGTTTTAGAATTTCGGTGTATTCCCTTTGATTGCTCCAGCCACTTCCACATACGGCGATATCCATAGGTTTTATCGCATTTCTCCTGCTGCTCATGAATCATGTCGACCAAATCCGCATCGTGCGCCCGCTTATCCAGTCGTTTTACATATTCATAATAACCACTGCGTGATATTCCAAAGAAACAGCACTCAGCCGTTGAATCTCATACGCCTGCTCTGCCTCAATACATCTTGGAGCTGCATCCTTTCTTGGCCGCCCTTTTGGACGGGGCGCCATACCGGCAAGAAGTTTCTTCTCTTTTCGCTGTTCCCGCTTTAACAGGTTGTGCACTGAGCGATCTCCGGTTAATCCAAAAAATCCCTCGATTTCCCGGTAGCTTTTTCCGTTCCTTATCATCGCCTGAATTTTTGGTAAGATTTTCTGGACATGTGTGTAGTTCCTTTTTGACATGATGATACCCTCTGATGTAGTACTTCTATTTTCCTAACATCAGGGGTTTTTTCTCCATTGTCCACTTTTTTTGGAGCACTCCACTTTTCACTAAAGCTATTATAAAGAAAAGCGGAGCGCGCGGATAACGCCCTCCGCTTTTCTTTATTTGCATGACAAAGTGGAATGTGGTATTATGGTATCAAAAGTTACGGGGATCTTCTTTTCTTCGCGAAGAAAAGAAGCAAAAGAACGTCGGTCGGGACGGTCTTCCTTTTTCATGGATGAGAGCAGTAGGCCGCAGCCGTTCACAGTTCGCGGCTCCGTCACAAGCGTCCCTTGGCTGGGCGCTGTTCCCCGATAAATCGGGACAGGTCCCAAATCAGAGATTTGGACAGCGCCGCAAAGGAACGATTTTCCCCGCCGTCCTTAACAGTTTTTTACAAGGGCTCCCGCAAAATGAAGCACAGCGAATTTTTTGGGGAGAAGGACTTCGCCCGCACTGCGTCCGCAAACGCGTTTCGGAGCGCAACTGAGCGGAGCGAGGTTCTTGGCGTGGAGATGAAACGACGGAACGGGGCGAGAAATGGCCGATATGAAAGGGTCATTTTGAACTTAGCGCAGTCCATTTCAACGCCATACGCGGGGCCTTTTCCGAAAAAGCCGATTTCCATTGTCCCGCGCTCTGCGGGTGCGAGAGATTTCGAAGCAGAAGTCCATTGTTATATTCAAAAATAAAAGAAAAAAATTCAAAGACCGCCCGGCGACTGCGGGGCTCTTTGTACGAGGGGCGAAGCGTCTATGAACCAGCCCAAAATGATGAAAAGCTTTCTCTGGAATACCTTCGGGCAGCTCACCTATATGATCTGCCAGTTTTTGTGCGGTATTTTCGTCGTCAGCCTCGCGGGAGAGCAGATCTCCGGTATTTACAACACGGCGCTGACGGCCACAAACATTTTCCTCTCGATCGCGTCCTATGGGATGTATAGCTTTCAGGTATCCGATCTCGAGGGCAAATACGGCGACAGCACCTACATCCGCAGCCGCGTGTGGACGTGCGCGGCCGCGTCGGCGCTGTGCGGTGGGTTCGTCGTGTTCAACGCCCTCGTGGGCGACAACCCCTACAGCACGCGGCAGAGCGTGTGCGTGCTGCTGTTTTTGGGCTACCGCATGGTGGAATCGTTCACCGATATTTTCAATGCCATCGACCAGCGCGGCGGGCGGCTGGACGTCGTCGGCAAGACCTATGCCGTGCGCGGCGCGGTGACGCTCGGCTCGTTTGTGCTGATGCTGCGCCTGACGCAGAATATCGAGCTGACGCTGACGGTAATGCTCGCGGCCAGCCTCGCGGTATTTTTCGCCTATTCCCTGCCGCAGGCGCGCAGGCTCTACTCCCCTTCGGCCGTCGCGCGCGCGCGCGTCGCGGCGCTGCTGTGGGAATGCGCGCCGCTGGCCGTCTACAGCTTTTTGAACACGACCACGGCCTCGATCCCGAAGCTGATGTTGGGCCGGCTTTTAGGCGAGACGGCGCTGGGCGTCTATGGCCCGGTGACGCAGCCGGTGCTGCTGCTTCAGGTCGGCGCGACGTATCTTTTCAATCCCTTCATCACGATTTTTGCCGACAGCTACGCGCGGCGGGACCAAAAGGGCTTTTGGCGCGCGGTGCTGGGCGTGCAGGGCGTGGTGCTGGCGCTGCTGCCCGTCGGGCTCTGCGTCGCGGCGTTTTTGGGCCGCTGGGGGCTGGAGACCTTCGTCTCGCCCGCGCTGGCGGAATATCAATATCTGCTGGGCCCGATGGTGGTGTCGGCCATCCTGACGGCACTCGTGCTGTTCTACAGCATGGTACTGACAGTCATGCGCTGCATGAAGGGATTGATCGCGGCCAACGCCTGCGCCATCGCGGTCAGCGCTTTGGCTTCCCGTCCCTGCATCGCGCGCTGGGCATTGCAGGGCACGACCTACGCGGCCATCGCGGCGCAGCTTGTTCAGGTGCTGCTTTTGGGCGGCATCGCGTTCGTCATGGCGCGGCGTCATTTCTCCGCCCAAGGGCCGCTGCCAAAGCCCGAGGACCCGTTTGACGGGCTGCCGAGCTGAGGGCAATGGGCGGATTTCCATCCAAGGGGAGGGCTTTATCATGGCCATTACGGTGAACATTTACTACAGCGGCGAGGGACAAAGCGCGCGGCGCTTCGCCGAGGAGATGCTTTCCGGCGGGATTGTCGAGGCCATCCGCGCCGAGGAAGGCAACCTCCGCTACGAATATTTTTGCCCGCTGGAAACGAAGGGAACCGTGCTTTTGATCGACAGCTGGAAAGATCAGCGCGCGCTCGATCTGCATCACGCGTCCCCCATGATGGCAAAAATCGCGGCGCTGCGGGAAAAATACGGCCTGCATATGCGCGTGGAGCGGTATGTGTCCGACGAAGCGGGCATCCCCGAAGCGGACCGGGCGTTTCTCCGGCCATGAGGGCGGAAACCACCATGGCGCCGGCAATGCTGCCCTTTGAAAGAATTCGGAGCTTTGCCTGTCGGCGGCCCCATATTTTGACGGATGGACGAAAGGAAGGATGTTCCTATGGAATATAAAATCGGATTTTTGGGCTTTGGCAATATGGCGCAGGCAATGGCCGCGGGCTGGCGGCGCGCGGGCGCGCTGGGCGAGGGGCAGATGCTCGCCTGCGCGAAGCATTGGGACAAGCTGTGCCGGAGCGCGGCCGAATACGGGGTACAGCCCTGCCGGACGGCGGAGGAAGTGGTGCGGGAATCGGATGTTGTGATTGTCGCGGTGAAGCCCTATCTGATCGAGGAGGTGCTGACGCCCCTGCGGCCCCTGCTCGGGGAAAAGGCGGTTGTCAGCGTGGCGGCGGGCTGGCTGTGCGGCCGCTTTGAGGCGCTGCTGCCCGGCGCGCGCCATGTCAGCATCATGCCCAATACGCCCGTGCGCGTGTGCGAGGGCGTGATTCTGATGGAGGATGCGCATACGCTCGACGAATCGCAGGCCGCGCAGGTGCGCCGGCTGCTCTCGGCGCTGGGTCTTGTGGAGACGGTCGAGGGGCGGCTGATGGGCATCGGCGGGGCAATCAGCGGCTGCGGCCCGGCGTTTGCCGCCATGTTCATCGAGGCGCTGGGCGACGCGGGCGTCAGGCACGGCCTGCCGCGCGCAGCGGCGTACCGGCTCGCGGCGCAGATGCTCGCGGGCACGGGCCGCTTGCATCTGGAAACGGGCGAGCACCCCGGCGCGATGAAGGACGCCGTATGCTCCCCCGGCGGCACGACCATTGTCGGCGTGGCTGCGCTGGAGCGCGGCGGAATGCGCGCGGCCGTTTTGGACGCCATCGACGCGATCCAAAACAAGTGACGCGGGTCGGGAAGGGTGTGTGCCGAATGAAAAAAAGCGCTGTCAACGGGAAACGCTTCGCGTGGAATCTGCTGGTTTCCCTTCTGATTTGCTCCGTCATCACCGTCATCGTCGGCGTGTGGATGAACGGCGTGCCGCTGACGGGCGTGCCCAAGGCGGAAACGGTCGAGGCCGTCACCATCCTTTGCGGGGAGCGGCGGGTTGAACTGACGGATTCGGAGGAGATCGCGCTGATGGTGAACGCGGCGAACCTGCTGAATTATAAGCCGTTCAGCGCGGCCGAGGATACGCCCGCCCTGTCGGTGACCTACCGCCAGACGGACGGCGCGGAGCTGACGCTCGAGGCCAGCGGCGCGTCTGTCTGGTGGAAGGGAAAAGCCCATGCCCTGCACGAGCGGGAAATTTTTGTCGACATCGTATCCACGCTGTATCTCGACCTCCCCGAGGTGGCTTGACGGGAAAAGCGCCGCTCCATAAACGCAACCATAAAACTCCCCGGCTGATGGAACCGCCCGCGAGGGAAGGCTTCATAAGCCGGGGATTTTTGCGCCCTTTTAACGCAAAAACTCCTCTTTTCCAGCGTGTCAAGGATAATTAGAATACCCCGCCCCGGCACGTCATATAGATGGGATAGAACGCGAAGGGGGCGACGAGACGGATGGAGTTAAAGGTGTACAAAGATACCGTCACCGCGGCACAGAGCATCTGCGAAACCAAGTTGGAGCTACCGATCGAGGCCGAGATGCTGATCCCAGATTATCTGCCGCAGGTGTTCAAGATCGTCAAGTGCTTTGTGCATTTGGTGGTGCTGCAAAAGCAGGTGCTGGCGGGCCGTCTGACGGTGGACGGCTATCTGCGGTGCGTGCTGTATTACCAATCCGAGGAAGACGAGAGCCTGTGTCAGGCCGAGCAGAAGTTGCCCTTCACCAAGCAGGTGGAGGTAAAGCCCGGCGATTGGGGCGCGGCCACGGTGCTGGTTTCGGGTGAGACGGAATACGTGAACTGCCGCGCGGTCAATCAGCGGCGCGTGGATGTGCGCGGGGCGTTCGCGCTGTCGGTTGAGGCGCTGGCCGAGGCGCAGAGCGAGATCATCACCGCGCTTTCGGGCGGCGGCATCCAGCAGCGCACGACGGCACTGACGGCCACCCGCACGGTTGGCGCGCAGGAAAAGCTGTTTACCGCCGAGGAGGGCATCACCTTCGACGCCCCGCCGGAGATCATCTTGAGCACACAGTGTACCGGCGCGGTCAGCGAGGCGAAGCTGATTGCCGGCAAGGCGGTGCTGAAGGGTGAAATTCGCGCCGAGGTGGTCTACCGCACCGCGCCCGGACATGAGCTGATCCACACCGTGCGGCAGATTCCCTTCAATGAAATTGTCGAGATCGAGGGCGCGGACGAGGAATGCCGATGCTTTGCCGTTGTGCAGCCCACGGGCTGCACCATCACCGCGGGCACCGGCGAGGACGAAGGGGAAAACACGATCTCGGCCACGGCGCTGCTGTACGCAAAGGCCTACCGCCCGGCGGAATATTTGGCGGTCAGCGACGCGTTTTCCACTGAATGCGAAACCGCCCTGACGCAGCAGCAGGTGATGCTCGAGGAGACGGCCGACGTATTCACGCAGCAGGTCGAAGCCGTCACGACCGGGCGTCTGCCCGATGAAAACGCGCGGATCATCGACGTGATGGCCACGCCGCTGCCGATGGAGGTGATCGAGCAGGACGGCGAGGCGGTTCTGCGGGGCCGCGTAATGGCGCATTTGCTGTGCGTCAACGCGCTCGAGGAGATCGAGTGCTACGACAAGGTGTGCGAATATACGCTGCCGCGCCGGTACCCAAGGCCCGCGCGGGACGTGATCGCCCAATGCTACCCGGCTGTCAGCAGCGTCACCGCGCGCAAGGCGGGCGACGAAACCAGCGCGGCCATTACGCTGACAGTGCGCGGCATGGTCAGCTTCCGCACCGCGCGCACCGTGCTGGCCGACGTGGAATGCACCGGGCCGCTACAGCGGGAGGACGGCGACATCGCGCTGCGCATCTATTTCGCGCAGGCGGGCGAGGAGCTGTTTGATATCGCCAAGCGCTACGCCGCTTCACCCGACGCCATCGCGGCCGCCAACGACACGGCGGGCGGCGTGCTGGAGGAGGCAAAGCGCCTGCTAATTCCGTCGGCAAGTTAGGAGGGGGGAGACGCATGGAGCAACGAAATCTTTACGCGGATATCGCCGCGCGCACCGGCGGCGACATCTACATCGGCGTTGTGGGGCCGGTGCGCACCGGAAAAAGCACCTTCATCAAGCGCTTTATGGAGCTGATGGTTCTGCCTGAGATCGAAAACGAAGCCTTCAGCCAACGCGCGCGGGACGAACTGCCGCAGTCCGCCGCGGGGCGGACCATTATGACGACCGAGCCGAAATTCGTGCCGGAGCAGGCCGTGGCCATCGAATTGGAAAACGGCGCGACCTTCCGCACCCGCTTAGTAGACTGCGTGGGCTACATGGTGCCCGGCGCGATGGGCCATGAGGAGGATGAAAAGCCCCGCATGGTGAAAAGCCCATGGTTTGAGGAGGAGGTTCCGTTTGACCTTGCTGCCGAAACCGGCACACGTAAGGTGATCCGGGAGCACTCGACCATCGGCCTTGTCGTCACGACGGACGGCTCGATCAGCGATCTGCCGCGCGCGGGGTACGAGCAGGCGGAGGAACGCGTTATCGCGGAGCTGGAGGAGATCGAGAAGCCTTTCGTCATTCTGCTGAACTGCGTAGCGCCCAATCTGCCCGCGACCAAGGCGCTGGCAGAGGAGATGAGCGCCAAATATAAACGCGCCGTGCTGCCCGTCAGCTGCGTCGAAATGACGCAGGAGGACATCGCGAGGATCCTGAAGAGTATCCTGTATGAATTTCCGCTGCGGGAAATCGCGTTTTCGATGCCGCGCTGGGTGACCATGCTTGACGCGGGGCACTGGCTGCAGGAGGCCGTCTATACGGCGGTACGGGAATACGCGGACGGCGTATCCATGATGAAGGACGTGGCGGCGTCCGACCGGGCGGTAGAGTGTCCCTATGTCAAACGCGGCGAAATGCGGTCGATCGACATGGGCACGGGCTGCGCGGTGATGGCGCTGGAACTTCAGGACGATATTTTCTACAAGGTCCTCGGCGAGACAACCGGCCTTGAGATCTGCGACGAGGCCAGCCTGATGCCGTGCATCATCCAATTGGCGCGCATCCGCACGCAGTACGAAAAGATCCGCGGCGCGCTCGATCAGGTAAACGCCACAGGCTACGGTATCGTGATGCCGGGCATCGACGAACTGACGCTTGAGGAGCCGGAGATCGTCCGCCAGGGCGGGCGCTACGGCGTGCGGCTGCGCGCAAGCGCGCCGTCGATCAATATGATCCGCACCGAGATCTCCACCGAGATCGCGCCGATCGTGGGCACTGAGCGCCAAAGCGAGGAGCTGGTGAAAAGCCTGCTTGACGACATCCAGCAGGACCCCGCGAAGATCTGGCAGAGCAATATTTTCGGCAAAAGCCTGCACGAGCTTGTGAACGAGGGACTCCAGAACAAGCTGTTGAATATGCCGGCCGAGGCGCGTGCGCGCCTGCAGGAGACCGTCGAACGCATCATCAACGAGGGCTGCTCGGGCCTTGTGTGCATCATTTTATAAGGCATGCGCCGCCCGATTGGGTAAAAAACAGACCATATTGCCCGAAATAGCGCGCATAACATCCGAGAAAAACACCAGATCCCAGATCCCAAATCCCCTTTTTTGAGGAAAGAGGCAAAGCAAAGAGCGGCGTCCGCGAGGATGCCGCCCTTTTTATACGCATGACAGGCTTGGAGCCTTTCGGCGGCAAACTCGGGTCGCCGCCAAGCCATCTTCAGAGATTTACCACATTCTGCGGCGCACCGTCCAAGAACGCGCGCAGGTTCGCCACGGCGATGTCCATCAAGCGCTGGCGACTCTCCTTCGGCGCCCACGCGATATGCGGTGTAATGAGGCAATTTTGCTGCTTCAGCAGCGGGTTGTCCGCGCGCGCGGGCTCAACGGAAAGCACGTCCAACCCCGCGCCCGCCACCTTGCCGCTCGCGAGCGCCTCGGCGAGATCCTCTTCCGCCACAAGCGGCCCACGCGAGGTGTTAATGAGCAGCACACCGTCCTTCATCTTGGCAATCGTATCCCGGTTGATAATGCCCCGCGTCTCCGGAAAGAGCGGGCAGTGCAGGCTGATGACATCGCTTTGCGCGAGCAGCTCGTCCAGCGTCACCATACGCGCCGTTCCGTCGCCGGCGGCAAAGGCGTCATAGGCCAGCACCTCCATCCCGAAAGCCGCCGCTAACTTCGCCGCTGCTCTTCCGATGCGTCCATAGCCAATGACACCGAATGTCTTGCCCGCCAGCTCCACGAGAGGCGTATTCCAATAGCAAAAATCCGGGCACCGGCTCCAATCGCCCTGCCTGACGGTACGGCTATGGTCGCCGACATGGTGACACAGCTCCAGCAGCAGCGCCATCACAAACTGCGCGACAGCCGTCGTGCCGTAGGTTGGGATATTGCACACCGGAATCCCCCGCGCCGCCGCCGCGGCGACGTCTACCACATTATAGCCGGTCGCCAGCACGCCGATATAGCGCAGCTCCGGCGCGAGCGCCGCGAGCGTTTCGGCGGAAATCGGCGTCTTGTTGGTGATGACGATCTCCGCGCCCTTCGCGCGACGCATGATCTCCTGCGTGCCGTCCGCGAACGGCGTGCGGTCATACACCGTCAGCTCACCCAGCGCCTCAAAGCCGCCCCAGCTTAAATCGCCGGGATTTTCGGTATAGCCATCCAAAATGACGATTTTCATGCCTGCTCCCTTCCGCGCAGCTCCGCAAGCTGTGCTGCGCCGAGCGCCAAAAGCCCGTTATCACTGTTCCATAAATTCATCTGCATCCCGCACGAAAGCCACGGCTTCAGCGGGGCCGACGCGCCGAAATGCACGCCCGACCACTTCCCGTTGGCCTTGGCCGCCGCGATCACACGCTCGAACGCGGCCACAATCGCGGGGTGGTCAAATTGGTTCAGGATACCGTAATCCTGCGTCATATCATTCGGCCCGATAAAGCCGACGTCAATCCCCTCCACGGCCATGATTTCCTCGACGTGCTCCACGCCCTGACGGGATTCGATCTGGCACATGAGGATCGTTTCCTCGTTCGCCGCGCGCATATACTCCGGACCGTTCACCTTTTTGAAATCCGTGTGCGGACGCGACAACGAAACGCCCCGGTGCCCCAGCGGCGCGTATTTCGCGCAGTCCACCAGCATCCGCGCCTGTACGGCGCTTTCCGTATTGGGCAAAAGCAGGCCAGACGCGCCCATTTCCATAAACTTCAGCGCGTGCTCCCGGCGCATTTCCGGGATGCGCACCAGCGCGGGCATCCCGATGCCGCGCGCCACGGCGATCAGATTCGCCACCTCGCGCGTGGTAAACGAACCGTGCTCGCAGTCGATGATAAAATAATCGAAGCCGCAGCCCTGCAAAATTTTCGCGAGATCGGGGCTGGCAAACGTGGTGACCATTGTGCCCAAAAGCTGTTCGCCCTGCCGCAGGCGCTCCTTCAATGAAGACATTTCTCTTCCTCCTTTTCACCCGAAACGCATACGCGGCCCGGGCTGTTTCGCCGTTTTTCCAACGGTTGAGTGTTCGGGCTTTCCATCGCCGCCCGGAAAGCGGCGCCGTACGCGGAAAAACAGCCGCGTTCCCCGCGCAAATGGCCCACGCCGAGCGGACCGGCATACAGGCTCTTAGGCAAAGCTCTCCAGCGGCACGCATTCCACGCGGCACGCGCCAGAGGCCACCATCGCGTCCACCTGCGCGCGCGTGGGCAGCGCCATACCGATCGCGCCTTTTTTGGTGACGACAAGTGTTCCCGCGCAGTTGCAGAAAGCCGCCAGCCGCTCAAGCGGCATCTCCTCCCGCAGGCCCACGCACAGCGCCGCCGCCAGCGTATCGCCCGCCCCGGTGGGGTCGATCGCTTTTTCATCAATCCCTCGCGCCAGCGCAGCCATGCCGTCGCGGCTCAGCACCGCACCGTCCTTGTCCCGCGTCAGCGCCACAACGCGCGGCCCCATTGCGTGCAGTGCGCGCAGCACCTCGCCGATACTCTCTTTCCCGGTAATACTCCGCCCCTCCGACAAGGTCGGTGCGACAATATCCGCATGGCGCACCGCCCACAACAGGCGTTCACGCGCGGATTCGTCCGCAGAAAGCTCCTGCCGGATATTTGGGTCAAACGAGACAAGCGCTCCCCTCTCCCGCGCGACCGCCACCAAGCGTTCGCACGCCGCGCGCATTTGGGGCGTCAGCTCCAGCAGCATACCCGGAAAATGGACGGCATAAGCGTCGCCAATATAGCCTTCATCTAGTTCCTCCGGCCGCAAGAGGCTCCCCACGGAGTTTTTCCGGTAATACTGATAGTTCCGCCCCTCCGGCAGATATTCTAAAAAAGCCAGCCCGATCTGCCCTTCGTCCGAATGGACGACACGCGAAAGATCGACGCCCTGCTCCTCCAAGGTACGCATGACCATCCGGCTGAGGCTGTCATGCCCCACCTTTCCGATGAAGCCGCCGCACCCGCCGAGAAGCGCTGCCGCGCAGGCAAAAATGCCCGCCGAACCGCTGGCCGTCTTGACAACGGGCCCGGCGTCCTCTATGCGCATGCCCTCTCTCCCGGGAATCAGATCCACCAGCAGCTCTCCAAGCGCAAGAATTCGCCCTCGTCCGTCCGGCCCTGTGCCGTCCCTGCCCTTATTCATCATCAAACCTGCTTTCTGTACTAATATTATTAGTAATATCTCCTCAATATAAATAATATTCTACGTTTTCAGTATATCGG
>CANRZX010000089.1 GCA_947644575.1 uncultured Clostridia bacterium | reverse complement strand
GGCGGACCCGACTGCGCACATGACGCGCGCCATCTTCGCCGAGGCCGTGCCAAACAGCCGCGCGGCGGCCCGCATGGGCCTGTTCATCGGAAAAATCATCTACTATTTGGACGCCGCCGAGGATTACGCCGACGACGCGCGGCGCGGCGCGTACAACGTGTTCGCCCGTCAGGGCCTGTCCCGCGCCGAGGCCGTGGCCGAGGCGCAGCGCCTGTGCCGCATGTGCGCGGGCGAGGCGGCGCTGGCCTACAACCTGCTGAGCGCCGGGCCGTGCGGGCCGATCCTCGACAACATTATTTTCCTCGGCCTGCCGCAGAGCATCGCGCGGGCGGGCGAAAAAACGCGAAGGCCCCGGCACGGCGCGCTGTAGCCGTTCGGGGACGGCCCGTCTTGCCGCCGGAGAAAGATCAGGAAAGAGAAAGGACGTTATCATGAACGCTTATCAGGTATTGGGTCTCGCCGAGGGGGCGGGCGAGGAGGAGATCAAGGCCGCGTACCGCGCCCTCGCGCAGAAATACAATCCGGAAAACTACGAGGCCGGGCCCCTGCGTGAGGAGGCCGAGGCCAAAATGACCGAATTGAACGAGGCGTTCGACACGCTGATGGGCGCGATCCGCACGGGCACGCCCGTGGGCGCGCGCGCCGCCGGGCCCGAGCCGGACACCGGCGCGTCGGCCAACGGGCGCTATCGCGCCATCCGCCAGATGATCAACAGCGGCGCGGTGGACAAGGCGCTGGCCGAGCTGAACGCGATTCAGGGCGGCGCGAACGACGCCGAGTGGAATTTTTTGATCGGCAGCGCCTACTATTACAAGGGCTGGGTGGCGGACGCGCTGCGCTATTTCCAGACGGCGTGCCGCCTCGCGCCCGGCAACCGCGAGTACGAGGCCGCGCTGCGCAACCTGCAGAGCAGCGCGGGCGGCGCGATGCCCGGCAATCCCTACGGCAATGCGATGGGCGGCGCGCAGGCCGTCGGGTGCAGCTGCTGCGACATGTGCACGGCGATGATGTGCATGGACATGTGCTGCAGCTGCGGCCGGGGAGGCTGCTGACCGATGCGCGGGCAGAGCGGCGAGAGCCGCCGGATCGCGCTGGCGGGCGTATTTGGCGCGCTGTCTCTCGCGCTGATGTTAGCGGGCGGCGTTTTGCCGCTGGCGACATTTGCCGCCCCGGCCATCGCGGGCATCCTGATTATGCCCGTGGCCATTGAATTCGGCCGCAAGACCGGCTGCCTTCTGTACGCGGCGATCGGCCTGCTCTCGCTGCTGCTGGTGCCGGATCGGGAAATGAGCCTGATTTTCCTGTGCTTTTTCGGCTTTTACCCGCTGCTGAAAACCGACCTCGAACGGCTGCGCGCCCGTGCGGCGCGCCTTTGTGCTAAGCTCGCCGTATTCAACGTCTGCATTGTCGGGATGTACGCGGTGATCCTGCTGGTGTTCCCGATCCCGGCCCTCGCCGCCGAATTCGCCGAAATGGGCGTATGGCTGGCCGGCGCGCTGCTCGCGCTGGGCAACGTCACGTTCCTGATTTATGACGTCGCCGTCGCGCGCATGGTGTCGCTGTACTGCGCCCGGCTGCGTCCGCGGCTGATGAAGCTGCACTGATTTATCCCCGTTTTTGGGGAAGGCGGACGGGCTGCGGAATTTTCGGGCGGGGCAAGACGCCCCTAACGGGGCATTGGAGCCGATTTTTAGATTCCAATAACCTATAATTTTTACAAATAAACTTAACCTCTTTACCCCTCCCCGGGGGTGAAGGTGGCACGGCAGCAGGCCGTGACGGATGAGGGGGAGTTCCCATAACGCACAATTTTAAAGCAAAAAACAAGAAGTGAAAGAGAGGCGTCATGATGCAAAAGGAAGCGAAGAAAAAGAAATTCCGCTGGTGGTACATACCGCTGGGGATCCTGCTGCTGCTCGTGATCCTGATCGCGGCATTGGTGCTGTGGATGCACAGCATGCTGCCGTGGCCGAATATGATCGCGATGACAAGCAATTTCCAGATGGAGCTGTCCGACGGCATACACGCCGCCGCCGTAGGCGGGCAGCGGGATTATTCCACGCTGCCCGAGGTGCTGACGATGCAGGACGGCACGCCCGTCACAACCGAGCGGGAATTTGCCGCGCGGCGCACCGAGATCCTCGCGCTGTTTGAGGAAAATGTGTACGGCGTGCTGCCCAAAACCGGCTATTCCACGTCGTTCCAAATCGAGGAGGAGGGCGAGGCGCTGGACGGCAAGGCGACCCGTCGCCAGGTGCGGATCACCGTCACCACGGAAAAAGGCTCCTCGGACGCCATGCTGCTGCTGTACCTGCCCAATACGGACGAGCCGTCGCCCGTGGTGGTGGGCCTCAACTTCAACGGGAACCACACAGTGCTGGACGACCCGGCGATTTTACCCTCCTGTGCGAACGAAAAGGACGAGGAGGCGCTCGCCGCTGAACGCGGCAAAAGCACCGGGCGGTGGAGCATCGCTGAGGCGATTGAGCGCGGGTACGGCGTGGCCACCGTATGGTGCAACGACTTCGCGCCCGATGATGCGAAGGGCTACACGAGCCGCGTGGTCGGCCTGTTCGACGAGCCGGAGTTCAAGGCGGTGGGCGCGTGGGCGTTCGGCATTCACCGTTGCGTGGATTACCTTGTGGAGGCTCCCGAGGTCGACGCGCGGCGCATCGCGGACATCGGCCATTCCCGTTTGGGCAAGGCGGCCGTGTGGGCAGGCGCGAACGACGAGCGCATCGCGCTGGTGATCTCGAACGATTCCGGCAACACGGGCGCGAGCCTGACGCGGGAGAACCACGGCGAAACGCTCAAATCCATCAACGCGATGTTCAAGCATTGGTTCTGCACGCGCTATCAGCAATACGGCGCGGACGCAAACGCGCTGCCGGTCGATCAGCATTTGCTGCTGGCCTGCGTTGCGCCCCGTAAGCTCTATGTGGCCAGTGCGGACGGCGACCTCTGGGCCGACCCGCAGGGCGCATGGAACAGCTTCATGGCCAGCCGCCCGGCGTTTGAACTGTACGGATTAGAGACGCCGCCGGACGGGTGCCTCGCGGACGGCGAGACGCAGCCCCACGGCGGCATGAGCGTTTGGACCGAGGCGATGGGCTACCACAGCCGCGCGGGCTGGCACAATGTGCTGCCGGAGGACTGGGCATATTATCTTGATTATATGGACAAATATCTGTGAGAGATAAAAGCGCGCACATGGGTCAGCCTCCACAGCCTGTCGAAAAAGAAAAATCTCGTTTGCATGCACGGACATGAACAGTAGGCCGCAGCCGGGCATGCAAACATCCCTATAGAAAGACAGTCTATTTTGCGCACTTTGTACACAAAATAGACTGTTTTTTTGCCGAATTGCGCCCGCTGCCGGAGGATTGGAAAATCCTCCGGCAGCGTTTTGCCATGTACTGTCGATATATACGAAAAGAAATGTTTTCCGGGGAGCGATTGACAGACCGCGCAAAAACCGCCCCGCTAATTATAATTTTTGCCGCGGCTTCGACGATCCACTGCCAAAGGCGGGAGCGCGTATTCAATGTTCGCCGCGTGCGTTGCTTGTCATCATGATTTTCGTCAGTCGCGCGAGATTGACGCCGCCCATGCGCGTTTTGCCCTCGCCGATGCGCAGCACCAAATTCTGTCCTTTCTCGGTCGGCAGCCATTCGGGCAGGCCGTCCCCGTTGGGATTGCCGGTCTTGGCGAAGTTGGTCAGGTAGCTCGACATCTCGTCGCTCAGGCGGCGGTCCTTCTCGGTAAATGGACGCCAGCAATGATCCAGCGTGCCGAACCAGTACCACAGGTCGCTCGAATGCCACGCGCCGGCACTGTCGCCGGGCAGCATGCGGTCGAACAGCCAGGTATACGAGGCGGGGCCGCCCTGACGCGCCTGAAGCCGGCTCCAATCCTTCGCCATCTTGTGCAGCACCGGCGGCACCATGTCGTGGCTGGTCGAGCCGATCAGGTACGGCACATGCGCCTGCTCGCCCGCCGCGGCCGTATCGGCGGCGGACTTTGTGATGAACGCGCCGTCAATCACCGGTACGGCGTTCAGCCCGCGCTCTTTGCGCGCGGCCGTTGCAGCCTGCCACGCACGTAGCACCTTCTCGACGTCCAGTGCGCGGAACGCGGCCAGATCGTCGCAGTCCGCGCGGCGCATTACGTCCTGCCAGAAGGCATAGGTGCCCTCGGCCTTTTCCGTCTGGCTGAACAGGCCGATACCGCCGCCGCTGCTGAGCATCGCGCCCGCGAACATGCCCTTCGCCAACGGCGACAGGCATAGCTGCTGAACGCTCATGGCTCCGGCGGACTGGCCCATGATGGTGATTTTTTCCGCGTCGCCGCCAAAGGCCGCGATGTTGTCCCGCACCCATTGCAGTGCCGCGAGCTGGTCGTACAGGCCGTAGTTGCCCGTGTGGCCCGCCTCCTCGGCAAGCTGCGGTAGGCATGCGAAGCCCAGAGGCCCGAGACGGTAGTTGATCGTGACCGCGATCACGCCCTTGGTCGGCCAGACCGGGCCGTCAAAATGCTTTTCGTGGCCGCAGCCGCCCGTGAACGCGCCGCCGTGGATATAGAACAGCACCGGCAGCCTGTCGCCGGGCTTCGCGCCCTCGGGCGTCCAGACGTTCAGGAAAAGGCAGTCCTCGCTGTAGGTGTATTGCTCATCCTTGCGGAACTCGTTGTAATAAAAGGGAAAGCTGCTTTTGGCCTCGTCCTGAAACGCGCGCATCTGATAGCAGCAATCGCCGTAGGCCGTCGCGTCGTACACGCCGTCCCAATGGGTGACGGGCCGCGGATACTCCCAGCGCCCGGCCGTGGCGTAGCGGATGCCGCGGTAGGCGGCGACACCCGGCCACTGGCACGTTGTCCCCCGGAGCGCCCCGCACGGGGTGTTGACAAGATATTCTGACATATTCGATTCCTTTCTTTTCAAATTGCTCGTTTGCGGCCGCCGCATGCGATGGAAAGCGGCGGGCGGCGGTTATTTGCCGTTCTTCGTATTCCACGCGGCCGGCGTCCACGGAAATTTCTCGTTGGTGCGGCGGTTGTATTCCTCCAGCTCGCGCAGCTGCGCCACCAACTTTGCCGGATCCATATCCTTGACAGTCTGCGTGATGACGGCCCGCCCTTCGGCGGCCAGCGCGGCGCGCGCGGCCTCGTCCGGCATGTCGATCGTGGACATGTGGTCGCTGTGCTCGGCGAAGCAGTAGCCGACCGCGCCGCTCTGCGACGCGAGGCCGAGCAGGTCGTTGAACGCGGCGCAGCTCTGCGGCTTCTGGTGCTCATAGCCCGTGACGAGGGGCATATCCTCCAGGCGGCCCAGCTTGTCGTACGCGCCCGCCGTCACGCCGTGGAACTTTCTCATAAAGTCCTGCATGGCGTTCTGCCCCGCGGTCTGGCCCATCATGCCGCGCGCGCTTTTCATCATCTGCGTGCATAAATCGATATACAGAATGGGCACGCCCGTCTCGTCGTAGAAATCACGCACCATCGGGCTGCACGTCATCATGGCGGGGCCGTGGAAGCTCATGTACACCTGCCGCCGGAAGCCCTGCCGCAGTAGGCTGTGGGCAATGGCGGAAAGATAATCGATGCCCTGCCGGACGCTGACCTGCGTGGTGCCCCGGCCGGACGCCGTCGCCCCGGCGTAAAAATATTGCAGGCCGGGCAGCATCAGGCCGTCGGCGGCCTCGGCCATCTCCAGCGCGAAGGCCTCGCTGATGACGGCCTCGCTGTCCAGCGGGTAGCCGCCGTGCAGCTCCACCGTGCCGACCGAAACGAAAATGATGTCGTTCCGCTCCAAATATTCCTCCACCTCGGCGTTCAGCATTTTCGGCAGGATTCGCGTACGCATCTCCATTTTGAACCTTCCTTTCTTTCCCTTCCGGAAAAACAATCTACCATTTTTATTATAGCAAAGGCGGCGGCGCAGGCAAATTGCAAATCCGGTACGCAGATTGCGATCCTTGCGTTTTCTTTCGCATGTTGCATAAAAGCGGCGCGTCAAACGCGTGTTTTTTATTTGAATCATGCAAATGATTTTCCCATCCCGGGAAAAAACGGTTGATTTTTTCGCGCGCCGCGCCTATACTGAAAACAAGGACTTTTTCATTATCCGATTGCGGGAGGGACGCAGCATGAAAAATTATGTGATTACGATCGCCCGGGAAAACGGGAGCGGCGGGCGCGCCATCGGCGAAGCGCTGGCCGGGCGGCTCGGCATCCCGTTTTACAACCGCGATATCCTGCGCATGGCGGCGGACGACAGCGGCATCAACGAGCAGCTGTTCGCCAACGCGGAAAAGAGCTTTCGCAGCAGCCTGCTGTTCCGCGTGGCCAAGGATGCCTACAACGGCGAGGTGATCCCGCCGGACAGCGACAACTTTGTCTCGAATGAAAATCTGTTCCGGTATCAGGCCAAGGTGATGCTCGGCCTCGCGGAGAACGAGAGCTGCGTCATGATCGGCCGTTGCGCGGACTTCATCCTGCGCGACCGTCCCAACGTGCTGCGCGTGTTCATCCACGCGCCGGAGGAGGTGCGCGTGCAGACGCTGATGAAGCGCTCGAGCCTGTCCGAGGCCGAGGCGCGCCGCCGGATGCGTCAGGTCGACAAGCGCCGCGCGGATTATTACCGCGCGTTCACGGGCAGCGACTGGCGCGACGCGGGCCACTATGATATGTGCTTCGATTCCGACCACATGGGGCAGGAGAAGATCCTGCGCTTCATCATCGGCTATATGGACGTCTGCTTCGAGGACTGAAAAGGGCGGGGGAGATATTGCGCATCCTCCGACAACGCACAACCGAGCGACAGCGATATTTCTCCATAAAATCCCGAGGCTTTTCTGAAAAACCAAAGCACCGCCCCGCGCTGTGAAAAAATACAGAACGGGGCGGTGCTTTTTGGTATGAAAAACAGTGTCGGGCACGGCCGTCAGTGCGCTCCGCCGCGCAGCAAGCGCTTGACCGCGTTCACAAGGCCGCCGTAGCCGTTGGCCTTATCGGCGCGCAGATGGCCGACGCATTCCCAGCAGACGGGTTTGCCGTCGAAAACAAGGCCGCCCGCGCCCGCGCCGGTCAGTTGACGGGGCGTGTCGTCCGGCGCGCTTGAAACGCGGCACTTGGAAAAATCCCACCGAGGCGCGCCGTTTTCGTCCGCGCCGTCCGCCCACAGGCTGAACACCAAACCGGCCGCCTCGCCGTAGCAAAAGCGCTCAAATAAAAGCCGCCCGTCGCGGTACACGGTGACACGGTCGCGGTAACGGCTGTGCCCCGCGCGCTGATAGCGGAAGCCGACGCATTTCGCGGCCTTTATTTCCGAGATAATCGAAGAAAAATCCATTGCCCCGCTCCTTTTCAGACGGCCTGTTCCGGCGCTTTGTTCTCCCGGCTTCGTCGAGCGTATTTCAGCGGGCGCCGCCGCGCCATCGCCCCCCGTTTGCCTGCCGTTTCTCAAAAGCATAGCACAAACCGCGCCAAAAGGCAACCGCCCCGCCGCTTGCGTTTCCCGCGAAAAATTGTAGATGTTACAATAATGTGAAACGAAAAGAAAAAAGGGTAGTAGAATAGGGCCAGCCTGTGATACGGTAGAGCTGCTCAAACCAAACCGGAAGGCAGGCGTCCCTGTTCGCTATGAGCAAGATAACACAAACGGCCCGGTATCGGCAAGCCATGATCGAATATCCGCATCGGCATGGAATATAAAAGCGGTCATCCGCTGCCACTCTAATCGGCAATATGTTTATCGCTGGTGCAAGCGGTGCGATGGGACACCGGAAAGCCTCGAAAACCGTTCGCACCGACCGCACCACCCGAATCAGCATCGGGAGAAGGAGATCCGACCTATATGGCGTGGGGGTGGGAAGGAAACATTAAGACGCTTTATGACGAATTTTTTGAAGCCCGCGCCTTTGGGACGCGGCGCGAAATTTACATTTCTGTCATTTCTTTTTGGGAGGGTTTGGTCTATAATAATCTTAGGCCGCCGCTGTCGCGGCTGAGCGTCCGCGCTGCGGACGCTCCTGCGCTGTCGCGCATGGCCTAAGAACATTGTTCCGCGCAAAACTGCCGGTGCTTTCACACCGCAGTTTTGCTGTGGCCGCCATTCGGCGGCGTCGCGGAATAAAAACCTTAGGCCGCCGCTGTCGCGGCTGAGCGTCCGCGCTGCGGACGCTCCTGCGCTGTCGCGCATGGCCTAAGAACATTGTTCCGCGCAAAACTGCCGGTGCTTTCACACCGCAGTTTTGCTGTGGCCGCCATTCGGCGGCGTCGCGGAATAAAAACCTTAGGCCGCCGCTGTCGCGGCTGAGCGGCGCCATCCGAAAGGATGACTTGTGAGTGGAAAATGGAAAATATCCGGCGCGCCGTCTGCCGGCGCGCGGGGGAGGTACGTTTTGACAAAGCACATTTGCTCGATTTTATTCGCGGCGGCGGCGCTGTGCGTGCTATTGGGCGCCTGCGGGGAGGACGGCCCGTCCGGGACAAGTCCCGCCGCGCGGCCAAAGCCCGAGGGGCTGACGGAAGCGCAGTTGGCCGTGCCGGCCGAGGGCGCGCCTGTCGCGACCATCTCGACGACGATGGGGGATGTTTCCCTCGTGTTATTCCCGGAGCTCGCGCCAATGGCGGTGGAAAATTTTATCGGCCTCGCGCAGCGGGGCTACTATAACGGCCTGCCGTTTCACCGCGTGATCAACGGTTTTCTGGTCCAGACGGGCGACGCAGGGGACACGGAGAATGGCGGCGACACCATCTGGAACGGGAACGCCTATCCGAACGAGCTTTCGGACCGGCTGCACCATTACGCAGGCGCGGTGGCGATGGCGCACGCGCCGGGTGACGCCGCCGGCAACCGCAGCCAGTTTTATATTGTGCAGAGCGCGCCGGACTCCGTAGACGCCGCGCTGGCGAAAACGCTGGAGGAGGCTGGGGTGCGCGAGGGCGTCGTGCAGGCGTACCGCGCGGTGGGCGGCGCGCCGTATTTAGACAATTTGAACACGGTGTTCGGGCAGGTTTACAGCGGGATGGAGATAGTGGACGCGATCGCCGCCGTGGACTGCGGCGACGACGATCGCCCGCTCGAAGACGTGCTGGTCAACAGCGTTACTATCGGCACCTATACCGCCACGCCGTAGCGCGGAGCGCCGGCGGGAGCGGCGCTGTCCGGCTTCACAAGGAGGATCGCGGGCGCACCGCGGTACGGGACCGGGCTTCCGCCGCTGCGCGGCCGGAATGGAGGGGAACGGCATGCGACTCAGAGCGTATCAGGCGTCGGACTGCCGGGAGCTGGCAGAGCTTTTTTATAACACGGTCCACACAATAAACGCGAGGGATTACAGCAGGGAGCAGATAGACGCCTGGGCGCCGGGACAGGCGGATTTAGCGCGGTGGAACCGATCGCTTCAGGAGCATTTCAGCGTCGTCGCGGTTGACGGCGGTATCCTTGTGGGCTTCGGGGATATGGATGAGACGGGCTATCTCGACCGTTTATACGTGCATTGGCAGCATCAGGGGCAAGGTATCGCGACCGCTATCTGCGACCGGCTGGAGGCGGCGACTCCGGGGAACATCGTTACGCACGCTTCGATTACGGCAAAACCCTTTTTTGAAAAAAGAGGCTATAAGGCTGTCGGAGAACAGCGGGTCGAGCGGCGGGGCGTTTTCCTTACAAATTTTGTGATGATAAAACAGAGGTGAGCCGAACCCGCGCCCCCTTGTGGCGGCACGGATGGGCGAGAGAAGATGAAAACGCATGAATGTCAGCGTGCATAGCAAAACCGGCGCGGGTTCGATTCTTCTCAGCTAAAACAGCGGTGAAGAGCTATCTTGGGAAAATCCCTTATCCGACGAAGTGGGGCAAGGGGACGGCGCTCCGAGCCGCCGCGCGTTCCTCAATATGGCAAAAAAAGCGGCGCGTGGAGCCATCCACGCGCCGCCCTTTTATTTTAGAAAGGGGAACGCTTTTTCAGAATACCAGCGTAATGATGCGCAGCAGGAACAGCGCGAAGACAATCCACATCACGGGGTGGATTTCCTTGACCTTGCCGCGCAGGATCTTCAGGAACATCCATGTCAGGATGCCGAACATGATGCCGTTGGCGATGGAGTAGGTAAACGGCATCATGATGATCGCCACGAAAGCGCCCAGCACGTCCGCCATGTCGCCCTCAAACTTCACCTTCAGCACGCTGGACATCATGAACAGGCCCACAATGATGAGCGCCGGAGCGGTGGCGAAGCTGGGGATCGCGCCGAAAATCGGCCACAGGAACAGCGACAGGATGAACATCCCGGCGGTGGTCAGCGAGGTCAGGCCCGTGCGGCCGCCCTCGGCCACGCCGGCGGAGCTTTCCACATAGCTGGTGACGGTCGAGGTGCCAAGGCATGCGCCCGCGACCGTGCCGATGGCGTCGGCCATCAGGGCCTTGCCCACGCGGGGCAGCTTGCCGTCCTTATCCAGCATATTGCCCTTGGCCGCCACGCCGATCAGCGTGCCGACAGTGTCGAACAGGTCGACGAACAGGAACGCGAACACGATGACGGCGAACTGCACGGCGTGCTCAAGCATAAACGCGAAATTGAACTTGAAAGCGGTGTCGCCCAGCGCGGCGAAATTCGGCAGGAACGAGCCGGAGGGCAGCAGCGAATACACGCCCGCCTCGGGGTTCACGGCGTACCAGCCAGTCAGCTGCGCGACGATGCCAAGGCCCCAGGTAATGAGGATACCCCACAGGATCGCGCCCTTGACATTGTAATACAGCATCAGGCCAATGATGACGACGCCCAGCAGCGCCAGCGCCACCTGCGGCGTTGCGATGTCGCCCAGCGCCACCTTTGTCGAGGCGTCTGCCGCCGCGATACCGGCGTTTTGCAGGCCGATGAAGGTGATGAACAGGCCGATGCCCGTCGTGATGCCATATTTCAGGTTCTCGGGGATGCAGTTGACGAGTGTCTCGCGGAACTTGAACGCCGAGAGGATAATAAAGATGACGCCTTCGACGAGGATCGCGGTCAGCGCAATCTGCCACGGGTTCTGCTGGTCGGCCAGCTCGCCGAGGCAGATGGTGTAGGCGAAGTAGGCGTTCAGGCCCATGCCCGAGGCCAGCGCGATGGGATAATTGGCCAGCAGCGCCATCACAATTGTGGCGATCGCCGCCGCAAGTGCGGTCGCCATGAACACGCCCTGGCTGTTCATCCCGGCGGCGCCCAGCATGCTGGGGTTGACCGCGAGGATATATGCCATCGCGAGAAACGTGGTGATGCCGGCCATGACCTCAGTCTTGACATTGGTACCGTGTTCTTTCAGATGAAAGAATTTTTCCATGATCTTCCTCCTTGTTTTTTAGTACGTCTCATGCGAAAAGGATCGGCAAATTCAGAAGACTGCCGACTTTGCCGGCAGTCTCAAGAATATATTTATCATATCGGAAAACGGGGAAAAATACAAGGTGCAGATTCGCCTATTTTTTTGCGGATTTAACGGTATGTTTGGGTAAAAAGGGAGGAAAATGAAAGAAATCGCGCGGCCGGCGCCGTTATTGAAGGGGGGAGCCAAGCGAATGGGAGCCGCGCCCGGCGCACGCGGCCTGAGCCGG
>CANRZX010000088.1 GCA_947644575.1 uncultured Clostridia bacterium | reverse complement strand
GCCGCGCGGTACCGGGGCGCGGCTGTCCGGCGTCCGCCTGTGCCGCCCGGGGGCGCGGGTCGTCCGTGCCGCGCCGTGGCGTCTGACGCCCGATATCTCCGTCCATCCGCATGCCCCCTTTCCGCTTTGTTGGATTTGTCCAATCGTAAGGCTTGTTTGAAAAATGCCGATACGCCCAAGGGCGGCCCTTTTCCGCCATGCTTTGTCATTTTCCCAAGTAGTTCAAGGGAAATTGGCTTTACCTGACGAAAAAACCTTTCGCCGCCCGGCATATTTCCAATTTTCAAACAATGCCTAATCATTATACCCCTTTTACGCCTATTGTTCAACTGTGTTTTCCGCCATATTCTGGAGAAATCTCTCTGCCATATTCTGGAGAAATCACGCTTCCCCGAATATATTGGGCGGAATCGGTGCGGCAAAGCGATTGTAATTTCGTGCGCAATCGTGTATAGTAGAGGGGAATTGAATCCACATCGGCTTTGCCGGACGGGGCGGCGCGCTGTCTTTCCCGCCGGGCGGCCTGCGGGCTTTCTATAAAGAGAGGTGCTTTTTTTGAAGGGCTTTTCACTTCCCGCCGCGCTGACGCAGAACGCCCGACGCAGGAGCCATGAGCCGACGCGCATCATCGTGGGCAGCTTTTTGGCGGTGATCGCGTGCGGCACGCTGCTGCTGCTATTGCCCCTCGCCAGCCGCTCGGGCCAGCCGCCGCACTGGCTGGACGCGCTGTTCACCGCGACGTCCGCCACCTGCGTGACGGGGCTGGTGGTGTTCGATACCTATACGCAGTTTTCCGCGTTCGGGCAGATCGTCCTGCTGCTGCTCATTCAGATCGGCGGGCTGGGGCTCGTGACGCTGACCTCCTTTTTCAACATCGCCATCGGGCGGCGTTTGGGCTTCCGGGGGTTGCGCCTTGCGGGCGAGAGCATCAGTTTGTCGGACGCCGGGCAGTCGCGGGCGGTGCTGCAGTTTGTTATGAAAGTGGCGTTTTCGTTCGAGGGCGCCGGCGCGGTACTGCTCGCGTTTTCGTTCGTGCCGCGCTTTGGCGCGAAGGGCGTGTTCATCGCGATATTCCTCTCCGTTTCCACCTTCTGCAACGCGGGCTTCGACGTGCTGGGCCGCATCGAGCCGGGCATGAGCCTGACGCCCTACCAAAGCGACCCCTATGTGCTGACGGTCATTTCGGTGCTGATCATCGGCGGCGGCCTTGGCTTTCTCGTCTGGCAGGATCTCGCCGCGTGGCGGCGCACGCGCCATCTGCGCGCGCACACCAAGCTGGTGCTGTGGGTATCCGGCGGGCTGCTGGCGCTGGGCACGCTGGGCATTTTGCTGATGGAATACGACAATCCTCTGACGCTCGGGCCGATGCCGCTGGGCAAAAAGCTGCTGAACGCGGTGTTCCAGTCGGTCTCCGCGCGCACGGCGGGCTGCAACACGTTCCCGCTTGACAAAATGGAGGATCTGACGAAAATTTTTATGACGGGCCTGATGTTTATCGGTGCGGCGCCGGGCGGCACGGGCGGCGGCGTCAAGGTGACGACCGTCAGCGTGATCCTGCTGGCCATCGCCGGCGTGGCCGGCGGCCGCGACGAGGCGATGCTGTTCGGCCGCCATATCGACCATAAAACCGTCTATCGCTCGCTGACGATCCTGCTGCTGTCGCTGGCGGCGTGCATCGCGGTGGCCATCGCGCTGTTTTACAATACCGGGCCGGAGGCCACCGGCGTGGACTGCACGTTCGAGGCGGTGTCCGCGTTCGCGACGGTCGGCCTTTCCGTGGGCGTCACCGCCGTGATGAACCCCGCCGCCCGCGCGGTGACGATGGCCGCGATGTTCCTCGGCCGCGTGGGGCCGGTGTCGCTGGCGATCAGCCTTGCCGCGCGCCGCGACAGCGCCGCATCCCGCCGCACGGTGCCTCCTCGGGCCAATATCAACGTGGGATAAGCGCGGGCCGTGAACGGCCGCGGCCTGCCGTTCATGGCCGCGTGTGAAAGCAATGGAACCCTTTTTCGACAGGCCGGCGCGGCCCTTGTTCGCAAAACAGGCTGGCGGAAAGGCCGATTGAATGGAAAGGAACGCTTATGGAAAAAATTTCTCGGAAAAACTGGGCCCTGATCTGGGTGCTCGGCATGGCGGGGCAGATCTGCTGGAACATCGAAAATTCGTGGTTCAACACGTTCGTCTACCGCAAGATTGCGCCCGACCCCTCGATCGTGGCGTGGATGGTGGGCGTGTCGGCCGTCGTGTCCACGTTCTGCACGTTCCTGATCGGCACGGCGGGCGACCGGCTGGGCAAGCGCCGCCCGTTCATCGCGTTCGGCTATATCCTGTGGGGTGTGTTCACCATCGCGTTCGGCGTCACGGAATTTCTGCCCAAGGACCCGCTTTGGCTGGCGGCCACATGCGTGGTGCTGGCGGACGCGGTGATGAGCTTTTTCGGCAGCATGGGCAACGACGGGGCCTTTAACCCATGGACGACGGATATTTCGAGCGAGTCCAACCGGGGCCGCGTGGGCGGTGCGCTGGCCGTGATGCCGGTGTTTGCCACCATCTTCGGCGCGATTGTCTCCGGCGTGATCATCGACGCGCTGGATTTCTTCGCGTTTTTCACGATCATGGGCGGCATGGTCATCGCCGTGGGCGTTTTGAGTCTGTTCACGCTGCGCGACGCGCCCGGCCTTGCGCCGAACCGCGACCCGCGTGGCTTCTGGCGGCAGTTCGCCGGCGTGTTCGACTACCGGACGGTGCTGAACAACAAGGAGCTGTTCTGGGTGTTCCTCGTCATGATGGTGTACTTCATCGGCTTCAACGTCTATTTCCCGTACATCACGGTCTACTTTACCGACAATCTCGGGATGGACTACACGCTGACGGGCGTGATTCAGGGCGTCGGGCTGCTGGCGGCGTCTGTGCTGACGATCCCGGCGGCAAAGCTCATCGACCGGGGCCGGTGCGCGCTGGTCATCGCGGCGGCGGTGGGCGTCAATCTGCTGGGCCTCGGCGTCGTCGGCTTTTCGACGGCGCTCGTGCCGCTGCTGCTCGGCGTGTTCGGCGCGGGCGCGGGCTATATCCTCGTGCTGCAGGCGCTGACGGCGTGGATCAAGAACCTTTACCCCGAGGACCGGCGCGGCCAGTTCGAGGGCGTAAAGCAGCTGTTTTTCGTCTGTGTGCCGATGATCCTCGGCCCCGCCGTCGCGACGCCTGTCATTAACCGGTTCGGCATTGAGATCACGGTCAACGGCGTGGCCGGCATGGTGCCGGACAGCAGCCTGTTCCTCGTCTCCGGCCTTGTGACGCTGTTGGCGCTGGTGCCGCTCGTGCCCGCCGCGAAAATGGAAAAGCGGCGTGTGCTGCAAACGAAATAAATAGAACAGAGGAAGTGCTTTTTCATGAAATTTTCGGAAATGCCCTATGAGCGCCCGGATTTCGACGCGGCCAAGGCGGAATGCGCCGCGCTGTGCGAGCGCATCAGACGCGCGCCCGACGCCGGCGCGGCGCTGGCCGCCGCGCGCGATTTCGACGCGCTGAGCCGCCGCCTTACCACAATGGCGATGCTGGTGGAGATCCGCCATACCATCGACACGCGCGACGCGTTTTACGAGGCCGAACAAGATTTCTTCGACGCGAACTACCCCGCGCTGGGCGAGGCGCAGCTGGACGTCACGCGGGCGCTGCTCGCCTCGCCCCACCGCCCGGAGTTGGAGCGGGCGATGGGCAAGCTGGCGTTTGAAAAAATGGAGGTGGACGTCAAATCCTCCAGCCCCGCCGTATTGGAGCTGAGGGCCGAGGAGAACGCGCTCGTCACCGCCTACGATAAGCTGTACGCCTCGGCGCAGATTGAGTTTGATGGCAAAAAGAATACCGTCAGCCAGATGGGCCTTTATAAGCAGAGCCCCGACCGCGCCGTGCGTAGGGCAGCCTATGAGGCCGAGGGCGCGTGGTTCGATTCCCATCGCGCCGAATTGGACGAACTGTATGATAAGCTTGTGAAAAACCGTACCGCGCAGGCCAAAAAGCTGGGCTATGAAAACTATATCCCCCTCGGGGCAATCCGTATGCAGCGCGTGGGCTATACGTTAGCGGACATGGCCGCGTACCGCGAGCAGATTTTGCGCGACGTTGTGCCGGTGGCCGCGCGTCTCAAGGCGCTGCAGTACGCCCGCACCGGCGTGGACGGCGCGAAATTCTACGACGACGCGTTTTACTTCGCGGACGGCAACGCCGCGCCGCACGGCACGCCGGAGGAGATTTTAGCCGCGGGCAGGGAGATGTATCACGCGCTCAGTCCCGAGACGGCGCGCTTCATCGACCTGATGTTTGAAAACGAGCTGTTCGACGTGCTCTCGAAGGAGGGCAAGGCCCCCGGCGGCTACTGCGCCGAGCTGCCGGATTACAAGGCGCCGTTCATCTTTTCCAACTTCAACGGCACCTCCGACGACGTGGACGTGCTGACGCACGAGGCCGGGCACGCGTTCGCCGCATACGTCGCGGCGCGCAGAGAGCTGCCGCTCATTCTGACAAACCCGGGCATGGAGAGCTGCGAAATTCATTCGATGTCGATGGAATTTTTGACGGCGAAGTACCACGAAAAATTCTTCGGCGCGGACACGCCCAAATACGAGCTGGCCCACGCCGAGGACGCGCTGTTTTTCCTGCCCTACGGCACGATGGTGGACGCGTTCCAGCATCTCGTGTACGCGAACCCGGACATGACGCCCGACGAGCGCAACGCCGCGTGGGCAAGCTTGGAAAAGCAGTACCGCCCGTGGCTCGATTTCGCGGGCCTGCCGTTCTATGGGCGCGGCGCGGGCTGGCAGCGCCAAATTCACATTTACGAATGGCCGTTCTATTATATTGATTACTGCCTTGCGCAGACGGTGGCGCTGCAGTTCTTCATCGCGTCGCTGCGCGATTGGGACGACGCATGGCGGCGGTATATAGCCCTTGTGAACGAGGCCGGCTGCAAGGCGTACCCCGGCCTTGTGGCGGCCGCCGGCTTCGAGAGCCCGTTTGCGCCTGGCACGATGAAGAAGCTCGCCGAAGCCGTGGGCGCGTGGATCGAGGCGCAGAACAAGCGGCTGGCCGAGGCGTAAGCGCGGCCGTCAAAGAGCCGTATCCCGGCGGCCCCGGAAGAAAACGGAACCACCGGAAACCGCGGAACCGGACAGAAAAACGCCCGCCGGGAGACTGTCGACAATCTCTCGGCGGGCGCGGCTTTTCAGGCAGCTTGACGAAACCTCATGCACTCACATCCTGCGCGCTTTCGTGACACGCTGCGCGAAGCTTTATTCCTGCGGTACGGGGCGCGGGAAAAAATCCCGCGTCGCGACGTGCCGCAGCATGGGCTTGTGGAAGGTTTCCATCAGGGTACAGTATTTGTCGAACATCACGATCACATACGCCTCGCGGCAACGTGGCGGCACGACGGTCAGGGGCCACATGTGCCGCAGGATGATCTCCTTTTCCCGCTCGGTGAGCCGGAACAGGCGATCGGCGTTTTCCAGCGCGCGACGCGGGTGCGTATAGCCGTGAAAGTATTCGCCCGTCTGCTTCGCGTGCTCGTGCCAGTCGTATAAAAACAAATCGTGCAGCAGGCCGCCGCGCGCGGCCTCGCGCGCGTTCCAGCCGCGCTCCTTACAGTATAAATAGCTCAAATACGAAACGTTGATGCAGTGGCGCAGGCACGAGGTATCGCCATGCTGGATATAGTTTTCCATCGAGCGAACCATCGGATGCGCCAGCAACTCCTCTACGGTAGAAAGATATTCCTCGTCGCGCGGCACGGCTACAGGCCGCGCCGCCTCCTGAACAGGCTCTGTCATATGATCTGCCTCCTTTTTTGCCGGGACTCCGCGAGAGCGCGTGTCTGTCAGACGCGCCCGGCCTGCTCCGCGACGGGCGCCTCCTGCCGGTCGTGCCGCGCGCGCCGCAGGGATTGGCGCATGCTGACGGCGAAATCGACCGTGTAGGCGCTGACGAGCAGAACCGCGGCGGCGATTCCGACGCGCGCCGGAATGAGCATCACCACGCTGAACACAGCGCGGTGCAGAAACGCGAATAGCAGCACGGCGATCAGCCCCCAGCCGAGCGTGCTCTCCAAGCATAAGATGCCCTTATAATTGAATGGCTTATTCGTGTAATCCCACCAGAATGTGCCAAACAGGCGCAGCATCAGCCGCGCGGTCAGATATTCAAACACCGTGGCGAGCGCCGCGCCCACGAAATACAACAGGAAATAATTGCCCGAAAGTGGGCGCAGCACCGCGAAGCCGAGCATCGCGCCGAAGCCGTAGATGATGCAGAACGGCAGATGCGCGAAGCCGCGGTTTTCCCATTTGCCCTTTTCGCGGCGGATGACGATGCATTCCATGATCCAGCCCATAAAGCTGTACAGAAAGAACGCGTTGAGCAGCACGTGCAGGGCAACGGGCTCCATATAAAATAAATCTGTCATTATTCGGCGATCCTTTCCTCGCCCCCGCTTTTTTGGCGGGAGGGCAAATTTCACGCGCTTGTTCGCGTACATCTGTTCACACAACGTTAACAATATAGCACAATCCCGCGCCGATTGCAAGGGAAAGAGCAAATGTCGTCCGCGCGGGGCTTGCGGCTTTGCCCCATACACGCTATACTATAATTGTAGCAAGAGCAGTATCACCGGGAGGAGAATGCGATATGAGCGAAAACTGCACCCATAACTGTGAAACCTGCGGCGAAAGCTGCGCGTCGCGCCAGCAAAGCCCCGCGGACTTCCGCGAGCCGCCACATGAGCTGAGCAGCATCAAAAAGGTGGTCGGCGTCGTCAGCGGCAAGGGCGGCGTCGGCAAGAGCATGACGGCGGCCATGCTGGCCGTGCTGCTGAACCGGCGCGGCCGCCACACCGCCGTACTGGACGCGGACGTCACCGGGCCAAGCATCCCACGCCTGTTCGGGCTGCACGGCCGTGCGCGGGCCGACGATTTAGGGCTGTACCCCGTGCGCACGCGCACAGGCATCGACGTGATGAGCGTCAACCTGCTGCTCGACCACGAGAGTGATCCCGTCGTTTGGCGCGGGCCGGTCATCGCGGGCGCGGTGAAGCAGTTCTGGCAGGAGGTCATCTGGAAGGACGTCAATTTCCTGTTTGTGGATATGCCCCCGGGCACGGGCGACGTGCCGCTGACAGTATTCCAGACGCTGCCCGTGGACGGGATTGTCGTCGTGGCCAGCCCGCAGGAGCTGGTCGGGCTGATCGTCTCCAAAGCCGTGAAGATGGCCAATATGATGAACATCCCGGTACTGGGCCTTGTGGAAAATATGAGCTATGTCCTCTGCCCGGACTGCGGGAAAAAGGTAGAGATATTCGGCGAGAGCCACGTGGCCGAAACCGCCGCCTCGTTCGGCCTGCCTGTGCTGGCGCGCATGCCCATCGACCCGGCCCTCGCGCGGCAGGCCGATCAGGGCGTGATCGAATCGTTTGAGGGAGACTGGCTGGACGGTGCGGCCGACGCGGTGGAAAAGCTGCTGTAGCACGGAAAGGGAGAAGATATAAAAATGAAAAAGTTTTGGGCGGAATTCAAGGAGTTCGCGGTGCGTGGCAACGTCATTGACATGGCCGTCGGCCTTGTCATCGGCGGCGCGTTCAGCAAAATCGTCACGTCCGTCGTCAATATGGTGATGTCGGTCGTCGGCCTGTTCACCAGCGCGGTCGATTTGAGCGCGCTGGCCGTCACCCTGTACCGCGAGGGCGCGGCAGAGCCGTATTTTTCGCTGCCCTACGGCGCGTTTCTGCAGAGCCTTTTGGAATTCCTCGTCCTCGCGCTGAGCGTGTTCTGCGTGCTGAAGGTGCTTAACCGTTTCCACCGCAAAAAAGCGGAGGAGGAAAAAGCCAAGGAGGAAAAGCCCGCCGAGCCCACGAAGGAGGAGCAGCTTTTGACCGAGATCCGCGACCTGCTGAAGGAGCGCGCGGAATAGCGCCCGCGCATGGGCCGTGCCCCGCGCCCGCTGTTTATATAGACGAGATACCTTGCCCGGAGACTTCACCGCTCCGGGCTTTTTCCTCTCTATTTGGGGAAAATCAGCCCCCCCGGCCCCTGCGGACAAAGGCCGGCGGCGCCGAGACAAATTACAGCGCATAACGCGTTTGGCGTTTCCCGGAGCCAAAAACGCCGCGGGCCCTTGTGTATCAACAAAAAAATCCCGCGGCCCTTATTCTGTAAGGGCCGCGGGAGTGGTGGAGATGACGGGAATCGAACCCGTGTGAAAAACGCGAAAACCCTTTGAAATATCATTCCTTTTGCTTTTCGTGTGCAATTTCGTGTGCAAAAGTAAAATTCCCATCCGCGATGGACTGAAAAAACAAGTCCAATTTCCCCACGGCCGCGGTCTTGTCACTGGGAAATACATGCTGATAAATCTGTTTCATTGTGACGTCGGTCGACCATCCCCCGCGGAACATGGCGACCTTGTCCACGATCCCAAGCGAAAGCATCACCGACGCGTTGGTGTGCCTCAACCCATGCACGCCGACAAAAGGAATGTCATGGCGCTCGCATATTTCCCGCATGGTTTTATATATTCTGTTTGGGTGCATGAGGAAAACGCGTCCTTCGCGGTGCTCCGGCGTATATTTCGCCAGCTTGTCCATGATATATCCGGGGCAATCCAACGTGCGGCGGGACGCCTCTGTTTTCATTTCATCCCGCAGGCGGTAGGCGCCATCTTCCCCCATGATATAGGTCCTTTGCACCATAATTTTTGAATTTTCAAAATCAACGCTGTCCCAGCACAGCCCCATGATCTCCGAGCGGCGCATCCCGAGCCAGACGGCCAGCAGGATCGGGATTTCCACCGGGCTGCCTTGAATCGCTTCAAACAGATCCATCATGCCCTGTTCGTCCAAGTAGGCGTGCTCCTTCCGTTTTCTCTGGGGAAGACGCACCTTTTTCACGTTGATCTCTTTGTATTCCGAGATTACGGATACCACCAAGGATAACGCGTTCTTGATCGTCTTGGCGGATACCTTGCCGGCGTCATGATTGACAGCGCCCTGAATGTCTGCCGCCCGGATGTCCCTGATCTGCTTTTTCATCAAGGTTTGGAACCGGTTGCGCTGAATCACCCGGTACCCGTTGATTGTCGACGGAGACAACACGTTTTTTCGGTTGTCTATGTACAGATCGATGGCGGAAAACAGCGTAATAGCGCCTTTTTTCTCCGCGTTCTCTATGGCGATCTGCTCCGCCAAGCCGTTCTTGAGCGCCACGGCCTTTGCCTGCGCCTTGTCCGGGCTGGCGTCTGTTACGCTGACGCGTTCCCCGTTTACCATCACCTGACAGCGGTACACCCCGCTCGGCAGCTTTTGCGGCGTTGGAAGCTTCTTTTTCATTGCGATTCACCTGTTGAATAAATGTCTGTTTTATGGTACAATTAAATTGTTAGAGAGGTGATTCTATGAATTTTCAAATTGCCTTGGCATTCTTATCATTAGGGCTTGGCTGCTTTTCGTTTGGCTGGAGTATTCGCGGACTTTCCGAATCAAGGAAGCGCCATGATCGAAACAATTAAAGCAATGATACTAATTATGATTGCAATCTATGATAGTATTACATTGATATAGAAAGAGGACGTCGCCATGTTCGGAAATCTGACAAAAGAACCTTTAAGGGAAAAAGCTCATAGGCTTAATATAGAAGTTGGTCAAATTAACGCTAAGCTGGAATACCTTTATCATATTTTGGAAATTGAAGAACCAAAAGAATGTATTAACCAACCGTGCGAGGGAGAAAATATGTCTAACTGTGAGAATTGCAAATATCTCATGAAAGCAAACACATCTTTCTTTCCTGACTTTGGAAGATGTCACATAAATTTTTGCAAAAAGCATTCTGGATTTTAATGAAATAATCTTGATACTATGGAATCAATAATTCCAAATTTTTCTTCTGCAGCAAGTCCGGCAAAAAATATTACAATATCTTTTATAATTCCTATCCAGAAATGCCGTGTTTCCCTCTTTTCTTTCTTCTCATTCCTTATAGATTGCAAATATTCTTCCCCATTTGGGAGCAACTGCACGCATTCTTTCCCTTTATATTTCCCTTTTGGCACAATTCCGAAAGACTTTACATACCCGGATTTTTTAAGCCTTTTAATTGTTTTCCTGTTTGTCCAGTTTACCACAACTAAATCTTTTTTTAATTTACGTAAAACGTGGATTTCGTACCATTTCATAACACACCATCAATAGCAAAAACCCCATTTTAGCCGCTTCGGTGTGCCAACACCGGGGCGGTTTTTTATTTTTTCCATACGGGGCTTTTATCCTGTTTAATCTGGATTTCTATGTCTTTATAAATAGTATCAGAGATCTTTGAATCTTCATTGGATTCCGCAACAACAAGTCCCGCTATATCTTCGTGCGATAAATTCAATTTTGTGATATTGCGATTTCGTATCAACTCATACATAACTGGCTGACATTCTTGGAAAAATAAAACCAGATTTTGAAAGAGTTCATCGTCAGAAAAACCAAGTTTTTCTTTTAATATGCGGACACTGCTTACCTTAAACGAAAGATTTAGTTTATCCCGAAATTGCAGTGGGGAATTATCTTCAACAAGTATGCTTTCCCCTGTTTTTGGGTCTTTAATCCTTTTCATTGTCGGATCGACTTTGTATTTTTCCAAATCCAGCGACATTTTCATATCAGCAGGTGATTCTACCATAATGTCATAGAAAGCAGCTGTTGCCCATAATTTAAGCGCATCCAAAGGATGTTTGTTTTCCTCAATCAAGAAATCGCACATTTCATAACGGAGTGAGATTTCACGCAGATAAAAAGAGTATATATCGTTATCTTTTTGTAATGATTCCGCTGATTCTTGTGCTTTTTTATTAAGATGCCCCCAAATTTTATCTCTGTATAAATGTGATGGATAGCCTTGAATCATCCTATTCATGTCCCACACAGTCAATCCATATTTTGTGGAACTACCGAAATAAATGACATATTCATTTTCTTTCACTTCCTGCTTGCCAAGATCGGTCAAAGCATATCGGCGGAAAGGAATTTTCGTTCCTAAATCTTCCTCGCTGATATTTTCTCGAACCGAAGCGACAAGATCGGCTTTTTTGCCCGCTGCTTTTATTCCATGCTCTGATAGAATTTCCTTCAATTCTGGGACTTTCAGTTTTTCGACACTTTCTTTTGCGGTTGCAATCCGGATAAAACCTCGTTCCAATAGCATATTTAGAATAGCCTGCGGGTTATCGACACCAAAGTCATAGTGCCAGAATTGCGGGAAAGAGTTTCCTTCGGTGTTGTAATGTGGAGCATAGGAAAGCATAAAGATTTCGTGCGGTCGCAGTCCATTTTTACTTGGAAAAGCTTTGCAGGCAAGTTCTTTGGTTTCGACGATCGCAATCTCTTTCTGCTGCTGTAGTTCTCCAAAAGTGTTTTCCTTCGCGGAAACTGTCACAGTCACTTTTGGCTCTTTCTTTTTCAAAAAATCAAAGAATCCCACAATGTGTAGCTCCCTTTAATAAATACATTTTTTTAGCTTCAAGCTTTCCCGATATTGCTCAGCAGGAGCAACGTCGATAAATTCAACAGTTTTATCATAGTTGTTTTTCACAACTTCTTTTATTT
>CANRZX010000087.1 GCA_947644575.1 uncultured Clostridia bacterium | reverse complement strand
CAGCGTTTCCACAAGGCGGATGTTCAAACATCCTGATTTGTGGGCAAGCGTAGACGTGCCCACTTTTACCACAACGCGCATATGACCCCTCCGCGGTCCGCCATTCCCGTGGGCGGGCCTTCCTTTTTGCCAAGCCGCTCCATCCGCCGCGCAAAGAACGGCGGCGACGGGGAGCGCTTTCCGCTCCGCGGCCGCCAGCGTCCCGGGGCGTATAATAATAACAGTATAGCATATTCCGCGGCAATGCGCAAGAAAACAAAAACGTGCATTCCGGTTCAAGATTATGCCCTCGGTCGAAGCTTCGGCAATTCCATGAAAACGGGTTCCCAGAAAGTCTGTGCCATGCTATAATAGAAGAGAATCGAACGCCGCCAATCCTTTGCGGCTTGGCAAGAGAAGATGACGCTGTGTTTCTGTTGCCCCGTCCGGCAAAACCGATGTGGGCTCGACGCCCTTCTGCGATAAGCGGAACGATAAATCAAAGGTTTTATGAGAGGAACGCTATGAGGAAGAGAAAAAAAGCGATAAAGATATTTTTTGCTGTGGCTGCCGCAGTGCTTGTATTGCTGCTGATCGTGTACGTTAACCACCAAATCCGTTTAAGAATGGAAAAGGAATTACGCTTCCCGTTAGGACGGATGGTTGAGGTTGATGGACATAATATGAGTATTTATATGGAGGGAACCGGCGACACCACCCTTGTTTTCATGGCAGGCGGAGGGACGTGTTCTCCCATATTGGATTTCAAGTCTCTCTATTCTCTTTTAAGCGATACATACCGGATTGTGGTTGTGGAAAAATTCGGATACGGCTTCAGCGATGTTGTCGATAGGGACAGAGATATTGATTCTATTCTCGAGGATACCAGAACTGCTCTGGCCGCCGCGGGATTAAATGCGCCCTATGTCCTTTGTCCCCACTCCATGTCAGGGCTTGAAGCCCTGTATTGGGCGCGGAAATATCCGGACGAGGTATCCGCGATTATCGGGCTCGATATGGCGGTGCCGGAGTATTACGAAAGCATGAACATCAATATCCCGCTTATCCACATTGCCGGCTGGGCGGCTAATATGGGCGTTACTCGTTTCATACCGGGCATTTCAGACAGCGACGCTATAAAATACGGCATGTTGTCAGAGAATGAAAAAGAAATTTACAAAGCCGTTTTCTATAATCGGACGGCAACCGTGACCATGATAAACGAAACGGAGCAAGTAAAGGAAAACGCTGAAAAAGTGAACGGGATGGGAGTTCCGCAGCTTCCGATGCTGTTATTTATTTCAAACGGTTCCGGCGGAACAGGCTTTGATAAAGAAACATGGCGGAAAATCCCAATAGAATATCTATCACAGGTTGACGGAGGAAAATATATAGAATTAAACTGTCCCCATTATGTTCACGATTATGAGTACAAAGCCATAAGTGAAAATATAATTGCGTTTCTGCAAGAACAATAAATTGGAAGGTGTACTTATTGAAGCTATGGATTACCCAAATCGGGAATACATTTTTCGGCCCACTGCTTCTGTCTGTGACCGGTACCTGATACACGTAACATCAAAGGAGCTGAATATGACGGTAAAAACGATTGAAATTCATGGTGCAAATGCACATAAAACTTTTTCCAAAACGCGCGTGGGCTGCAGAGGCTTTGTGATAAAAGATTCCCGCATACTTATTTCACACGAGGTAAACGCCGATTATTATTTAATTCCGGGCGGCGGTTTGGAAAAAAATGAAACTCTTGAAGAATGCTGCGCTCGTGAAGTCCGCGAAGAAACAGGGTATATCGTAAAACCGAATTGCCATTTTCTCACGATAAATGAATATTACGAAGAGTACAAGTATGAAAGCCATTATTTTATATGTGATGTGATTGAGAAAGCGGAACAGAATTTGACACCCGAGGAAATAAAGCGAGGGCTGATTCCCAAATGGGTGGATCCGGGTAAAATGCTTGAGACATATTCAAAATATTATGACTTTGCCGTAACCAATGAAGAAAAAGGCGGCGCGTATTTGCGGGAATATACCGCGCTGACGGAATATTTGGAGAAATCAAACGTTTGAAATGAAACCTCGGGTATTGGAATTGACCGGGCGGCCGCAACGAAAAAGCGGCCGCCCGCTTTCGGTGCCCTCCTGCCTTCATCAGCGCGCCGGCAAGCCTGTGCGCTGGCGGATTTTTCCTCGCGTATCACGCGCCGGGGCGCGCACAATATGGGCACGGAGGTGTTTCCATGAAAAAGCAAAACAACGAAAAAAACAAAAGCGGCAAGACCGCTCCGAAGAAAACGCAGAAGGCTGCCCAAAAGGCAGAATACCAGCAGCGCCCGGACGGCCTGACCGCCGGGACAGATGAGGTCTATGACAGCCTCGCGCAGAACGCGTGGTTCCCCGCGCTGTACGCGGACGAGATTCTGATGGACGATTTCACCGAAGGCCCGGTCGTATAAAAACCGCCGGAAAACGGAAAGCCGTCCCAAAGCGGCGCGGGCGCTGCTGGCGGGCAATTTTGCGACAGCCCTTGCAAAGGGCCAGACCGCTCGCTTTATTCCAATAGCTTAACAGCCAGCAACCGCGCCTGATCTTTGGCATCGGGCGCGGTTGCTGGCTGTTTTTAAGCTTATTCCTCTTTTTCGCCGTTCATCTTGCGGACAAACGCCTCCGGCTTTATCGTCACTTCCACCCACGTGGGCAGAAAGCCCGAACGGATCGCGTTGTGTACGGAGGGCAGGTTCGACCACGCCGCGCAGTAAAACGGAATCTTTCCCCGCGCGAGGATCTCCCCCGCCAAGCGCGAGGTCAGCGCGCGGGCAACGCCCCTGCGCCGGTATTCGGGCAGCACGTCCACGCCGATCTGCCACATCGTTTCGCAGTCCGCCGAGCAGCCCGCGAGGCCGACAAGGCGGCCGCCGTCATACGCCCCGACGGCAAGGACATCCAATTCCCGCCGTTTTTCGCACAGCGCGTTACTCCATTCCGGCGTATAATATCCCACAAGCTCCAGCGGTTCGAGCAGCCGCGTCTCATACGCGCAGGGCTGCGCGCGCAGCAGGCGGAGATCCGGAAGGAAATATTCCGCCATGAAGCAGGGCCGCATGCCAAACGGCCGCAGCGCGTCGGCCAGCACGAGAAGATTGGGCGTTTCAAAGCAATGTTCGGGCGAAAAGCGCTCTACATACGCGCGCACCGCTGGTTCGGCCTCCGGCGACACGGACGCGACGACGTTGCCGCCGTAGGTGACGAGATTGCAAAAAAACGGCAGCTCTAAATAACGGCGCGCCCGCGCGCTCGATACGGAGCGCACCACAACGGGCCGCCCGCGCGAAAAATCCTCCGGCGCGCAGCCCATATCGACGGCGGACTGCCGTAAGGCAGCCGCGCGGATTTCCTCATTCGTGACGGTTTCCATAAATTTTTCACGAGGACACCGCCGCGCTGCGCCAATCGTTCAGCTTGCGCGCGGCGTAGCCATTGCCGAGGAAATAATCAATCGCGTAGACAAGGCTCCGATCCCAGAAATACCATTCATGTACGCCGTTCCACTGCAGGCGCCGGTAGCTTGCGAGGCTCAGCGACTTCATGTGCTTATGCATGGCGTCGTTCTGCTGCAGAATCAGATACGGCTCGACGTCCTGCAGGCCGTTTGTCATCAGGATCTTCGGCTGCTGCGCGGCGGGCAGGGACGCCACGCGCTGCGCCAGCACCCGCAGGTCGCTGCTTTTCGGCAGCGCCAGCGAATCGCCGAAAATGGGGGCAAACACCTCCCGCACACCCGGCACGGACGGATCGGCCAGCATCATGGACAGCTCCACCGCGCCCGAAAAGCTCGCGCAGCCGGCATACAGGTCCGGACGGGAAAGGCCAAGGAACAGCGCGCCGTAGCCGCCCATCGAGAGCCCCGCGATGAAATTCTGCTCCCGCCGCTGCGGCAGCTTGAACATACGGTTCAGCAGCACGGGCAGCTCCTCGGTGACAAAGGTCTTATACGCGCCGCCGTATACCATATTTTGATAGAAGGAATTGCCGCAGTCGGGCATGACCAGCACCAAGCCGTTGTCGGCGGCATAGCGCGGCGCGGCCGTCATCTGCATCCAATCGTCGCCGCAGTTCGTAAAGCCGTGCAGCAGCGTCAGCACACCCTTGACGGTATAGCCTACCTCGGCGGGCAAATCGGTGGGAAAATACAGCTTGACCCCCACCGACGTCTGCAAAATCTGCGATTTCAGTTTACAATCTAAATACGCCATGAAAAGCGTCTTCCTTTCTGCCTGAGTAGTAAAGGCTGCGGAACCCCTGAAGCAACCGCCATGCGTGGCTTCTCACGGGGAAACGCCGGCCGCGCGCATCAGGCGCGGCCGGCGGCACGCCGATCGAAGCATGGTTTACAGGCATACAGCCCGGCCCCCTCCGCCGCCTTTAAGAAGCTGTATTCATAAGCGAAAATGCCGGACAAGCGAGGAATTTTGGGCCGGTCAAAAGCAAATTTTTGCAGGAATCCTGGGTGGATTTCAAAAAAATTTGCTGAAGAATGGCGGAAAAAGACCCGGCCAGACGGCGTTGACGGTTGTGAATACGGCTTCTCAGAGCGCCGGAGGGTCCGCGTCATTTTTTGATTTTGTTCAGCATTTCATTGAGGCGGATCATCACGGAGCGCGCCTGCTCGGGATCAAGCTTTTTGCCGCCCATGCCGCCGGCCGCGCCCGCCGCGTCCTCCAGCGTCCGATCGCCCATCATGGCGGCCGCCATGCCGAGCATGCTCTTTTTCAGCTTCATTTTCATCGAGGCCTGCAAAAACTGCACCAGTACCTTGCTGGCCTCGTCGTTGGCGAGGATGTCCTTCATTTTGTCCTTGACGGAGAAATACCCGTCACGCAGAACGAGCTCATCCACCGCGGGAGGCTCTTCCAGCGTGAACCAGTTTGCCGCGCCCGTCTCGTCGCCTGTCTCCTCGGGATCGATATACTGATAAGCGGGGTTCGGCTGCTCCGTCTTCTCCAACGTCATCGATTCGCAGCAGCCTCCGGCCCGCGCGCTGAGGAAGGTAAAGCCTTCGTTCAAGGGCACGTGCTCGAACACAAAGACCTTGTTGCCTTCCTGCTCGGCAAAAAGCCTGCCGTTTACATACAGTGCAACCTGCGTCAGGTTGGAATACACCTTGATTTCCGTCTCGTCCCCTACGCGCTGGGCGTAGCGGCGGCCGCACAGATGGACAAACGCCTCGTCGCTCCAATACGCCTTATACAGATAGAAGGAATCCTTGCGCAGCTTGCGGTCGATCGTCATCAGGCCCTTGTTGTTGCGCCCCTTCACGCCGCCCTCGTCGCGCGCGTCGCAGCCGAAATCGAACATATTCCATACATGCGTCGCCCACAACCACGGGCGCTCGTCGATCACTCTCGCCATGTGTTCATGATACAGCGCCTGATATTCCTCGGTATAGTCGCGGCAGCGCGGCGTGTCGCTGTGATAGCTGACAATCCCCTCCGCGCCATACTCCGAAATGCCGAGCGGCCGGTCGGGATGCAGCGCGTGGAATTCGTCGAGCCACACCTCATTCTGTGTCATCTCGCCGCCGTACCAGCCGAAATAGTGGTTATAGCTGAGCACATCGGTGATCTGGTGCATTTCGCTTTCCATCGGCACCATCGAGACGTGGGCGATGGTTGTCAGGCGCGTTTTGTCCAGCTCATGCGCCAGCGCGTTCAGGTCGCGCAGATTCTCCAGCAGGCCCGGGCGCTCTCCGCCGATGGTGATCTCGTTCGAAATGCCCCAGAAGCAGATGGACGGGTGATTGTAATTCTGCACGATCAGCTCCTTGAGCTGGCTGCGGCAGTTTTCATGCGCGGCGGGGTCGGCGTTCATAGCGGAGATAAACGGAATCTCCGCCCAAACGATCAGGCCCGCACGGTCGCACGCATCGTAAAAATACTGATTGTGCTGATAATGCGCAAGGCGCACCGTATTCGCGCCCACCTCGCGGATCAGTGCGACGTCCTCCTCGTGCTGCTCCTTGGTCAGCGCGTTGCCCTGCCCGAGCCGGTCCTGATGGCGGGAAACTCCGCGCAGCGGCGTGAGCACGCCGTTGAGGAAAAACCCCTTCTGCGGATCGACCGTGTAGGTGCGCACGCCCAAATTCGCGCTTGTGTAATCCAGCGTTTCGTTGTGGACGGTCAGCAGCGCCTCGACGTGGTACAGATACGGGTCCTGCACGCCCTGCCAGAGATGCACCTCGTCGATGTGTACCTCGGCATAGGTACGCGCGGCGGCGGGGCGCACGACGCTGGAGACGATCTCTCCCGTATCGTCACGGATCAAAAACTGCACGTTCTGCCCCTCGGCTGGGTTCGTCACAAACGCGGTCAGCGCGACGACTGCGGCGTCGCCATCTACCGTGGCGGAGACGTCGAAGCCGCTGCCGCCGCAATAGTCGAGATCGAAGCGGGAATCCTCCACCGTTACAAGATTGACGCCGCGATACAGCCCGCCGTAGAAGGTGAAATCGGCCATCTGCGGATAGACGTCGTCGCGCTGGCTGTTGTCGACCCAGATCGCGAGCAGGTTTTCCCCCTCGCGCAGCGCGTCCGTCACATTGGCGCGGAACAGCGAGTAGCCGCCCTTATGAAACACCTTTTCCACCCCGTTGACAACGATCTTTGCCACGCTGGATGCGGCCTCCACCTCGACATAAACGTTTTTGCCGGCGGGGCGTTGAATGGTCTTTAAGTAACAGCACGGGCCGCGCCAGTAATCGCCGCCGCCATCCTGCCCGTCCTGCGCGTTCCAGCAGTGGGGCAGATCGACGCTGACCGCGTCCGCCGGGATCACGGCGGGCACGTCCGCGCAGTTCTTGAGAAAGCGCCAGCCCTGATTAACGGGAATGATTTGTTTCATCCTGTCCTTCCTTTCTGCCCGCCGGCTGCGGCGGGACCGGTCAAATCAATTTGTTTTTATGAATCTGAATCGGCGGCCTGTCCCGCCGCCGGGTGCGCCATATGGAAAAGCAATCTGAGCCAAGGCTCAGATCGCTTTATCATCAGCACACTTGAAAACAAGGTTCTTGTTTTCAAGTAAGCACTGATTAAATCGACGTGTCAGATCGGCGAGCAGATTTCCTGCCTGTTGAAGCTGAAAAATCGCCAAAATACTTGGTGTATTTTAAGATTTTGAGGCAAAAACAGGCGGAAAAGATGTCGCAGAGATGTGCGCGGCGATTTATTCAGTGGTTACTCAAGTGGCGCGCTTTGCGCGCAGCACGCACAGAGTGCGTGCCGACGATTGAATCGACACAAAATTGCCGCGGGCGATTTTTTTCGCGGCATGCCATGCCGCGCCTCGAAAAGCACTTCTTTTCGAGTGTGTCGATTATATCGTGCAAAATGGCGGCAAAACGGCCGTTTCAAGCTGATAATATTGTACCAAATGCCGCATTTTCTGTCAACTCCCGCCGTGAGGATGGGACCCGCTCATCCTCCCCAAAGACGAAAAAGCCCGGCGCTCGGGAGGCAAAGCCTTTCCCAAAACGCCGGGCTGTCAAGCTATGGTTTCGCAGAGGAGAATCGAACCCACATCGGTTTTGCCGCCGGTCAGGCTATTCTGTCGGGCGGCAGCGCTCCGACAGCAGCGCGACGGTATACTCCATGCCATAAGCAAGCGCGTCCTCGTCCAGGCGGTAGCGCGCGTTGTGGTGCGGCGCGTCGCTGCCCTTTTCGGGGTTGGCGGCGCCTAATTCCAAAAAGAAGCCGGGGCAGACCTGATCGTAATAGCAGAAATCATCCCCTGGCGCGATGGGCGAGAGCTCGCAGACCGCGCCCTCGCCAAAGGTCCGCGCAATCAGGCCGCGCGCCCAGTCGGTCAGGGCCGGATCGTTGTAAATCGAATCGTACCCGCGCACATAGTCAACCTGAACGCTCGCCCCCATACCGGCGGCGACGCCCTCGCTGATCTCCCGGATGCGGCGCTCCGCCGTCGCGCGGACGCGCTCGTCGTAGCTGCGCACCGAGCCAGTCAGATGCATCCCGCCGGGGATGATGTTATAGGCCGACCCGGCGTTCGCCTGACACACCGACAGCACCGCCGCGTCGCTGGGACGAAGCGAGCGGGACAGCACGGTCTGCAGCGCGAGGATGATCTGCGCGCCCGTGACAATGGGGTCGACGCACTCCTGCGGCATGCTGGAATGGCCGCCCTTGCCCGTGATTTCGATCTCAAACCGGTCGGTGGCCGAGGTCAGCACCCCGCCGCAGACGCCGAAGTCGCCCGTGGGCAGCGTGCTCGTCAGATGCAGGCCGAACACCTCGTCCACGCCCTCGAGCACGCCGGCGCGGATCACCTCGACCGCGCCGCCCGGGGGCGTCTCCTCGGCGTGCTGGAAAATAAAGCGCAGCTCCCCGCACAGCCGCTCGCGCCGTTCGGCCAGCAGGCGCACGGCGTTCAGCAGAATGGCGGCGTGCCCGTCGTGCCCGCAGGCGTGCATGACGCCCGCGCGGCAGGAGCGGAATTCTAACTCATTTTCCTCCTGAATGGGCAGCGCGTCGATGTCCGCGCGGATGGCAAGGCAGCGGCCCGGCCTTCCCGTGCGCAGCACGGCCATCACGCTGGTGGGCGTGGGACGGCTGATGTCCAGTCCCCCGATCCCGCGCAGCGCGGCCTGTAAATAATCGGACGTCTCATGCTCCTCGAAGGAAAGCTCCGCGTGCCGGTGCAGCCAGCGGCGGTCCTCCACGCATCGGGGCAGCAGCTCCAGCACCCGCTGATGCAGCTCGTTCATATGCTACCCCCCGTTTCATCAGAAGACAAAATACAGCACCATTAGCACACCCAGTACCCACGCGGGCCACTGGGGGAGCCTCTTTGCGTCCTTTTCCAAAATCGCGCGGATGACGCTGACCACCAAATACGTGAACATGCCCAGCGCGATGCCCGCGACATAGTCGCCCTTGTACGCCGTCACCAGCAGCATCACCGCCACGGGCAGGAATTCCGCGCCGTTGAAATCGACGTCGCGCAGCGTCTCCAGCATCGAAATGCCCACAACGATCAGCGCGCTGCCCGTCGCCGCGCCGGGGATCATCAGGAACAGCGGGCTGAACAGCATGCACAGCAGGAAGAAAAATGCGGTGCTCAGGTTCGACAGACCGGTGCGGCTGCCGCTCTCGACGCCCGCGGCGCTCTCGGCAAAGCAGCTGACGGTCGTGATGCCGAACAGGCTGCCGACAATCGTGGAGGCGGAGTCCACCAGAAACACCTTGCCGAACGCGGGGAAGTTGCCGTCCTCATCGAGCAGCCCGGCCTTGCCCGCCATCGCGAGGCCCGTGCCCAGCGTGCCGAAAAAGTCGTTGATGAGCAGCATGATGATGAACGGCATGAAGCTCAGCTTCAGCGCGCCGAAAATGTCCACCTGAAACGCCACATTGCCGATCGAGGCAAGCGCGCCGCTCGTGAAAATGCTCTCGGGCAGGACGGTCACGCCCATCGGGATGCCGATGATCGTGGTGACGACGATGGAAATCAGCAGCGCGCCCTTGACGCGGTAGGTGCGGCCGTTGATGTTGATTTTCAGATACGTCAGCAGCAGCGCGATCACCAGACCAATCAGCCCCAGCACGACGCTGTTGTCGCTGAAATTGATGAAGCTGCCGTCCTCGCCCGCGGCGGCAAGGCCGGAGGTGTTCAGGCCGATGCTGGCAATCAGCAGGCCAACCGCGCCGCCGATGCCGATCTTGATGTTCTTCGGCAGGCTCTTAGCAAACAGCTCGCGCAGCTTGAACACCGAGATCAGAAGAAAGATGATGCCGGAGATGGCGACCATGCCGAACGCCTGTCCGTATGTGGCGTCGCCGCTCGCGACCATCGCGGCCACAAGGTTCGGGATGACGAGCACGGGCGCCAGCGCGATTGGCGCATTGGCGAAAAAGCCCATCGCGATGCAGGCCGCCGCCGTGATCAGCGCGGTGCAGAGCAGCACGCCCGTCAGATCGATGCCCGGGACGGCGCTCATCGCGCCGGTCATGTACGCGAGGATGTAAGCCATCGTCGCGAAGGTGGTGGCGCCGCCGATTAATTCTGTGGCGATCGTGGAGCCGCGCTGGGAAATTTTGAAATAGTTGTCCAGCTTGCTTTTCATTCAGATTCCTCCAGTTGTGAATACATTCCTATATACCGAGCCGAAGGGCGCACTTTCCGGCAAACGCCGCGCGGCGCGCGCCTTCCCCCAAAACCGGCGCATTTGCGCCGGGAAATGGCAAATCTCCAACAGCCCCTTGCCAAACTGTCTAAAAAGTTATTTAACCTATTCTCATTCCTGGACATGAGCCGGGAATGAGAGTCCCTTAAAGCCCGCCGGAAAGACCGGTAGGCTTTACACGCCGAACATCCGGCGCGTGTTCTCCCGCGCAGCCTGCGCGACCTGCTGCGCATCGACATCCCCGCGCACCCGCGCAATGGTTTCGCATACGTCCCCGATCATCAGAGACGTCGCGCGCTGCCCCGCAAAGCGCGCGCTGGGCAAAAACGGGGCGTCCGTCTCTAAAAGCAGACGGTCGAGCGGCATCTCGCGGACGACGCGGATCAGTTCTCCCGCGTCCGGATAGGTAATGGCCGGGCCGATGCCGAGGGAGAGCCCCATCTCCAGTAGGCGGAACCCGTATTCGGCACGGCTGAAAAAGCGGTGGATCATGCCGGGACACGGCTGTTCGCGCAGCAAGGCAATTGTGTCCTCGTCCGCGTCGCGGTCGTGTATGACGACGGGCAGCCCGCGCTCACGCGCCAGCGAAAGCTGCGCGCAAAAAACGTGCTTCTGGCTTTCCTGCTGCGCTTCACTCGGGCCGACGCCATCCTCCAAATGGTAGTCAAGACCGATTTCCCCCACGGCAACGCACCGGCTGTCCCGCGCCAGCCCGGCGATCTGCTCCAGCCAGCCCTCCGGCACATCGTAGGCCTCCAGCGGGAAAACGCCCACGCTGGCGTAGACATGCCCGAACTGATGCGCCAAGTCGATCGAGCGCCGGGACGACGGCACGCTGGAGCCGGAATTGATCACGCCGCAGACGCCGGACGCGCGCTCGCTTTCCAGCACTTCGGCGCGGTCGGCGTCAAAAACCGTCTCGTCGTAGTGCGTGTGAACATCAAAAATTGAGTGCAGCATGACTTGTAGCCCCTTTCAGAAAATGTCACATTTTTTGAAAGCTGTCCCAAAAATAAAAAGGCCGCCAAGCCTCAAAGCGCATGGCGACCACACTAACAGCGCCGCTTTTGGCAAAAGCGCTGATCCGGCCGGCGGGATCAAACGTCCCGCGGCAAAACAGGCAATTGCTCAAAAACAGCAATGGACGGACAATGTCCGTCGATGGAGGACATAGCACCCGATTTACGGCCGGGCGTAGAGACTGCTCTCCCTATCAGAGCGATATATGGACCTCATCGTAATTCAACTTTCGTTCTTTGCAAAACGCGGACGGCGCAAAGCACCGCCGGATTCCATTTGCAAGTATACCAAAGCCGCCCTAAAAAAGCAAGCAAAAATTCGACAGGAAACGTGCGGCCATTGTGGATTGGGGCGCAGATTTTTTCGGATCGGTACAGCGATGCGTAGGATACATCCCAATTTGGCTGACTTGCATCTTGGCGAAAAATCGCGAAAAAACAAGCGAATTTGCGAAATCTC
>CANRZX010000086.1 GCA_947644575.1 uncultured Clostridia bacterium | reverse complement strand
TGTGATCGCGCCGAAGGACGACCCCTTCGGCGCGATTTTTTGAATCACTAAAATTGCAGGAAAGGAGCTTTCCGATGAAAAAAGAACCCAGCTTGGTACATCGGCTCGGCAGCTTTTTTGACCGTGACAATGTAGCGGGCTACATGTTTGTTTTGCCCTTCATCATCGGTACGGTTGTATTCACCGCCATTCCGTTCTTTACCTCGCTTTACCTTGCGTTCACCAATTACAACATCCTTTCCGAGCCCGTGTGGGTCGGATTGGGCAACTTCAAAAAGATGTTTTTTGAGGACGACCTGTTTTGGACATCCTTCAAGGTCACCTTCAAGTTTGCGCTGATTCAGGTTCCCATCAAGCTGACAGTGGCGCTGCTTGTCGCGATGGTGCTGGCCCGCGCGACCCGTATTACCGCCTTTTACCGCGCCGCCTTCTATATTCCCTCGCTGATGGGCGGCAGCGTTGCCATCGCCCTGCTGTGGAAACAGCTTTTCTCCCCCAAGGGCGTCATCAACCAGATTCTGGGCTTCTTCGGCCTGCCGGATAGCACCGCGTGGCTCGGCAACCCCAAGACGGCGCTGGGCACCCTGATCGCGCTGGGCATCTGGCAGTTCGGCTCCTCGATGCTGATTTTCCTCGCCGCCATCAAGAACATTCCCCAGAGCTATTACGAGGCCGCCGTCATGGACGGCGCGGGCCCGGTGCGCCGTTTCTTCTCCATCACGCTGCCGATGCTGACGCCCATCATCTTCTTCAACCTGATCAATCAGGTGATCGGCGCGTTCCAGGCGTTCAACTCCAGCTACCTGATCACCGGCGGCAAGCCGCTGAATACGACCCTGTACTACGGCGTCCATCTGTACAACAAGGCGTTCAAGCAGTTTGAGATGGGCTACGGCAGCGCGATGGCATGGTTCATGCTGTTGATCATTGCCTTTTTTACGGCGCTGATCTTCCGCTCCTCCAGCGCGTGGGTCTACTACGAATCGGAAGGACGGTAAAGCGGTATGCGTAATCATTCGATCAACGATCTCAGGCACAGCGTTTCCGCGCGGCGCAGAATCAGCACGCTCATTTATCATCTGCTGATGCTGATCGTCAGCTTTGCCATGCTGTACCCGGTGCTCTGGCTGGTGGCGTCCTCCTTCAAGCCGAACGGGGACATCTTCTCCACGGCAACCTCTCTGATCCCGCAGAATTTCACGCTGGAGCACTATAAAATCGGCTGGAAGGGCTTTGGCGGCTACTCGTTCACCACCTTCTTCAAAAATTCCCTGTTTGTGGCGATTCTGTCCTCCATTGGCATGACGCTTTCCTCCGCGCTGGTCGCCTTCGGCTTGGCGCGCATCCGTTTCCGGGGCCGCAACTTCTGGTTCGTGCTGATGGTCGTCACGATGATGCTGCCCGGCCAGGTGATGATGATCCCCCGGTTCGTCCTGTTCAACAAGATGGGCTGGGTCGGCAGCTACCTGCCCATGATCGTACCGGCGTTCTTTGCCAGCGGTTTCAATATTTTCCTGATTATGCAGTTCATCCGCGGCATCCCACGCGATCTGGACGAGGCGGCCAAAATTGACGGCTGCAGCTGGTACAGCGTTTTTTTCCGCATCATTGTCCCCATGATCGTGCCGTCCCTCGTCACGGTCGGCGTGCTGACCTTCATGGGCAGCTGGGAGGACTTTATGGGCGCGCTGCTCTACCTGAACAAGCCCTCCTACTACACCGTCGCCTACGCGCTGAAGATGTTCAACGACAGCTCCATGTCCGACTACGGCGCGACCTTCGCCATGTCCGCCTTGTCTCTGGTGCCGATCCTGACGCTGTTTTTCTTCTTCCAGAAGAACCTTGTCGAGGGCATCTCCATTCAGGGCCTGAAGGGCTGATTTTACAGCGAGGAGATTATTTTTATGCCTGAGATTGACAGACTTCCCGCCATTCCGCTGGTGACATCCGACCCGTATCTGTCCGTCTGGATGCCCGCCGACACGATGACACAGACAGATACCTGCCATTGGAGCGGCCCGGCCAAGCCCATTCGCGGCGTGCTGACCGTTGATGGGGCATCCTGCCGCTTTCTCGGCGCGGGGCCGGAGCCGGAGGCGGAGCTGACAAAGCTGAAAGTCACCGCCACCCGCACCCAATTCGTCAGCGCCTTTGGCGGCGTGGAGCTGACAACCACCTTCGCCGCGCCCGCCCTGCCGGAGGATTTTGATCTGCTGAGCATGCCGCTCACGCTCGTCACGTTTGCGGCAAAGGCTGCCGACGGCAAGGCGCATGAGGTGCGGGTCCGGCTGCACCTGTCCGACAAGCTCTGCTATGACGGCGAGATCCGCCCGCATATGACAAGCGGCGCGTATCCCCTTGGCGGCTGGCAGACCGCCTATCTCGGGCAGGAGACGCAAAAGCCGCTGTGCCATTCCGCCGATCACATCACGATCGACTGGGGCTATCTGTACCTCAGCGCCGACGGCGTCGTTCAGGCGGTGGGCGACGGGGTGCAGACGGCCTGCGGCCTTGTGCCCGGCGGCCCGGCGGTCCGGGCCGTGATCGCCTACGACGATATTGCGTCCATCAACTACTTCGGCGATTTGTGCAAGGCGTGGTACCGCCGCGACGGCCGCCAGATCACCGACGCAATTTTGTACGCGCAGCAGCATTTTGACGAGATCCTGCGGCGCTGCGCCGACCTTGACGCGCGCGTCAGCGCCGACGCCCGGGCCGCGGGCGGGCAGGACTATGAGGCAATCGCGAGCGCCGCGTGGCGGCACACGTTCGCCGCGCACAAGCTGATCGCGACGCCAAAGGACGAGATGGCGTTTCTCTCCAAGGAGAACGATTCCAACGGCTGTATCGGCACTGTGGATGTGAGTTATCCGTCGATCCCGCTGTTCCTGCGCTACTGCCCCGAGCTGGTCAACGCGCTCTGCCGCCCGGTGCTGGAATTCGCCTCGATGCCCGTATGGGACCGCGACTTTGCCCCGCACGACGTGGGCCGCTACCCGCTGGCCACCGGGCAGGTGTATGCGGCGCGGCGGCAGATTGGCGCCAAGGCCAGCCCGCCCCCGTTTTACCTGTACCCCGCGGGCGCCGATGTGTGGGATCCCCGCTACCAGATGCCGGTCGAGGAATGCGGCAATATGCTGATTATGCTGGAGGCCGCCCGCGTCTACGGCGCGGACCCCACGCTGGCCGAAGAGTATCACCCCCTGCTGGATGCATGGGTGAAATATCTCGTGCAATACGGCGAGGACCCCGACGAGCAGCTTTGCACTGACGACTTTGCCGGACACTTGGCGCACAATGTCAACCTTGCCGCCAAGGCCATTGTGGGCGTCGCCTGCTATGCCCGCCTGACCGGCGATGAAAACAGCGCCGCGCAGGCCAAAACGATGGCCGCGCATTTGCTGGAAAAAATCGGCGGCGGGGGCAATACCCCGCTGACGCTGGACGGCCGCGGCTGGAGCATGAAGTACAACCTGCTGTGGGACAAGGTGCTGCGCCTTGGCCTGCTGCCTGACAGCTTTTATGCCGCCGAGACGGCCAGCTACCTGCCGCGCGTCAACACCTACGGCCTGCCGCTGGATTCCCGCGCGGATTATACAAAATCCGACTGGCTCTGCTGGACGGCGCGCCTTGCCGACGACCCCGCCGTGCGCGCCGCGCTGGTCGCGCCCCTTGCGAAGGAACTGCGCGAGACCACCTCCCGCGTACCCTTCTCCGACTGGTACGACACTAAAACCGGGCGCTATGTGGCGTTCATTGCCCGCAGCGTGCAGGGCGGCGTCTTTGCCCTGATGCTGTGAGGCTGGCGACAGACTGAAAGCAGCCGCGCCGAACCGTTCGGCGCGACTGTTTTTTAAGAAACCAAAAATATGGAACCGGCGGCCCGACCGTCTGCCGGGATCCGCAAAAGGAGTTGGCATTATGAAAACGCTGCGGCCGTTGGCCTTAAAACCGCTTTCTGTAAGAGAGATACGCCCCGCGGGCTGGCTGCGGCGGCAGCTGGAGATTCAGGCGGAGGGCCTGTGCGGCAATTTGGACCGCTTTTGGCCGGACGTCAAAGACAGCGGATGGTTCGGCGGCGCAGAGGAGGGCTGGGAGCGCGCGCCCTACTGGCTGGACGGGCTGATCCCTCTGGCATGGCTGCTGGGGGACAAGGCTCTGCAGCAGCGCGCGGCGCGCTGCATGGACTGCATCCTTGACCGGCAGCAGCCGGACGGCTGGCTTGGCCCCGGCACGTCGCAGAAGGAAAAAAGCGCCGCCGATCTGTGGGCGCTGTTCCTGATCCTGAAGGTGCTGACGGTGTATGAAGACGTGAGCGGCGAGGCCCGCGTACAGCCCGCCGTGCGCGCCGCGCTGCGGTACATCGACCGCCATATCGATCATTACACGCTGTCGGGCTGGGCGCAAATGCGCTGGTTTGAATGCCTGATCCCGATCTGGTGGCTCTACGAGCGCCAGCCAGAGGAATGGCTGCTGCATTTGGCGCAGAAGCTGCAGGCGCAGGGCTTTGACTGGTTCTCGTTTTTTGACGCGTGGCCGTACAGAGCGCCGCAGGAAAAGGGGCGCTGGAGCCAGATGAGCCACGCCGTAAACAACATGATGATGCTGAAAAGCGGCGCGCTGTATGGCAGGATGTCCGGTCAGGACAGGCACCGGCTTTTTGCCGGGCGCGCGCTGGAGCTGCTGGATACGTACCACGGCATGGTCACCGGGGTGATGACGGGCGACGAATGCCTGTCCGGGAAAAGCCCGGTGCAGGGCACGGAGCTGTGCGCCGTTGCCGAGCTTTTGTATACGCTTGAAACCCTGCTGTCCGTGACAGGCGACGCCAAATGGGCGGACCGGTGGGAGCGTGTGGCCTATAACGCGCTGCCCGCGGCCTTCAGCCCGGACATGTGGGCGCACCAATACGACCAGCAGGTCAATCAGGTGGAGGCCTCCGTGCAGAAAGACCCGATTTTCCGCACCAACGGCCCGGATGCAAATATCTATGGGCTGGAGCCGCATTTTGGGTGCTGTACGGTCAATATGAGCCAGGCGTGGCCCAAATTCGCGGCTTCGCTCCTCATGCGCGCGCCGGGCGGGCTGGCGGTCTGCGGCTATGCCCCCTGCGCGGCCGAGACCACGGTACAGGGCGTGCCGCTCATGCTGCGCGTCGATTCCTCCTATCCGTTCCGGGACAGCGCGTGCATTACCGTGGAATCCGCACAGCCTGTCTGTTTTGACCTGCTGCTCCGCAGGCCGGGATACGCGGGCAAAATGTTTGTGAACGACACGCCGGTGACGGAACGCGATTGGGTGAGGCTCTCCCACAGCGGAACAAAAACCGTCCTGCAGATTCGCTTTGCGTGGGAGACGCTTCAGGAGGCAAGGCCGGAGCGCATGACGGCTGTCACACGCGGGCCGCTCGTATTTGCGGCCGCCATCGAGGAGGCGTGGCGGCAGATCCCAAGCGACGACCTACTGAAGGCCTTTCCCCACTGCGATTACGAGGTGCTGCCCCGCAGCGAGTGGCGCTATGCGCTTTCGGATTCCGCTGCGGAAAATAGCGTGCTGCAGGCGCGCGAAATCGGCGCGTATCCCTTCTCCCCGCAGGGCGCGGGGCTCAGCATGACGGTGCCCGCCGTGCCCATCGCGTGGGATATGGCGCGCGGCGCCGCCGCTTATCCCGTAGTCCCGCGGCGCACCGGCGACGATACGGTCATCTGCCTGTTGCCGTATGGCTGCACAAGCCTGCGCATTACGGAATTCCCCCTGATAACGGATGATCCGTAAGACCTATGCCGGGCGCGTTGCAAAATACGCTGCAATAAGAGCGGGTGAGCCAACGAGGATATGCCGTATCCTTTCTGGATTTTGGAGCAGGTTTTCCCGATTGATACGACGACATAAGCATTTTCCTGAGCTCTTCTGTGTGCTTTACCGGTTTGTTTTCTCGGGCATTTGAAAGCCTTCCCCACTTTTTCTCCTGCCTGTCACCTTACTATACCTGTCCCCTTTTTTAGGAGACATTCAAATTTACCATATTTCTTCCTCACCGTCTCCATTTAGACGGTTTGACCATTTACAAAACCGCACCGAATGGGCGAGAAGCCTGAAACGGTGCGGCTTTTGCTTTTTTGAAAGCAGCGATAATTTCATTTTTTGTCGGTGGGAAAGCGAACGCGAATGAAAATAAAGGGAAAACCGCCTGCTTGTCGTATAGTGTATATGAAAAGCTTTTTCGGGCAAAACGGAGAGCCCGTAAACAAAACGGAGCGGCCGCAAAGAGGCGGCGGGACAAGGGAGGCGGTCGTATGACGGCACGCGAGCGTACAGAGGAAATCGAACGCCAAACGCTTTCGCCCTTCGCGGCGCTGAGCGAAGCCAGCCGCGGCCGCGCCGTACCTGAGGAGCCGTGCCCCCTGCGCACGTGCTATCAGCGCGACCGGGACCGCGTCATCCACTGCAAGGCATTCCGACGCCTGAAGCAGAAAACACAGGTATTCCTTTCTCCCGAGGGCGACCACTACCGCACGCGGCTGACGCACACGCTTGAGGTCAGCCAGATCGCGCGCACCATCGCGCGGGCGCTGCGTCTGAACGAGGATCTGACCGAAGCCGTCGCGCTGGCGCACGACCTAGGCCACACGCCGTTCGGCCACGCGGGCGAGCGGGCGCTGAACCGGCTGTGCCCGGGCGGCTTTCGCCACTATGAGCAGAGTGTGCGCGTCGTGACAAAGCTGGAAAAGGGCGGCACGGGGCTGAATCTGACACAGGAGGTGCTGAACGGTATCGTAACGCACACGCGCGGCGCGTGGGCGACGACGCGTGAGGGGCGCATTGTGCGCTACGCGGATCACATCGCCTACATGAATCATGACATTGAGGACGCCGTCTCGGCCGGAATTCTGAAAAACGAGGACCTGCCGAGGGAGATCACGCACGTTTTGGGGGAGACCAAATCCCAGCGCATCACGGCCCTGATCGCGGCGCTTGTGGCGCACGGCGCTGAGGAGATCGGCATGGACGCCGAGACCGCCGCCGCGTATGACGCGCTGCACGATTTTATGTACAGTACCGTGTATGTCGACCCGGTCGCTAAACGCGAGGAGCAGAAGGTAGACGGGCTAATCGCAGCGCTGTACGAGCATTTCCGCGAAGCGCCCACGCATATGCCGCAGGATTTTCTGTACATTATGTGGCATGAGGGCGTCGACCGCGCCGTGACGGATTATATCTCCGGTATGAGCGACGAATACGCCACGCGCGTATATGAGGAACTGTTTGTCCCGCAAAAGTGGCGCGGGGTGTGACGCGGCGACGAGGGTCGGGATTGAAATATCATTGTATCAAAATATTTACAATCTGTTTCCAAGTGTTGTAGGGGCGGGGCTTGCCCCGCCCGGAAACGTGATCTCGGGCCTTGCGGGAGGGCTAAGACCTTCCCTGCGAAAGCCGCGCGGGAACGTGTTTTTGAAAAAACTACAGTTTTTACTGGAAAATTACCGGTTATTGGAATCCGACATCCTGCCGCGGGGCCCCGGCGGGACGGTACTTGCCCCACCTGAGAATGTACTCACGGGCCTTGCGGGAGAGTCAATGCCTCCCCCGCGACATCTGAAAACCGGTTAAAAGCTTTACTGGCATATCATTTTTCTTTAGAAGCAAACCAAAGGAATATTTTTTGAAAAATGTCTGCCGTATTTTGAAAATCTGCGGCGTAAGGAGGCGGCAGCTTGATCCCACGCGAATATATCACCGAGCTGGTGCAGCGCAGCGACATTGTGGACGTAGTGGAAAGCTACGTGCAGCTTCGCCGCCGCGGGCGCACGCATACGGGGCTCTGCCCCTTCCATAATGAAAAGACGCCGTCCTTTGTCGTCTACCCCGAAACGCAGTCGTTCTACTGCTTCGGCTGCGGCGCGGGCGGGGACGTCATCACCTTCATCAAGCGCATCAACAATGTGGACTACGTCGAGGCCGTCAAATTTCTCGCCGGGCGCGCGGGGATGCCCCTGCCCGAGGAGGACGACCAAACGGGCCGCCTGCGCACGCGCATCCTCGGCGCGAATAAGGACGCGGCGCGCTTTTTCTTCACCTCGCTCAACTCGGACGCGGGGCGCTTCGCGCGGGCATACTGGCGCGGGCGCGGGCTCACAGACAGTACCATCCGCCGCTTCGGGCTGGGCTACGCGCCCGACAGCTTTCACGAGACGGGCGACCACCTCAAGCGACTGGGCTATACCGAGGAGGAGCTGATCGCGGCGGGGCTGCTCAAGCGCAGCGAAAAGGGCAGTACGTTCGATTTTTTCCGCGGGCGCGTTATGATCCCGATCTTCGATCTGCGCGGCAACGTCATCGCGTTCAGCGGCCGCAAATTAGACCCCGAGCAGCCTGGCGGCAAATATGTCAACAGCCCCGAGACGCTGGCCTATAAAAAGAGCCGGACGCTCTTCGCGCTGAACTACGCCAAGAAGTCTGCCGAGCGGCGCTACCTGCTGTGTGAGGGCAATTTGGACGCGATCTCCATGCACCAAGCGGGCTTTCCCACGGCGGTGGCGGGGTGCGGCACGGCGCTGACGGCCGAGCAGGTGAAGCTGCTGAGCGAATACGCCGACGAGGTCGTGCTGTGCTACGATTCCGACGAAGCGGGACAGAAGGCGACCAAGCGCGCCATTGAGCTTTTAAGCGCGTCGCCGCTCCGGGTGTCGGTGCTGAAAATTCCCGACGCGAAAGATCCCGACGAATTCATCAAGAAATTCGGCGCGGATCGCTTCCGGACGCTGCTCGACGGCTCGGACAACGCGATCGAATACGAGCTGGCTCAGGCGCGAGCGCGGTATGACATCGCCGCGCCGGACGGGCGGCTGGGCTATCTGCGCGACGCCATCGGCGTGCTGGCCGGACGCGTCACGCCCACCGAGCGCGACGTCTACGCCGGGCGCCTTGCCGAGGAAACAAACGTCGAAAAGGCGGCGATCCTCGCGCAGCTGGACGGCGCGATCCGCGCGCGCAGCCGCCGCGCGGCCAAGCAGCGTGAGCAGGCCCTGCTCAGCGAGGGCGCGGGCGGACGCATCCGGGTGCCGTATTCGCAGGGCGGGCAAAAGGCGCTGGGTGTCGCCTTCGCCGAGCAGCAGCTTGTGGCGGCCATTTTGAAAACCCCCGAATTCCTGAGCCTTGTAGCGCCGCGGCTTCGGGGGGACGCGTTCCTGGACGCGGGGCTGGGCCGCGCGTATACGCTTCTGTGCGAGAAAAGCGCGCGCGGCGAATACCTCGACCTCTCGGCCATCAGCGAGGAGCTGCCCGACGAGACGGTGTCCCTGATCGGCCGGATCCTCGCGCAGAATTACGATGTGGGCATCAGCGAGCGCGATGTGGAAATGTATTTGGACCGCATCGAAAACAGCCGCCCCGTCAGCAGCACAGCGGCTGGGCGCTCGGCCGAGGAGCTGGCCGAATATCTGCAGACGCTCAAGCAGAAAAAGGCATAACGGTCCGCCGTCGGGATCACGGGGCGTTCCCCCAGCAAGGATAATATATATAGGAAGCCGGAAAAGACGGGAAAGGAAGCATACGGAATGGGAGAAAAGAAAAACATCATCCTGAGCCTTGTTGAGCTGGGCAAGCGCAACGGCAAGGTGACGACAAAGGAAATCAACGACGCGCTGGAGGAGATCGGCTTTGAGGTCGAGCTGGTGGACAAGCTGTATGAAGCGCTGGACGCCAACAACATCGAAATCATCGACGAGCCGGACTCCGAGATTGAGGAATTTACGCTGACCGAGGATACCGTCGACGTGCTGGAAAGCGCGCTGTCCGCCGAGGGCGTGAGCATCGACGACCCGGTGAAGGTTTATCTGAAGGAGATCGGCCGCGTGCCGCTGCTGACACCGGAGGAGGAAATCGAGCTTGCCCTGAAGATCCAGAGCGGCGGAGAGGATGGCGAAAAGGCGCGCAAGCGCTTGTCCGAGGCAAACCTGCGCTTAGTGGTATCCATCGCGAAGCGGTACGTCGGGCGCGGCATGCAGTTTCTCGATCTGATCCAAGAGGGCAACCTCGGTCTGATCAAGGCCGTGGAAAAATTCGACCACACCAAGGGCTTCAAATTCTCTACCTACGCCACATGGTGGATCCGGCAGGCCATCACCCGCGCGATCGCGGATCAAGCGCGCACTATCCGCATCCCGGTTCACATGGTTGAGACGATCAACAAGGTGAAAAAGGTCTCCAGCCAGCTGCTGCACCGCAACGGTCGCGACCCGACGGCGGATGAGATCGCGCTGGAGCTGGACATGCCGGCGGACAAGGTGCGGGAGATCATGCGCGTCGCGCAGGAGCCCGTGAGCTTGGAAACGCCCATCGGCGAGGAAGAAGACAGCCATCTCGGCGACTTTATCCCCGACGAGGACGCGCCCGTCCCCGCCGAGGCCGCCAGCCACACACTGCTGAAGGAGCAGCTTTCCGGCGTGCTGCAGACGCTCACCCCGCGTGAAGCGAAGGTGCTGCGCCTGCGCTTCGGTCTGGAGGACGGCCGTCCCCGCACGCTCGAGGAGGTCGGCAAGGAATTCAACGTCACACGCGAGCGCATCCGCCAGATTGAGGCCAAGGCCCTGCGCAAGCTGCGTCACCCCAGCCGCTCGAAGAAGCTGCGCGACTTTTTAGACTGAGCGCCCGCCTCAAAGCGCTTGGCGCGCGTTCCGAACGCGTTTTTCCGCGCGCTGAGAGGCCGGGAAGATGCGCTTTTCAGGAAAAAGCGCCGGACATCGTTTACATGAGGGTGGGCCGGATGTGCCGCCGCGCGGCGGTGGCTCCTGCGCCCGCTCAGCCGGAACGGGAGCGGTTTATGCATATCACACAGGAATCGGATTACGCGGTGCGCATTGTGTACTGCTTGGCAAAAAACGGCACGCGGCGCGACGCGCGCGCCATCAGCGAGGAAATGTGCGTAACGCTGCGCTTTTCGCTGAAAATCTTGGGCAAGCTGGTATCCAGCGGCATCGTAAAAAGCTATAAGGGTAACTGCGGCGGCTACGAGCTGGCGCGCGCGGCGGCGGACATTACACTAAAAAACGTCATCGACGCGGTAGAAGGGCCGTACCGCCTAACGCGCTGCGTCGGCGAGGAGGGAGCAGGCGAATGCAACCGCGGCGCGTCCGGGAGCTGCGTTTTTCAGCGCGTTTTCAGCGACATCACCGACAGCATCAACGCCCAATTGGACGCGGTCAGCTTTCAGGATCTGCTGGAGCAAGGCCGCCGCTGAGGCAGACGGCGCCGCTTTTTTGAGGCTTGTTTCATAAATGGCGGAAAGCCCGCCGGTAATCATCAAAATCCACCGTCCGGATTGATTCAAACGTATCCCAATTCGCCAATTGCCGATGCTGTGAGCCGGCAGCGCAAGGGGCTCGACAGCCCTTGAGTAAGTGCTGAATAAATCGGAATGTGTATCGGCCGCGGTTGGAACGCGCGGCCAATGTTTCCCCGTGAGAATATGCGGGATCGCGAAGTGGCGAGTGAATTTTCCCAAAAGTCTAAGAGGCTCACTCCACTCGGCCCAGCTCCGAAACGCGTCTGCGAACGCAGTGTGGGCGTAGTCGTCAAAGGAAACAAAAAACGCAGGGGCAACGCCTGACGGCGTTGCCGGCTTGCCGGCCAAAAATCCCGGCCGGCATTCCGCCTACGGCGGACACG
>CANRZX010000085.1 GCA_947644575.1 uncultured Clostridia bacterium | reverse complement strand
AACCTTTTTTGGCTGCCCTGTTCGTCTTTTTTACTTTCTTTTTGCAACGCGCCCATTCGGGGATCCAGCCGGAAAAAGCTTCAGACGCTCTCTGCTTTGCGTCTGCGTCAGTTGAGATAGTGGATCTGGTCTTTGTATTTTTCCATCAGCGTCGCATTGTACTCATTCGCGCCGTCCACATTGCCGCTCTTGAAGATCGGCGGCTTTACACCGGCTGCCAACATCTTCTCGGCAACTTTGATGACGAGAGAATTCACCACATATGCCCCGCCTACAGTGGAGGTGGGAGCCGCCTTGTAACCCAGTCCCTCGATGGGAACGCATGCGTCGCCCAGCTCTGCGCAGTCGTCCAGCACAATTTCACAGTGCTCCATCATCATGGTGCCGGAAGGATCCAAAGAGGTAACGTTCTCCGCAAAGTTTTTACTCACGATCCCGATGACATGGATACCCTTTTCCTTTGCGCGCATCGCCATTTCGATTACGATCGGGATGCGGGCTGACACCGAGTGGATTATGAGGCAATCGCCGGACTGGATTCCAGATTTTTCCAGCGTGATCGTGGCAAGACCTGGCAGACGCTCGATCAGGGTCGTCATTGCATAAGGGCGCACATTCGGCATCAGGTTGGGAATGTGGATGGGACTCACCAGGGCAAGACCGCCGCCGCGATAGACCATTTCTTCTACCATCATGCCCGCGTGGGAGGGGCCAAAGGCGTATATGCTTTTACCCGCCAGCGCAGTGTCCGTCATTAACTGCGCGGCCCGGTCGATCTCATGGGCCTGCGTTTCATAGATTTCATTTAAAATAGAAATCAGCTTATTTTTGTACCATTCCATATAATCCATTTTCTGCACTTCATTCCTTTCCATATTTGTGGACCGGCGCCGGCATTGTGCCGCGCAAGAATAAAACCCTTCGCTTTGTAAACAGTATAGCATCATCGCCATTTTATTTCAAGATGAAAATAAAAAATAATTTCTCAGTGAAATAAAATCAACAATTCTCACAAAAAAGTGGAATATCTTTTGTCTCTTGTGGGATATACGCCAATTTCTTTCCATTTTTATTGGCTGTTTTGCCGATTGAAAGAAGCTGTATCTTTTGATATAATTTTAATGAGAAATAAAATCCTTCTCTTCTTCTTTCATCTTTTCGTTTTCCCCACGGCTTTTCTTCGCATTTTCCTTGTGGAAAATCAAGCCGGGCGTCCGCACTCCCTCGATTGCTCATGTAACAGGGCGGACGCCCCTCCAAAACAGGAGGTTTAAAATTAATATGAAAAAAATAACTTCTGCCGTCGTTCTTCTTGCGCTTGCGCTGAGTCTTGCCGCATGCGGCGGCTCCACCGGCTCCTCCACCGCTGCGGGCGCGTCTCAGACGCCATCCTCCACCGCCGGCACGGCGGCGCCCACCGATATGCCATGGCCGGACGTCGAACCCCTTGCCGAACCTGTTACTTTAAACGTAGCGCTGCTTGCCAACACACTGCCTCATCTGCCCACCTACATCGCGCAGGAAAAAGGTTGGCTGGCTGCCGTGGGAATTGAAGTAAACCCGGTTGTATTTAAAAATGGCCCTTCCATGACAGAGGCCATGGGCGCGGGCGCATGGGACTGCGGCTCCACGGGCATCGGCGGCGTGATCACCGGCGTGCTGAATCAGGATATGAAGGTCATCGGGGTGGCCGCGCGCGACGAGGGCGGTTTTCAGGCGTTCTTTGCCCGGCCGGACAACCCCATTGTGCAGGCGGGCAAGGGGCACGGCACGATCCCCGAGTTATATGGCACGGCGGAGGCCTGGCGCGGGCAGGAGATTCTGTGCGCCGTAGGCACCACCAATCAGTTCCTCCTTTATAAAACGCTGGAGAACTTTGGCCTTACTCTCGAGGATGTAAACGTAGTAAACATGGATTCCTCCGCAGCCAACACGGCCTTTCTGACTGGACAGGGCGACGTAGCCGGCGTTTCGGGCCCTATCGTTTTTTCAGACGATAAAAAGGATTTTGTGATGATATCCTCCGACGCATGGGCAAAAACAGGCATCGTCACAAGCTTTGTGGCGGCGCCTTCCGCCTGGGAGAAAAACCAGGAGGCGATCACCAAGTGGCTGGAGGTGGTGATCATGACAAATGAATGGATCGAGGAGAATCAGGAGGAAGCAGCCCGGTATCTTACCCGGATGTACGAGGAGGACGGCTATCCCTCTACCGACGAGGCCAATCTTGATCTGATCAGAAACAATCCGCTTTGCTCGCTGGAGTATGAGATGGGCATTATTACAGACAACGAGGAAGGATCCATGAAAATGAAGCAGCAGACATTGGACGCCCTCAAGGGATACGTGGCAATGGGCAACTATACGCAGGAGCAGTTCGATTCGATCTTGGGCTCTGCGTCCAATTTCCTTTCCGACGCCATCGAGGCGATTGCGGCGCGCCACGGCAGGTAATCCGTTTCGTATCCGGCTATGGCGCATCCTGGCCGGATACGCTCTGCTAATCCACCCTGCGGCCCCAGGGCAACAGCATTTACTTTTTTTGAAAAAGGCAGTAAAGTAAAGGTATGGGAATAAAAAGATTGGCAGAGGAACTGGAAAAGGTGACCGACCCACGGCGGGCGTGGGGGAACAAGCGGCATAAGCTGGAAGATATCCTTGTGATGGGGTTGTGTACCATAGTGTGTGGAGGAGAGGACTTCACAGACATGGAAAACTTCGGGCAGGAGCGGGAAAGCTAGCTGCGGAGCTTTTTAGAATTACCGAACGGGATCCCGGATGCAGACACATTCCGGCGGGTGTTTGAGCGGGTAGATCCGCAGGAGCTGTCAGAGGTACTGCGGGACTGGCTGGGCAACTGGCGCAAAGAGGGAAAGATCGTGCGTGTGGATGGGAAGACCATCCGCGGCAGCGGGAACAGCCAGCACAAGGCATACCACGTAGTGAGTGCATTTGTGAGTGAGAACCATATCACGCTTGGGGAGCTGAAGACCGAGGAAAAGTCGAATGAGATCACCGCAGTGCCGGAACTGTTGGATATTCTGGAGATCCAGAACTGCGTTGTAACGGCAGATGCAATGAGTTGTCAAAAGGCCATCGCGCGCAAGATCCGGGAAAAGGGTGCGGACTATGTGCTGAGCGTGAAAGAAAACCAGCCAAGCATATTAGAGAGCATTCGGGATTATTTCACGGCCTTTGCCCAGAATTGCCCAACAAAGCAAACGGTCGAAAAGGATCACGGGCGGATCGAAAAGCGGGAGTACTTTTTGGAAACGGAGATCGGCTGGCTTGAGGAGAGCACCGGGTGGGACGGCCTGCATGGGATAGGTGCAGTCTGTTCACAGGTAGAGGAAAAGGGACAGCTGCGCACAGAAACACGTTACTTCATTACTTCTCTGACAGATGTTTGCGCTTTTGCCACTGCTGTACGAGGACACTGGGGAATCGAGAATAGTCTTCATTGGTGCCTGGATGTTGCGTTTGGCGAGGATTCCTCCCGGGCAAGAAAGGACAATTCACCGTTGAATCTGAATGTCCTGCGCAAAACAGCTTTACCATTGCTCAAAAACACCAACCTCGGCCGTATGGGCCTGAAAAAAAAGATGTTCCGCGCTGCCCTCTCTACTGATACCCTTTCCCTTATCCTCAATGCTCCAGTTCACTAAAAGTAAATGCTGTTGCCCTGCCTGCGGCCCTTTTGCCCTTTTCTTTTATCATGTATTGTAATATACTTAAAAAGCTGGCGGCTGCGGGCAATTGGGGGCCATGCAGCGCAGCCGCCGTCTGCGGCAGGAATCAACCGGGAAGAGGAACATGCGTATGAAAAGCAGATCTGCAAACAGCAAAACGCCATATTTTTGTGAGGATAACATGAGAGCCGTAATGCGCTGCATCCGCAGAAACGGGCCGCTGTCCAGAAGCGAGGTGGGCGAAAGGACGCAGATTTCCAAGCCGACCGTTACCCGGGTAACCAATGCGTTGATACAGGACGGCTTTCTGGAAGAGATAGACTCCGTCAAAACGGCGCGGGGGCGTCACCCCGTCAGCCTGGCTCTTCGGGCTGACGCCGCCTGCACCTTTGGCGTAAATATCTCAAAAAAGCATCTCAGCGTAGCCCTGGTCGATTTTAAGCTGAACGTAGTGGATACTGCCCGGCTGCCGATTCAGGATCTGGAGAACGTATCGCAGTTTATGGAGCATATTGCCGACACGGTACTGCAAATGCAGCAAAAGAACGGCGTGCCGGCGGAGAAGGTGCTGGGCATCGGCGTGGGCGCTCCCGGGTTGATTCAGGACGGCGTGGTGAAGGACTTTGCCCTCTGGGGAAAGCTGCGCAATATCCCGCTGGCAGATTTTCTGCAGGAGCGCACATCCTTTAGAACAAAAGTGGACAACAACTGCAACACATGGCTTTTTGGCGAGATGTGGAACGGCTACGCGCTGGATTGCAGCGACGCCATGTTTATTTTAAACAGCGAGGGCGTCGGCTGCGGCATTGCGCAGAATAATGTCATCCGCGACATCTCCGGCGGGCTGGGGCACATCTCTGTCAATTTTCGCGGCGACCGCTGTTATTGCGGCAATCGCGGCTGTATCGAGACCTATTGCTCCACCGATCTCATTGAACGAAAAGCGCAGGAGAGGCTCGCCGCTCTGCAGCGTGCGGGCGACGAGCGCCGTTATCCGTTCCCCCTCGATCTGCAGACGATCTGCCGGAGCGTGGAAAACGGCGACATGCTCTTCGCCGATATCCTGATAGAGGCTGCGGCCGCCTTATCCTGCGGGATCGTCAGCCTGATTAAAATCTTTTATCCGCAGATCGTCATCTTGTCCGGCACGCTTTTTGAGGCCAGCGATTTCTACTACGACAGCGTGGTAATGGAGGTTCGGAGCCAGCTTTCCTCTGGCGTAGCGCTTCCCAGATTTGTGCGGCGCAATGTGAGCGACGCGCTTTTTGAAATCGGTGCAGCCGCACTTATCCTGCAGGAAATCTTTTAGCTTTTTCACCCCGAATACATGGAGTAATATTATGAAGAAAGAAAAATTTTTGCATAGACGCCGCTTCTTGCTCGCGTCTTTACTGACAGTGATTCTTTTTATCGCAGTATGGGCGTTTGTTGTTGAGACAGGGCTGGTTTCCACCAGATATTTACCCGCCCCCGCGCAGGTTCTGAAGACATTTGTGCAGAAGCTGTCGGATCCCAAGCCCGAGGGTTCCACGCTGGGGGCAAATATCCTGTCCAGCCTCAAAGTAGCCTCGGTGGGTTTTCTGCTGGCTGCGGTGCTGGGAATTTCCCTGGGCCTGTTTATGGGCTGGTATCCCCCGGTGGAAAAGTTTGTAAAGCCTGTTTTCGAGATCATCCGTCCGATCCCTCCGGTGGCATGGATTCCCATTACCATCATGCTCTTCGGCATTGGCTTCAAAGCGAAAGTCTTCATCATATTTTTCGGCGGCTTTATCCCGTGCGTTATCAACGCCTATACGGGTATTCAGCTCACCAGTCGAACGCTGATCCAGGTGGCCAGAACCTACGGCGCTGGAAGCTGGAAGATCTTCTGGGCAGTGGGAGTACCATCATCTGTGCAGATGATCTTTGCGGGCGTGCGCATTGCGCTGGGCGTATCGTGGACAACGCTTGTTGCGGCCGAAATGCTGGCTGCCGATTCGGGCCTTGGCTATATGATTCTGATGGGTCGCCAGTTTGCAAGGCCAGATATCATCGTTCTCGGAATGCTGATCATCGGTGGGATCGGCGCGCTGCTTTCTGTGGTGCTGATGCGCATAGAGCAGAGAATGGAGCACTGGAGGATGAAAAGATGACGGAAAACCCGGAAAAAAGAACGTTGGGCAAAAAGATCTTTTACGCCTTTCTCTCGGCGTTGTCCATTGCCTTGCTGCTTGCTGGCTGGATGCTGATCGCACGGCTACGGCCATATCTTTTCCCGAGCCCCTCGGCCGTGTGGCAGCGTTTTCTGCTGATCCTGAAAAAGCCCGCCGGCCGGTATCCCCTGTACGTCCATATTCTGGACAGCCTCAGGCGCGTAGGCATCGCGGTGGGCCTCTCCAGCCTTTTCGGCGTGATCTTTGGCGTTCTGCTGGGCTGGAGCAGATGGTTCTCCGCCACGGTGGGCGTTCTGTTTGAGTTCGTGCGCCCCATTCCCCCGCTGGCATGGATTCCGCTCATCACCATCTGGTTCGGCATCGGCGAACTCCCGAAGATTCTCATCGTGTTTATCGGCACGTTTTTCAATGTGGCGGTCAACACCTCCGCCGGTGTAAAAATGGTGGATAAGCTTCTGCTTGACGCGGGGCGCATGTTTCAGGCAAATTCACTTCAGATCCTGAAGGAGATCGTTCTGCCGGCCTCGCTGCCCGCCATTTTTGCCGGCATCCGCGTGGCGCTGGGAGCCGGCTGGGCCGTCGTACTCGCCGCCGAGATGCTTGGCTCGCAAACAGGCGTAGGCTACCTTATCACGCTGGGCAACGATATCGGCGATACTGCGCTCATCTTCATCAGCATGATCGTGATCGGTATTATTGGGGCGTTGCTCTCCGCGCTCGCCACATTTGTCGAGAGGAGGCTTTGCCCATGGATGAACGGGCCGTTAAGCTGACGCTGAAAAACGTATCAAAAACATTTTACGACCGCAATGGGGGGATCCCTGCCATTCAGAATGTGAGCTTTACCGTATACGACAATGAATTTCTTGTGATCCTTGGCCCGGGCCTGTGCGGAAAAACCGTGCTTCTGAACACAGTGGCCGGGCTGGAGCAGCCCACCTCCGGCCAGATTTTTCTGGACAGTCGCGAGCTGCATGGAACAGACCCCGGCATCGGCATGGTATTTCAGAAAAAGGCCCTCTTCCCGTGGAAAACAGTGATGCAGAACGTGGAATTTGGCCCCAAAATGCGCGGCATACCCAAGGATGAACGCAGAAAAACAGCGCAGAAGTTTATCGATCTTGTGGGACTGCAGAATTTTGAAAATTCTTTTCCTCACGAGCTCTCCGGCGGTATGAAGCAGCGCGTAGGCATTGCCCGCGCCTACGCCAATGATCCGGAGCTTCTGATTCTGGACGAGCCCTTCGGCGCGCTGGACGCACAGACGCGCTATTCCATGCAGGAAGAGATCATCCGAATCTGGAAAAGCGAGAAAAAAACGATCCTCTTCGTAACGAACAATATCGAAGAAGCGCTGTATCTGGGCGATCGGATCGTGCTGCTGTCCCGGCAGCCGGCAACAGTCAAGGAGACATACGTCATCGATCTGCCCCGCCCCCGGGATATGCTGTCCCCCGAATTTTTGAAGCTTCGGGAAAAAATATCCGCGAATATGGATATTACGGTGTAAGAGAGGTGTCTGTTTTGAGCGAAAGCGTGAAGATCCATGTAGAAAATCTCACAAAAAAATACGGAGACCTCCTGGTTCTGGACGATATCTCCTTTCGCATCCAAAAAGGAGAGTTTGTATGCGTGGTTGGTCCCACCGGCTGCGGAAAAACAACTTTTCTGAACCTGCTCTCCTGCCTGATCGAACCCACCCATGGCCGGATCCTCATCGATGGCATTCCTGCGGATCCCAAAAAACACGACATCGCGTTTGTATTTCAGGAGCCGTCCTCCTTTCCATGGCTTACCGTAAAAGGCAATATCGGCTTCGGCATGCGGATGAAAGGCTGGCCCCGGGAAAAGCGGGAAAAACGGGAGAACGAGATCCTGAAGCTGATGGGGCTTGAAAAATTTGCCGAATCGTATCCCGGCCAGCTCTCCGTAAGTACAGAGCAGCGCATGGTGATCGGGCGGGCCTTTGCCATGCATCCCGATCTGCTGCTGATGGACGAGCCCTACGGCCAGATGGATGTCAAAATGCGCTTTTATCTGGAGGATGAGGTTATACGGCTGTGGAAAGAAACCGGCACTACGGTGATCTTTATCACACACAATATCGAAGAGGCGATCTATCTGGCGCAGAAGGTATTGATCCTCACCAATAAGCCTGCAAAGATCAAGGAACAGCTCTCCATCGATCTGCCCCATCCCCGAAATGTGAGCGACGCCGAATTTATCCGTATGCGCAAATACGTTACAGAGCAGATCAAGTGGTGGTAACGGAAGCCCGGCGCCGGCCTTTTGCAGGGAAAGGCCCTGCGCACCGCACAAAGCCGGAGGTTGCACCGCACAAGGAGGAATACTGTGAACAGACAGTTTATTTTGATCATGGCCGATACCGTGCGCACGGATATGCTGGGCTGCTATGGAAACCCGGACATGCGCACGCCCAATATCGACAGGCTATGCGCCGAAGGGATCCGGTACGATAACGCATACAGCTGCCAACCTGTCTGCGGCCCCGCCCGCAGCGCGATTTTTACCGGCGTATTTCCCCATTCCAACGGGGTTGTGGCAAACTCGCTGCCGCTGGGCGATAATGTGAAAACCATTGGCCAGCGCCTTGCCGATAACGGCATTCACTGCGGCTATGTGGGCAAATGGCATCTGGACGGCGGCGATTACTTTGGCAACGGTCGCTGCCCGGAGGGCTTTGATAAAAAATACTGGTATGATATGCGGTGCTATTTGGACGAGTTGTCGGACGAAGATAAGCTGCGCAGCCGCCAGAGCGCCACAGCCTTCGACCCGGACTGGACCGAGGACAAAACCTATGCCCACCGCTGCGCAGACCGTGCCATTCGCTTTTTGCAGGAGAACCGCGGAGCCGATTTCTTTTTGACTCTTTCCTTCGACGAGCCGCACGGCCCGTGCCTCTGCCCGGCGCCCTTCAACACCATGTACGCCGATACGAAGATGCCGGCCAGCCGCAATTATGCAGACGACTTGACCACCAAGCCGTTTATGCAGACCTTATGGGCCGGAAAAGACGCAGACGCCGACCCCGAGACACTGCGCACGGCCGGCGGCGGCCTGAGCCTGTTTTTGGGCGCCAACAGCTTTATGGATTACCAGGTAGGGCGGGTGATAAAGATCATCGACCGTGATTTTCCCGACGCTATGGTGATGTTCACATCCGACCACGGCGACATGTTGGGCAACCATCGCGTGCAGATGAAAAATGCCGCGATGTACAAAGAGATCGCCAATGTTCCCATGATCGTCCGCGGCGGAGAAAGAGGCAAGGTTGTGCGCGCGCCTGCCTCGCACATCGACATTGTGCCTACGGTGATGGAATACATGGGATTGCCCGTCCCGCGTTTGCTGGAAGGCAGAAGCATGATGCCCCAGCTTTATGATGCAAGCGTACGCATCAACGACTATGTGTATACCGAATTCACCCGCTATGAAGTGGATCATGACGGCTTCGGCGGCCTTCAGATGATGCGCGGCGTAACAGACGGCCGGTACAAACTGGTTTTGCACCTGTGCGATACCGACGAGCTGTACGATATGGAAAAAGACCCGGATGAGGTGGAAAATCAGATCTGCTGCGCGGAGTATGCCGCGGTGCGCGACCGCCTGCACGATGCGCTGCTGGAACACATGAACGCCACGCGAGACGTTTACCGGGGCTATCAATGGGCCGTGCGTCCCTGGCGCGCCGGCAAAAAAGCTCTGTGGGAAAACGACGCCTGTACCCGCCAGCGCGAAAACGAGGAGTACGAGCCTCGCCAGCTGGACTATGACACCGGGCTGCCCATGGTGCAGGCGGTGCGCAGCAAAAAACTGTACGACGTAAAAAAATAAAATCAGGCTCCCGACATATGAGCCGCCGTGCGCCATGCTGCGCGAACTGTTCCGGGAATCGCATCAAAAAAGGGCGCGTTGCAAAAAGGGAAGTTGCAACGCGCCCACGCATATCTCTATTCCTGCTCTGCCATTTCCCTGCGGATTCGTTCCACGCTGCGCTGATAGTAGTCATCCGTGACCTCGATGCCCACAGCCTCGTATCCCTCCAGTACGCCTGCCAGCACGGTTGTGCCCGCCCCCGCAAACGGATCGAGGATGCGCCCGCCCGGTGCGCAGATTTTCACCACATCCCGCATGACCTGCAAGGGCTTTTCGGTGACGTGGATGCGATTCACAGGATTGGTAGCCCGGAACACACCCGGCAGGCAGCCGACGCTGCGGTCTGCCGGCATCGGCCCATTCGAGCCCCAAATGATGAACTCGGCCTGCTGGCGGTACCGGCCCTTTTGGGGGCGGGAAGTTATCTTGTCCCAGACAGCAACGCCCCGCCAGATCCAGCCTGCCCATTGCAGCGCATCCGTAATGCTGGGAAGCTGCCGCCAGTCGATGAACAGCACGACCGACGCGCCGGGCCTGCAGGCTTTCTTGACATCCCAAAGCCAGCCCGCCATCCAGCGCGTCCAGCTTCGCTGATCTTTCTGATCTCCGGCAAAGTCGGGCAGCGCCTTGTCCTTATCCATGCTGCTGTATTTCTGATTCGTAGTACGGTTTTTCTCGCTGGGTGTTGCGCCGCCCGACGCATACGGCGGATCGGTGATCACAGCGTCAAATACGCCCGGCACAAAATTCTGTGCGATCTGGATCGCATCCCCATGCAGCATTGTCCAGCCCTCGCCGCCCGCATGTTCCGGCAGCACGAACTCCGATTTCAAAATCGTATTGTTTTCTGCGTTTTTTTCCAGTGGCATCCTTCCTTTCCTGTTTTATGGTTACAAGTTTGTCAGCGTTCCGGGCCGTTGTCCCTCGTCCTTTGCTCATTTTTCGCAGGTGTATTTTGCGGCCACCCCCTGAAACGATGGAGGCAGACCCTGCCGTCCCTGATCTCCAGTACGTCCCTCGTCGGCATATCAATCTTGACGCCTGGCAGGATGACCGAGTCGCCGCTGATCATAACAGATCCATAGACCATGCCATAAACTGCCGCACGGCCGGTAACGCTCGGCGCGACATTGGACTTCGGGTTTTGGGCAAGGCAGGCGTTCCCGCTGATAAAGCAGTCACCGCCGACTGTTCCGGCCAGAACCATCGCCTGATCCTCGATCACCGCATTCCTGCTGACGCACGCCCCGCCCGAAACAAGGGCGCTGCCGCAGATTACTGCGTGACCCGATACTCTCGCATACTGGCTGACCAGTGCTTCCCCACAGGCAATGGCGTCACCGAAAATCCAGCAACTGTCTTTCTGGGACAGGTTTTCCCTGCTCTGCACATACCCGCCCAGATCACCCTTGTGGATATCCGCGTCGATTTCCCGTAAGGCGCGAACACGATGCAGATGGGGGTAATCCGGGTGCGAAATGTCAGTGATCTCATATTTCTCATTCACCGCGCATTGCCGCCTTTCTGTTTCTCGCCGTCCATGTGCTCAGAGTAGGATGGTTCGGACAACTCAGTCTCTACATATTCGCTCACAATGAACAGCGCGTCGCTATAACTGTACGACGCCGTGACGCGCTTCACCATCTCTTTTGCCTGATCCTCCTGCCCCGCGCAGTACAAAAGTCTTGACGCTCTGCCGAGGATGGCAAAGATATTCCCATCCTCGCCCACAAGTTTCATCTTAGGGCGTTTGTATACAGGCTGAGCCTGCGCCAATGCGCTTTCCCTCTCTAAAACAGGATTCCTGTCGAGCGCGATGTGAAACTGCTCGCTGTTCCAGAAATGAACGAACAGTACCCCGTCCTCTGCTTCGATCTCCATTTGTTCAAAGCTCTCTCCCCAGCCGTCCGAATACTGGCCAGTCAGGTAGTCTCTGAGTACAGCGGTTTCCT
>CANRZX010000084.1 GCA_947644575.1 uncultured Clostridia bacterium | reverse complement strand
CCAGCGCGCCTGCCAGCGCGGCCTCCTGATCGCCCACCAGCAGCAGCGGCCCGGCGTAGCCGTTTTCGCGCAGCAGCCGCTCGATCGTCTCGCACGCGTCGGGATTGCTGACGCCCGCGCTGCCGACGCACACCGCGCGGCAATCGGCCAATCCGCCCGGCAGGCCGCGCAGCGCGGCTGCGCAGTCCCGGAACGTCGCGGCCACCGTCCGCTCGTCGGCGCTGTTCAGATTCATCGAGCCGAATGCCGCGCGCAGCAAAACGCGCCCGTCCTCGCCTCGCGCCTCCAAATTTGTTTTGGTCCCTCCGCCGTCCAAACCGACCGCGTACTGCATCAAAAGCCCTCCCTTTCGCCCAAATTCCCGGGACGCGCCGGCGGCGTGTCCCGGGATGCTGAATGCTCGCTCACAGCTTGACGGAAAGCCGCCCCGTTGCCGGCGTCTCGCCACGCAGCACGCGCGCGGCAGCCCGCAGGCTCTCCGGCGTGTACTCGAAGGCGGCGAGCGCCCACACGCTTTCCGGCAGGCCGGCTAAATCATAGGGCGCGCGCAGCGCGACGGCCACCGTCGGTACGCCCGCCTCGGCCAGCGCGGCGACGAGCCTGCGCTGGCCCGTGCGCAGATAGGCGTTGATCGTGCCCACCACGGCGCCGGAATGGCGCTTCGCCGTTTCCACGATCGCCGCGATTTCGGCGTCGTCGGGGTCGGCGGACATCGCCGCCGCCGCGCCGTGCAGCTCATGCGCCATCCGTGTACCGAACAGGTTCGCCCTGCCGTCGTCCACATTGCCGACCAGCGAGGTGCGGTACGCCGGGCAGCCGACGCACAGCGGCGTATCCCCCAGCGCGGGCACGCCCGCCGCGGGGCGGTGCGTCTCGGTGATGGTGGCCTGCAGCATGGCTTCATTTTCGGCGCGCGCCGCGTCGAAATCAAATGCGCCCGCCGCCGTGTTGTCGACCCATTTTTCCTTATAGGACAGGATGCGCCGCGAGCTTTCCTCCATTTCGGCCGCATCCAGCCGCCCGCGCGCCACGGCCTTTTCCACGGCTCGCGCGGCCTCGCCGCCCAGCAGCGTATCGTGCGTGACGAATACCAAATCCACACCTGCCGCCATTGCGGCAATCACGCCGTTGACCGTGCCGAAATGGTCCTTGATGGCCCGCATCTCCATGCAGTCGCTGATAATCAGGCCATTGAAGCCCATCTCCTCGCGCAAAAGCCCCGTCATAATACGGCGCGACATCGTCGCGGGCACGCCGCCCGGCTCCAGCTGCGGGAACAGGATATGGGTCGTCATCACCGCGGGCACGCCCGCCGCGACGGCCGCGCGGAACGGCGCGAGCTCCATCCGCTCGAGCTCCTCGCGGCTTTTGTCCACGCAGGGCAGCGAGAGGTGGGAATCCGCGTCCGTGTCGCCGTGCCCCGGGAAGTGCTTGGCCGAGCACAGCACGCCGCCGTCCAAAAGCCCCTGGATCATGCGTGCGGCGTAGCGGGACACCGTGTCCGGTTCGTCGCCGTAGCTGCGCGCGCCGATCACCGGGTTTTTCGGGTTGTTGTTGACATCCACGCTGGGCGCGAGGTCGAAATTGACGCCCAGCGCCCGCAGCTCGCGCCCGGTCAGCAGGCCCGCGCGATAGGCGTTCTCCGGGTCGCCCGTGGCGGCGATGGCCATCGCGCCCGGCACGTTGACCGCGTCCGCCGGCAGGCGCGTCACGGTGCCGCCCTCCTGGTCGATCGTGATGAACGCGCCGTGGCCCGTCGCCTCGCGCACCAGCCGCTGGATCTCGTCGCAGATGCGGCGAAGCTGCTCGCAGCTCTCGATGTTTTCACGGAACAGGATCACGTTCGCGATCTTGCTCTCGCGCACCACGCGGCGGAAATCCTCGGTCAGCTCCGTGCCCGGGAAGCCCGTCACAAGGCGCTGGCCAATCTGCTCCTGTAAAGTCATAAAACTTTCCTCCTTAAAATTTTCAGGAAAAGCCGCACGGGGCGGTGAGATGAGAAAACAAAGCGTCTGCGGCTTCATTTTCTTATGGAACCGTCTCTCAGCGCGGCTCTCCGATTCTTATTCGTAAAGCTGGTACGCCGCCTTGCGCCGGGCAAACGCGGCGCTGTCCGCCTCCCATTGGGCGAGCAGCCGGTCCAGCGGCGGGATGGCGTCGTCGTCCTCGAACGCGCCGCAGCCCGTCAGCAGGCTGATGAAGCGGTGCGGTACACCGTCACGCGTTTTCCACGCAAATTCCTGCGGCCAGTGTGCGCGTACGGCGTACAGCAGCTCCAGCGCGGTGCGCACGGGGCGGATCACATGCGGGTCGCTGATGTGAAGCTGAACGCCTTCACACGCCTCGCCCTTCCATTTGGAGGCGGAGGGCGTGAAATAGGCGGCGGTGAAGCGGACGCCGGGCAGGTTTTTCGCGTTCATTTCCGCCGCCAGCCGCGCGCCGTCTACAAACGGCGCGCCAATCATCTCGAACGGGCATGCCGTGCCGCGCCCCTCGGACAGGTTCGTCCCCTCGAACAGGCAGGCGCCTGGGTAGAGCAGCGCGGTGTCGAAGTGCGGGATCGCGAGGCTGGGCGCCATCCAGAGGTTGCCCGTCTCGCTGAAAAGCTGCCCGCGCCGCCAGCCCGCGCAGGGCACGACAGTCAGGCGGCAGCCAAGGCCGCGCTCGGCGTTGACCATATTCGCCAATTCGCCCGCCGTCAGCCCATAGCGGATGCACAGCGTGTACGGGCCGACAAAGCTTTGGTAGGCGGGGTCGAGCAAATTGCCCTCTACCGTCTCGCCGCCCAGCGGCGCGGGGCGGTCGAGCACGATCACCTCCTTGCCCGCGGCGGCGCAGTCCTCCATTACGCCGATCAGCGTCGCGATAAACGTATAAAAGCGCACGCCGAGATCCTGTATGTCATACAGCACCGCGTCGAGCCGTTCCAGCACCTCGGGCGGGAGGTGCCGCCCCTCGTCGCCGCCGTACAGGCTGTAAACAGGCACGCCTGTCGCGGGGTCGGTCTGTACGCCGTCGACCGCCTCGCCCGCGTCGGCCTTGCCGTACATCCCATGCTCGGGCCCGAACAATGCCGTCAGGGGATACCGCCTGTGTATCGCGAGATAGCTGGGCTCCAGCGTCTGTGTTACGCCGGAGACGGACGTCACCAGCCCCAAGCTGCGCCCCCGGAAAAGCGCGTCATATTCGTCAATCCGGTCGATTCCGCATTGTACCATAGGATACCTCCCGATGTTTTTAAGGTGAGATTTTTCATAATAAAATTTTATTCCATTTCACAAAAACAAGGTGATTTATAGTATAATTGAAGCAGATCATTTTCAGAAAGCGGAGCAAGCTGCAAATTTGTTTCATAAAAGGAGGAACCGAAATGAAATACGCGCTGTTTCAAAACGCCGAGGCGCCCCGCCTCGCGATCGGGCTCATGAGCGGCACGTCCGCCGACGGCATCGACGCCGTGCTGGTGGAGATCACCGGCTGCGGCGTTTCGACCAAGGTCGCGCAGCGGGCGTTTTTGACGCTGCCGTTTTCCGACGAGACGCGCCGCCGTATCCTGCGCGTCGCGGCGGGGGATTTCGGCGGCAGCGAGGAACTGTGCCGCATGAATTTCTATTTGGGCGAACTGCACGCCGACGCCTGCGAGGCGCTGTGCGCGCAGGCGGGCGTCGTGCCGGGCGACATTGCGTTTGTCGGCAGCCACGGCCAGACGGTGTTCCACGCGCCGGACGCACAGGAATACCTCGGCCGTCCGGTGCGCGGCACGCTGCAGATCACCGAGGGCTCGGTCATCGCCGAGCGGCTCGGCTGCCCGGTCGTGAGCGATTTCCGCGTGCGGGACATGGCCGCGGGCGGCCTCGGCGCACCGCTGGTGCCCTATACGGAATATCTTTTGTACCGCGACGACACGCGCACGGTCGGTTTGCAGAACATCGGCGGCATCGGCAATATCACGATCCTGCCGAAAGGCTGCGCCCTCGATGAGGTATCCGCGTTCGACACCGGCCCGGGCAACATGGTGATGGACGCGCTGGCCGCGCGGCTCACGGGCGGCCAGGCCCGCTATGACGACGGCGGCCGGCTGGCGGCGGGCGGCGCGGTGAACGCGGCGCTGCTGGCGTGGATGCTGAAGGATCCCTATCTGCAGACGCCCCCGCCCAAGACGACGGGACGCGAGGTCTACGGCGCGGCTTATGTGGACGCGCTGTGCGCCGAGGCGTCGGCGCTGGGCTGCACGCTCTCGGACGCGCTGGCCACGGCCACGCGCTTTACGGCGGAGTGCATCCGCGTGGGCGTCAAGCGCTTCTGCCCGCAGCGGCCCCAGCGGCTGATTGTGGGCGGCGGCGGCAGCATGAACCCCACGCTGATGGCCCATATCGCGGACTGCCTGCCCGGGTGCGAGGTGCTGACGAACGAGCAACTCGGCCTTGACAGCGCCGCCAAGGAGGCCGTCGCGTTTGCCGTGCTGGCCAACGAGACGCTGTACGGCCTCGCCAACAACGCCCCCGGGGCGACCGGCGCGGCGCATCCTGTCGTGATGGGGAAAATCAGCTTATAGTCAACACACTTGAAAATAAGCAGCTTGTTTTCAAGTGGCGCATTTTGCGCGCCGCACGCGAAGCGTGCGTGTCAACTACAGAATCGACAAGAAATCACCGCGGGCGATTTTTTTTCGCGGCATAGGATGCCGCGCCTCGAAAAGCATCTCTTTTCGAGTGTGTCGATTATATGAGAGAAATCCGGCGCGGACCGCGAACACACAGGCCGCCGGTACAAAGCGAAGAGAAGGGGGCCGCGCCGGTATGACCAATATTGAACTGCGCACACAAAGCATTTATGACAATCTGAGCAACACGGAGAAAAAGGTCGCGGAATATTTTTTGACGCACATCGATCAGGTATTCAACCAGCCCATCGGGCAGTTGGCCGAGCAGGCAGGCGTCAGCAAGGTGGCATGGGTGCGCTTTTGCAAGGCGATCGGATTCGACGGGCTGAAGGACCTGAAAAAATGCTTGTTCACCGAGCTGTCCGAGCAGTCGGCGGGGAAGGAAACGCCGATGACCTTTTCCGATATTCAGGAAGCCACCAGCGTGGCGCAGCTGATTGAGAGCGTGAAATACAACAGCATGCGTGCGGTAGAGGACACCGCGAAGCTGCTTGAGCCCGCGTCGGTCGAGACGGCGGCGCGACTGATCCTCGGCGCGCACTCGGTGCGCATTTTCGGCGTCGGCGCGTCGGCTGTGGTAGGGGAGGATTTGTACGACAAGCTGCTGCGCATTGACCTGAACGTGTGCTTTTGCCGCGATTTCCATGTTCAGTTGACCTATGCCGCCAACCTGACGCCGCAGGACGCCGCGGTGCTGATTTCCATGTCGGGCAACACCCGCGAGGTGCTGGAGCTGCTGAACCTCGCCAAGCGCTGCGGCGCGCCGACCATCGCGCTGACGAAGTTTGGCAAAAGCCCGCTGGCGCTGAATGTGGACACGCCGCTGTATTTGTCCGCGCCCGAGATTTTGCCGCGCAGCGGCGCGATGAGCAGCCGCATCGCGCAGATGATCGCCGTAGACGCGCTGTTCAGCGCGGTGGCGCATTTGGATTACGACCGCGCGGCGGAGAGCCTGGAAAAGAGCCACGAAAGCTGCCGCGCGCACCATGTCAATCCATAGGGGAAACGTGCGGGGCGCTCAATGGCGTGTATTTTAAAGAGAAAAATAGAGGCTTCTTCTGTTGGTAGCACCCCTCATCCGGCCTCGCTGCGCTCGGCCACCTTCCCCCAAGGGGGAAGGCAAAGAGGTAAAATTTTTTACAAAAATTTCGACAAATCTGACGCCGGGACGGAACACCGTCCCGGCGTACTGGTTTCATACTTTACAGCGTGCGTGCCTGCGCGTCTGCGCGCGCACCGTCCGGCAAGGAGCGGATAGCGTCGCTGACGTGCCCGTTCATACCGTCGAGCAGCGCGCGCGCCCTGTCAGCGTCTACGCCGCATAACAGCATGACGATGGCCATCTTGCAGGAAAAATCCGCTTGACGCAGCGCGCCCAGCGCGGTCTCCTCGTCCACGCCGGCGGCGCTGCGCACAATGGAGACGGCGCGCGCCACAAGTTTTTGATTGCTGGCGCACACGTCCACCATCAGATTGCTGTATACCTTGCCCATTTTAATCATGGTCGCGGTGGACAGCATATTCAGCACGAGCTTCTGCGCCGTGCCGCTCTTCAGCCGGGTCGAGCCGGTGACGACCTCCGGACCGGGCTGCGGGGCGATGCCCACATCCGCCGCCGTGTCGATCTCCGACCCCGGGCAGCACGTCAGACCGATCACCGGAGCGCCTAAGCCGCGCGCGTAGGCCATCGCGCCCAGCACATACGGCGTGCGGCCGCTGGCGGCAATGCCCACCAGCACGTCCCCGGCGCTGAAATCCAGCGCGCGCAGATCTGCCTCGCCGGCGGCGGCGTCATCCTCGGCCCCCTCCGCAGCGTTCATCAGCGCGTTCGGGCCGCCGGCGATCACGCCGACCACACGCCCGGGCTCTACGCCGAACGTGGGCGGGCATTCCGAAGCGTCCAGCACGCCGAGGCGTCCGGAGGTGCCGCACCCACAGTAGACGAGCCGGCCGCCCGCGCTCACCTGCCGGTAAATCAGATCAACCGCCTGCGTAATCTGCGGCAGCACCCGCTCCACGGCAAGCGCCACCTTCTGATCTTCCGCGTTCATCAGCCGCAGGATCTCGGCGGTATCCGCGCGGTCAATTTCCAATGTGGCGGGATTGCGCTGTTCCGTCACAATGGCTTTGAGTTGTACCAACGTTTACTCCTCCTTACGGTGTAAGGCATTATCCCTTTACGCCGCCGATCGTAAGCCCCTTGACAAAGAACTTTTGCAGGAACGGATACAGCGTGATAATGGGCACGGTCGAGGTGATGATAACGGCCGATTTCAGCGAAATGGCCATCGTCGTCTTTTCCGCCGAGCCCGCGCCGTCGGCAATGGCCATCGTGCCGTTGACGATATTGCGCAGGAACAGCATGACCGGATACTGGCTGCCCTTCAGATAAATCAGGGCGTTGAACCAATCGTTCCAGAAGAACACCGCGTAATACAGGCCGATGGTGGCGAAGCCCGCCGTCGACAGCGGCAGCACGATGCGCCGCAGGATGCCGAAGTAGCCAAGGCCGTCGATCAGCGCTGCCTCCTCGATTTCATTGGGTAGCCCCTTGAAGAAATTGATGAGGATGATCAGGTTGAACGAGTTGATGGCGAACGGCATCAGGATGGCCGCGCGCGTGCCCACGATGCCGAGGCTGGAATAAATCAGGTACGTCGGGATCATGCCGCCCGAGAAGAACATCGTCAGCACGACCATCTTCGTAAAGAATTTATTACCCCACAAAAACGTCTTGGAAAGCGGGTACGCCATCAGGCTTGTCATTACCAGCGCGATGGCCGTGCCGCCAAAGGCGTAAATAAATGTGTTGCCGTAGGCGTGGAAGAAGTTCGGATACGTGAAAATCGTCTTGTACGATTCGAGCGTAAACTCCTTCGGCCACAAAAAGACCTCGTTGTTCACCAGCGGCTTCATGCCGGAGAAGGAAACCGCGATCATGTAAAGGAACGGGACAAGGCACACGACCAGCACGAAGAACATGACAAGGTAAACGATCGTGTCAAAAATAATGTTTTCAGCGGTATGATAGCGTTTTTGCATGACCGTCCCTCCTTTAATAGATGCTCTCGCCGGTCAGCTTCTTGCTCACGGCGTTGGAGCTCGTGACAAGGATCAGACCGATGATGCCGCTGAACAGGCCGATGGCCGTCGCGTAGGAATAATTCTGCTGCGCGAGGCCGACGCGGTAGACCATCGTGTCGATGATATCGCTGACGCCGGAGTTCGCGGGCGTGTACATGAGCAGGATCTTCTCGAAGCCGAGGCTCAGCAGATGGCCGACGTTCATAATCAGCATGACCATGACGGTAGGCAGGATGGACGGGATCGTCACATACCAGATCTGCTGCAGGCGGGACGCGCCGTCCATCTCGGCCGCCTCAAATAAATCGGGGCTGATCGAGGTAATGGCCGCGAGATAAATGATGGCCGTCCAGCCCGTGAACTGCCAGGTTTCGGAGAGGATATAAATCGGCCGGAACCATGCCGACTGGTTCATAAAGTAAATCGGCTCGCCGCCGCAGGCGACGATCAGCTGGTTGATCATGCCGGAGCTCGGTGAGAGCAGCTCGTTGAGGATCGTAATGACAACGACCGTCGAGATGAAGCGCGGCATATAGGAGATCGTCTGTACGACCTTTTTGAACTTCTTCGCGCGCACCTCGTTGAGCAGGATCGCGAAAATGATCGGGATCGGAAAATTGATAACGAGGTTCGACACCGAGGTAATGACCGTATTGCGCAGCGCGCTCCAGAAAGCGGGATCCTTCAAAAAGCGCTCCCAATAGCGCAGCGTCCATTCTGTGCCGAACGGCCCCATGCCCGGGCGGTAGCGGCGGAACGCCAAAACGCTGCCGACCATAGGCAGGTATTTGAACACAATGTAATAGATAACCGGCAGCACCATCATGGCATATAGCACCCAGTAGCGCCGGAAATGGTTCTTCGCGGAGCGCTTCCGCGCGGCTTTTTCCTCCGCAGTCAACGCGGCTTTTTTCGCCATTGCACGATTCCTCCCTTGCTGTTAAGCGCGCCCATATTCCCCCCCGCCGCCCGGCGGCGCGGTCCGGTGCGCTTATTTTTTATCTGCGGCTTTCCCTTTGGCGGAAAGCCGCACTGCGCAAAAACGCCTGCTGTTGTCCCACGGGGCGCTTTGGCGCGGCGCTTGCACGCGCCCTGCTGTATTCAGGCGTAGTGGCTGTTCATAAACGGATGCGGGCCCTATTCCTTCTCCGCTATATAATCGACACACTCGAAAAGAGATACTTTTCGAGGCGCGGCATGGGTTGCCGCGCACAAAATCGCCTGCGGCGATTTTGTGCCGATTCAGTAGCCGGCACGCACGCTGTGCGTGCGGCACGCAAAGCGCGCCACTTGAAAACAAGAACCTTGTTTTCAAGTGTGCTGATTCTAAAAAGGCGGGGCGAGGCCGAACGAGGTCCGGCCCCGCCCCGCGGGTCGTATTGCTTTTGCTCAGATGCTTGCTCCGCTCCGGATTATTCCGGCAGGTGGTCGTTGTACATCTGGCAGAATTCGTCGATCTGCAGCGCCTTCATCGCGTCGACATAGGCCTGCCAGTCGGCGTCGTTGTTCGGGTCGCGCAGGCCAACGCCATCGGCCTCGCTCGCGCCGTTCACGCCGCTGTATACAAACGCGTCCATCCAAATCCAGATCTGGTCGGCCAGCGGGGTCTGCAGGCTGGCGGCTTCCTCGGCCGTGATGTCGTCAAACAGCGGCGTCGGGGGGATCGGCTGGATTACGTCGCCCATCTCGGCGACCTTCGCGTTGATCTCGGCATAGTTCTCGTCGTACTTGGTCAACTCCTGATCGAGGATCCACACCTGCTGCACCGGGTCGGCGCCGCAGCCGTATTTGACCTGCATGTACTTGTAGATGCCGTCCGGAGCGTTCAGGATCTCGTCGCTGTACACAACCTTGTCGCCGTCCATCGTGTAGGTCTCACCCTCCACGCCGAGGCACCAGATCTTCGCGCACTCTTCGGAGTAGAACATCTGGTCGATCGCGCGCACGAGCTGCTCAAAGTCGTCGCGCTTCGAGGTAGCAGTCGGGAACATGATGCCCGCGCCCGTGCGGGACTTCGGCTGGTGATGCGCGCCGGCCGGGCCCTCGAGCGACGGATACATCTGCAGCTTGAAGCCCTCGATCTCGCTCGCGGCTTCCACGCCGCCGATCTGGTCGTAGTACGCATAGGTAGCCATCGCAGCGCCCGTGGCCATCTTGTTGGACCACACGTCGCCATCGATCGTGCCGCCGCTGCCGATGTCCGGATCCAGCAGGCCCTCGTCGGCCAGCTTGCGCATATATTTCAGGAATTCACGCGCGCCGTCGCTGATGGCACCGGTGAAGTACTCGCCCTTTTCATAGTCCCAGCTCAGTGCGCCAGTACCGGAAGAGGAGCTCTTGCCGAAGCTGACGCCCCAGCTTGTCATCGTCATACGGTTGGTGACGTACGGCGCGACCAGGTGGGTAAGCGGATAGGAATCGGGGTAATCCTCTTTGTAGGCCTTCAGGATATTGTACAGATCGTCGAAGGTCTTGGGATCCTCAAAGTTTTTCTCCTTCAGGTAGTCCTCACGCATGATGAGGCCGCCGTCAAAGAACGGGGTGTCCGTCAGAGCGGGCAGATAATACAGCTTGCCGTCCGCTAAACGCAGCGCATCGATGTCCTCCTGCATGCCGAACTTCTCAACATAGGCGTTGAAGTTCGGCGTCCAGTCGGAATAATCGCTGATAGGCACGATCGCGCCGTTCAGCGCCAGAGAGGCGTTCTCGCCCTTGGTCGTCTGGTACAGGATGACGTCCGGGCAATTCTCCTGCGTGTTCAGCGCGAGAGAAACCTTCGTGCCCATCTCGCCGGACGGGATCGCTTCGACCTCCAGCTCTAAGCCGCAGATCTCCGCAGTCTTGACAGCCGCGAGCCAGTCGTCCTTCCACGGCAGGGTGGGGTTATCGGCGTAATACATGCTCACATGGATGGGCCCGGAAGACACGCTGCCGCCGTCATCCGCGGGTGTGCTGCCGCCGGTGCTGGCGGCGGGCGTGCTGGACGAATTGTTCGAGCACGCGACCAGTCCCACAAGCAGGACCAGCGCCATCGCGAGCGCCAAAAGCGATTTCAGTGACTTTTTCATGGTACTCCTCCTTTTAATTGTGCTGCGCGCCGCTTTGGACAGCGCGCGTGAAACTGTTCCGGAAAATAAGTTTCACTCATTTTTTTTTAGGAACAAATGTTTCAACCTTATAATATGCTAATTTATTGGATTTGTCAAGCTGAAAAATGTACAAATTTCCCGGTTTTTTCTTGGAAAACGTGAGTTTTTTTGCAGAATGCACAATTTGTGCCGTGATCTTTTGGCAAAAGCCCTCCTACGGGCCGGACGGGAAAAGCGCGCGGCCGAAGAAAAGCTGCATTTTTTAAGAAAGCGGTATGCCGAGGGGGAAAGAATGGCGCTTGACATTTTCGCGCGTGTGCAATACGATGGGAACAAAAGCGGTTCGGCTCGTGCGCTCCTATGAAAACGGCGGACCACCGCCGGAAGCGGGCATCCAAAGGCTTCCACAAGGTGCCTTTTGGAAAAGGGAGGGGGAGAGATTCCGCCTCGCCGGCCGCCGTCCCTTCAGCTGTCCTCAAAAGGGGCGGGAAGAGGGCGAGCTGCTTGATCCTTGCGCGCTTGCCCTGCCCGGTTATGATGGATAAAAATTAAGGAGGTCATATTGATGGAACAGTTTTCCCGTGTCTGCCGGCTGCTGGACGAGGGGTTCGCGGACGACGCGTTCCCGTCCGGCGCGCTCTCGGTCGGGATGGACGGAGAGATTCTCGTCACGCGCACGTGGGGCCCGGCCACGTCCCGCACGCTGTACGACATCGCCAGCCTGTCGAAGATCGTGAGCACCACGATGGTGGCGTTCCGCTTTTTGGAGGAGGGGCGGCTGCGCCTGTACGATACGCTGGAGCGCTTTTTCCCCGCGCCGGCGGATAAAAAGGACATCACGATCCTGCATCTGATGACGCACACCAGCGGAATCCCCGCGCACTATTACCTGAGCGAAGAGGCACAGAGCCCCGCCGACGCCGCGCGCGCC
>CANRZX010000083.1 GCA_947644575.1 uncultured Clostridia bacterium | reverse complement strand
ACCATCAATTTCAAAGTGTTGAAAAGCGCCTGTATAAAGTATTCGTCCTTCAGCAGATAGATGTAATTTTCCACTCCGGCAAACGTGCGGTTGGAGGAGAGCGCCGTCTGATTGAAAAACGACATGCTGAATACGTTTATCGTTGGAATTACCACAATATAAATCAGCAGCGCCGTGGCTGGCAGCACGCAGGCACATAAAAACAGTCGCAGCTTTTTATCGTTTTTGAAAATGGCCACGTCGCTTTGCAGCGGTGGAATATATCTTTTTAACCGTGTAAACATCGCATCATCTCCCCAAAAACGCCCTGCGGGCGCTACGCGGCAAGAATACTCTGCAGAACGGCCTGAATACCGTGCCTATCTGTCTGTTACGCTTGTTTTCCGTATTGCACGCAGGGCGATGGATCAGTTGAAAACTCTCTGCCGGCGGCATTAACCATCCAGCTTTGCCTGTTCGTCACGAATCTGTGCAAACGCTTTCTCTACGAGTTCCGCACATTCTTCCGAGGAAATCTGCCCGCTCATCAGTTTTGTCAGGCCATTTTCAAAGACCACCTGATTCACATCCACCTTGGAGCCCGCAGGCAGCGTGGTGAAATCCTGGAAGAACGGCTTCACACCCGGATCCAATTGGAACATATTGTAGGCATCAGCGCTCAGGAACTCTTTTGCAATGTCTGCGCCGCCGTTTACCGCCAGCACCGTACCCGATTTTTCCGCCATGCAGCGCACGGATTGTTCCGTGTACAGGAAACGCAGAAAGTCTTTAGCACCCTCTGGGTTCTTGGCGTCCCTGGGAATAGAAATCTGTCCATAGTTCGCGGAGGTATATCTCGTTCCGTTGGCATCCATTGCCGGGGCAGGCGCCAAGCCGAAGCTGAATCCGTCCTCACGGGGAGCATCCTTCATTTCATTGATCATCCAAATGCCGTTTGGAATAAACAGCGCGTTGCCCTGCATCATTTCCGTCTGGCTCTGGGTGTGATTCAGCGCCAGAGTACCCTCCATAAGATACCCGCCGTCCGCAATTTTCTTGAAATTGTCCAGAACACCGATTACGCTCGGATTGTTAAAAGAGCCTTCCTCGTAATTGAAAATCCGGTTTATACCCTCCTGGCCCACTACATCGGCCAATGCAGGCCAAAGTACAGATTCCAGATAGCTGGGATAAATTCCCTGATAGGTAAACAGAGCCCGTCCTTCTTCTTTCGCTTTATCGCCCAAAGCAAAAAACTCATCCCAAGTAACGGGTACTTCCCAGCCTTTTTCCTCAAACAGGTTTTTGTTATACACCATACCCATATATCCGCAGTCCTTGGGCGCGATATAAATTCTCCCGTCTCCATATGGCTGGAACTTCTTGCTTTCCAGATAACCGTTCATGATAATGTCCTTCAGCGGGATGTCGCTCCCGTAGGCAGGGCCTTCAAATACATCTGTGATTTCGAGCAGCGCCTTGTCCTTGATCATCGAAACCAGCAGGCCAGAGGTATCGCCGTCTGTCATAACGAGAAGATCGGGTGCGTCGCCGCTCACCACGCGCGGCCTGATGATCTCGCCCACTTTCGGGCTGATGGTGCTCTCGAATTCCACGTTCGGATGTTCTGCCTGATAGGCAGCCATCATCTCTTCCCAGTATTCCCCGCCCAGGCCTCCTTCAAAAACGGCGATTTCAATCACCTGCTTCTCATCATTGGGCGCGGAGGCCGACTGCACCGGTTCCGGCGCACTGCCGACAGATGAACTGCCGGGCACCGACCCACAGCCTGCCAGAGACAGAACCACCAGCGCGCTTGCCACTGCAAACGCAACAAATCTCTTTTTTCTCATTCTGTTTATCCTCCTTTTTTGTCAGGGGAACATTTCCCTCTCTGCTCTTTCAGCATATACCAATTCGGCGGATAAACCCATGGAAATTCTTTCGAGCGTCCTGTAGGATGCTTTGACGCTTTGGCTGCCGCGGAAATAATGTATGGATAATTATTGGGAATTGGTAATATCCCGCTGCCGTTTCCTGTATTCTGATGGGCTGACGCCGTAATACTTGCGGAACATTTTGTTGAAGTAAAATTGGTCGCTGAAGCCGAGTTCCGCAACCAGTGTTTTTAAAAGTACATCCTCCCTGCTCAGTCTTTCGGCGGCCTTTTCCATTTTTGTCTGATTGATATAGTTTATGATGCTTGTACCGGTACGGCTCCTGAACACTGTGCACAGATACGTTTCGTTAAAGTTCACATGCTGCGCCAGCTGCGACAGGGAAATTTTTTCATCAATGTGGGCATGGATATATTGCAGCGCCTTGTCCACTTCATTGGCCCCCGTGTTCCCGGGCTCCGGCTTCAGCGCCTGAAGTATCCTCTTCAGCGAGCCGCATAAAAAGCTGTGCAGCTGCATCGTCGTGCCAAGCTGATATATCTGCCCGGAGGGGTCGCCCTCTGCCCCGTCCGGCAGAAACCCTTCCATCCGCTCATGCAGCAGCAACAGCACGGTCGCCCATTTGTGCAAAACCTCCTCGCGTGCTGCAAAGACTTCCCGGCACGTCTCAAGGTGCCTGTTCACCTGCTGCACCGCCCCCTCCAAATCACTGTGGCGCAGCGCAGCGCTCATATCCGATACCAGCTGCGGTATATTCACATTCCATGCTCCGAATTTCCGCACTGGCGAAAGCAGGATCGGTGCGCTGTCCCGCGCATAAAACAAATCGTCGCTCATCTGCCTGCGGCCGCTCAGCGCCGCCAACAGCTCATCCGCATCGGATATTGCCGGCCCGAAAAAGATACCAACCGTAATATTGAGGTACTGTGTCAGCGCAGCGCCAAGCCGCTGCGCCAGAAATTCCTGCCGGTCCTTTCCTTTCCCGTGGCAGGCCGTAATCATAAAATACTGCCCGTTGGCCACGGCGCCCTGGCACAGAACCTCCGGACCCAGCAGTTCTGCGGCAATGTTCAGCAGCGCATAATTTAGAAGTTCCATATCCTTTTGCGATGAAATCTCCATTACCTGTCCATATTGCACAACCTGGATCAAAAACAAATCCAGCGGCTGATCCTGAAACAATCGGTCCGGTATGTCCTTTTTGTCCACAACAGACGCAAGCAGCAGAGTTCTCCAGAAAACGGTCTGTTTCTCCTTTTCCATCTGCTTTATCGCTGTTCTGGCAAATTCATGCTGCTCGCGCTGGCTCGCCGTTTCGTCCAGTTCCTTTTTCATTCGCAGCAGCATATCGGCGTATTCCTGCTCCGTAATCGTCAGTTTGAGAAGATAATCCTGTGCCCCAAGCACCATACCCTGACGCACTAAATTGAAATCATCATAATTGCTGATCAGTACAATTTTCGAGTTGCTGCCCTGCGCTTTCAGCCGCCTTATCAATTCAATGCCGTCCATGTGCGGCATTTTGATATCCGTGATAACTAGGTCCGGCGTTTCACGCGCATAGATTTGCAGCGCCTCCTCCCCGTCGGCGGCTGTCCCGCAGATTGTAAAACCGTATTCTTCATAGTTCACCATTGTCCGGAACGCCACACGCACCAGATTTTCATCATCCACAATCAGGAGCTTGTACATTTTTGTTTTCCTCCCTCAGCTCAGGCAAGAGCATTGTGATGCAGGTGCCGTTCCCCGGGCTGCTCTGCACCTGCATTTCAGCCTTTTCGCCATACACCAGCCTGATGCGTTCATGGACGTTGCGGATCCCAATGCCGGAAAGCCGCTTTCCGTCCATCTCGGCTCGCCGCAGGGCCGCTGTATCAAACCCCGAGCCGTCATCCTCTATGGCAATTTTCAGCACCCCTTTTTCGGAGCGGACGTTTATCTGAATCGTCACGAGCCTTTCGGTTTTTTCCACGCCATAAATAATAGCGTTTTCCACAATCGGCTGCAGCAGGAATTTCAGGATCGGCAGCGTCAGACAGTCCGGTTCCACATGGTACTGCATCCGGAACCGCTCTGTATACCGTAGCGATTGGATCAGCGCATAATTTTTTATATTGTCCAGTTCTTTTTCCAGTGGTATGAACTCGGATTTGTCTATAATGGTATTCCGCAGCAGGCCCGCAAGTGCCGACAGGCTGTCCGCCACCGCCGGCACCCGGCTGAACACTGCTATCCACTTGATGGAGTTCAAAGTATTGAATAAAAAATGCGGATTGATCTGCGCCTGCAGCATTTGAATCTCGAGATTCTTCATCTCTATGCTGTTCTGCACTTCCTTTGCGTGGTGCTCGTCCAGAAGCTGCACCATCCGGCTGACTTCCTGTACCAGATACCCGATTTCGTCTTTTCCTTCGTCACGAATCTCACGCGGGCCAATCTGCTTTGAGATGTCCTGACAATAACGCACAAGCCGCGCTGTCGGCCGCACAATACTCGCAGTAATTGCCAGAAGCGCCAGCAGACCAAGGAACAGGCAGGCGATGCTCAGAATCCGGATGAACGCGTTCAAATGGTTCATTTCGGCGTTCATATAGCTGTCACGCACAAGCGCGAGCGCGTACCATCTTGCTTTCGAATTGTAGTCGATCGAAACATAATATCTGCCGCTGCCCAGCGTCAATTCAAAATGCGGATCTCCCGACGCGCACTGTTCTTTTATGACAGGCAGCAGTGCCTCGTTTTCCGGGCGACGCCCGGGGGAGAAATCCGCATCGTTCCCGCTGACAACCGTGCCATCGTCACCCAGCAGCACAATTTGCCCTTGCTCCGGGGGATAAATCTGCCGGTATGTCTGCTGGGCAAAAAACTCCTCGTTCACCGCCAATATCAGATATCCTACTCTGTTTCCTGTATAATCCGACTGATTGATCGCCCGCACCATTAGCATGCTGGCCTTGCCATCGCCGCCATACGGCACGGAAGTAATGTATTCCAGCGGATAAACGTCTTCGGCGCGCTGCACCATCTGCTGCAGCACCTGATCCGATATGCGGTCGTATCCCATGCTGTATACCACTTTGCACTGTGTATTCAGCAGCGTTGCATTTTTTACCATCGGCGATATCAGCAGGTTTTCCTCAATTTTCCTGCTGATGCCCATCGCTAACCGATTCTGGTCAAACGGTTCCGCGTCCGTTCTGTTCAGAAGCTGCTGCACTTCATCTGCAACGGAAATTTTCATCGCGATGCGTTCCATGTTTTCAAGGATGTCATTCTGCCTCTGCTGCATCATTTCCAAAAGCCGGATGGAATCACGGCCAATTTTGCGGTGCAATTCCGAAGTATATCGAACCCGGTAAAGTCCGCCAAACAGCAGAATCGGTATTACGCATACCGCCAAATACAGCACAATCAGCCTCCACAATACCGTCTTGCGCCGCAGCGGAAGGATCACCCGGTCCAGCCAGCCACTTTTCCCGTCCAACATCCCACTGTCCCCGCTTTCATTATCATTTTACGCAATAAATTATATACCATAATCGGAAGGTATGGAACATCGACATTTTTTTGTCCAAGGATTTTCAATAAACACCTGTAAATTGTCTATATTCACGACAAATACCGGAGTTTATACTGGAGTTACAATACTTTTATCCGGAGGAGTTGTATATTATGCTGGCGGCATATCCGCGTGTTCTTTCCGTTCAAAGCGATGTTTATGTTTTGCTGAAATCAGATACTCCTGTTTTTTTTCGGGAGCAATACACCGTGCTTTTTACGCCTTGCGAGATATTTAGAAATGAAAAAAGTGCCACACAGGGCGAGGTCATTTCCGGGTTTGAGGTATTTCATACCACGAATAAGCCCCTCTCTCTTGCGGCTCGGCGCGTTGACGCCTTCTCGGTTTCTATTTCGCTGAATTGCCCCTCCGAGCAGGAATATATCTTGCGCGTGATGGAGGAACAGGAAGGCACAGCGTATGTTATCGCATCCGCATGCGTATATGCCCTGCAGCCGGACCTGCAGAATCTATATGCCTACAAGGGCGATTTCCACACCCACAGCCATTGTTCCGACGGGGCTGATACACCGGTCTCCATGGCCGTCGCCGGCAGGAGGAAGGGTTTTGATTTTATGGCGCTGACAGATCACGGAAAATTTGATCCGTCCCGGCAGCTGCAGGCGCTGTTCCACCCAATGCCCGACCTTGCATATCAGTTGTACACCGGGGAAGAAATCCATATGCCATGGCATCAGGCGCACATCCTGAATATCGGCGGGCAGTACAGCATCAACCAGTTGTTCCTCGAAAACGAGAAGCTTTTCTTGGAACAGGTAAAAGCGTTGGCTGACACCTGTCCGGTTCCACCGAATGTCGATGAATATGAATATCTGGCCGCACTATGGGCGTTTGAGCAGATCCGCCGCGCCGGGGGTATGAGCGTATTCTGTCACCCGTACTGGCGGCGATCCAGCGGCTATGAACTGTGCGCCTCTCTCACCGACGCACTGCTTGAGAGCCGGGCGTTTGACGCGCTGGAACTGATTTCCGGCTACGGTAAGCGCGAAACCGACAGCAACATGCTGCAGCTTGCGCGCTACGCTGAACTGCCTGAAAAGCCTGCCGTGGTCGGCGTAAGTGACGCCCACGCGGCTTCTCCCGACGAAACTCCGGCCGGTGAATATCTCTTTGGGGCATTTTATACGATTGTCCTTGCAAAATCGTCCGGGTTCGGGGATATCGCTTCGGCAATCCGCTCCCGCCACAGTGTCGCCGTGGAGCACCAGCAAAACGAACAGCGCCATATTTATGGCCCGCACCGCATTGCAAAGTACTGCATGTTCCTTGCACGAGAATTTTTCCCGGAGCATGACCGCCTGGCGCTGCAGGAGGCCGCCGCTATGGATCGGTTTATACAAAACATTCCGTCAGCCGGGCTTGCGATTCAATTTGAACAGCTTTATGCCTCCGCATTTTCCTGGTGAAAGGACGGGCAGAATTTTCCGCTTCCATGTGTTCGGAAATTGCAATGTCAGCGCCCATGATAAAATGAAAGAAACCGCCGAGGGAAAAATGCGATTTTATGGGCGGCGGACGCGCTGTATTAGGCCCTGCGGATTCTGGAGAACCTGCGGGAGATGGGGTTCAACGGGGGATCCAGCATCGTAAAAGTGTATGTGAGCAGCCGGGAGATGGACTTGAACAGACAGGCTGCGGGAAAGCCGGAGGCCTTGAAGATGAAGGACACTCCGAAGATTCCGGATAACTATCTGGAACAGGCGGCGGAGAATCTCAATATTGTGGAGGTTTTAGCCTACATCTTCTCAGAAAAGGCGAAATCCAAATGGAAACGGGCTTATGAGAAACAGATCCAGATGTCCGGATTCCCTATCAAGAAGGCCCATTTTGAGAACCGTCTACCGGACAAGCTCAAGGTTCCGGCCAAGCACAGGGTGCTCCTCGTCGACGAGACCGGCTGCCTTCCCATGGACATCCATGGCGCCAGTCTTTTCTTCCGGCTTATTGCAAGAAGGTATGAAAAACATCTGCCGTCTCTACCTCCAACAAGGCTTTCTCCCGGTGGAACGAGGTTTTTGCCGACATCACCATCGCCTCTGCTATCTTGGACCGCGTCCTGAATCACTGCACCGTCATCAGCATCAAGGGCGGGTCTTGCCGCTCGAAGGAGCGGAAGGAATTTATGCGTTAGAAACAGCAGATCGTGCGTATGCTTTTTGAGCAGGGAAGCACTTGATTACGGTATATCTCGCGCGATTCAAAAAACGTTTCATATAAAAAGCAGGGCACAGCGCTTCCCCATAGTGAGAGAGCTCTGTGCCCTGTTTTATTTTTCGCAGGCACCCGCAGTCAGCATGTGGCGCCGCCCTTGAGATGCTTTTGCGCTGCAAGATTTTCCGTTTTGCGCACAAGGAGCTCGTTAGAAAGAAGCTGCTCCTGCACATTTTCAAAACCAAGGCGCTCCACCGTGTCGGCAAAGCGTTCGCCTGTGACGCCCTGTTCACGGAACAGAAGAATGGCCTTTTCCACAATCTCAAGGACTTCTTCTTTGTCTGTAAACACTCTGTCCAGATAGTGCCCGCGCGCCACTTTTTTGCCCTAGCGACCGCCGATATACACGCGGTAACCGTTGGTATACTCCCTAAACACATTGAAAGGACATTTACCTAAGCACCGGCCACAATTGTTGCAGGCATTGAGAGCCACAGCGATTTTCCCGTTTTCCATCTTCGCTGCATGGATGGGGCACGCGGCCTCGATTTGGCACACCTTACAGCCCCGGCATTTATCCATATCGACGACCGGCATACGCTGTCCGATGATGCCCAGATCATTGAGATCCGGCTTAACACAGTTATTGGGGCAGCCCCCCACGGCAATCTTAAATTTGTGCGGAAGCTTTACGTTACTGTAACCGTGATAAAAGCGCTCGTGAATCTCCTCGGAGAGCGCAAAGGTGTCGATGAGACCATACTGGCACGTCGTGCCCTTGCACGACACCACCGGCCTAACCTTTGATCCCGTCCCGCCTGTCTCAAGGCCCGCCTGCGCCAGATATGTGCGTAGCGGTTCGATGTTCTCATAGGGGACACCTTGGATCTCCAGCGTCATGCGCGAAGTCATGGTGATCTCCCCTGTGCCGAACAATTCGGCCGCCTCTGCCACGGCCCGGTTCTCTGCCGCTGTAATCTTCCCATTGCGCGTGATGACACGGCCATTAAAGCGGTCTGCTGTGCGTTTGTCTAACAGGAAACCCAACGCCTTCACTTTTGTGATCTCCTCCGGCGTAATGGCAGGCATCGCGCCCTGCGTCCTCACATCGTTGAAGAACGTAGAACCCTCCAGCACTACAGTGTTCGTATAGCCGTAATGCCGCAGGCGGTTCTGTAAAAAGTACGCCCGTTTGCCGCGTGTGCACACAAGCAGCAGCTTTTCATCCTTGGCGAGCCCCTCTATTGGGCCATTGACGGCGGCCAGATCCACATATACAGCACCCCGGACGGACGGCGTGCTGCTCACGTCCACTACGCGGTAATCCTCGGCCCGGCCCGCGGCATACTCAGCGGGCGTCATACTCACCAGCGAGCCGTTCAGCTTGTTTTCCAGCACATACACTGCTTGCACCAGCGGATGGATGGCCGTAGAAAACGGCGGAGCATAGGCAAAATCGACATTTTCAAAGTCCTCCAGCACAGCGTTCATGCTGATGGCCATCACAGCGATATCCACCATTTTGTCCACTGCGCCCGGGCCAAGCACTTGCATGCCCAGCAGTCTGTGCGTGGCACGATCGGCCACCAGTTTTGTGGCAAAAAACGCTGCGCCGGGGTAGTAGTGTGCCTTATCGTCGGTCACAACCAATACGCTCACGACGTCATACCCCGCTGCGCGTGCCGCGGCTTCCGTGAGGCCCGTGCGCCCACAGGAAAGGCCGGGCAGCCTGACGACGCCCGTTCCCAGAACGCCTTGATACACCTTGTCACTTCCAGTCAGCACCTGCGCCAACGTCCGCCCCTCCAAATTGGCGGAGGAACCCATGGGGGAGTGTTGCGGTGTGCCCGTGATGCGGTTGCGTACCAGCGCGCAGTCACCTGCGGCATATATGTCTGGCAGGCTGGTGGCCATGCAGCGGTCTGTCACAATGGCGCCCTTTACCATCTCGATGCCCGTACCTTCCAAAAAAACGGTATTGGGCTGGATACCGATGCTCAGCACCACCACGTCCGCCGGCAGCAAGCCCACCGACGTATGGACGCCCGTCACCGTACCCGTACCCGCCAGCCTGTCCGCCTTTGTACTGGTGCGCACATGAACGCCGTTGTTTAGAAGATGCTTCTTTACATATACCGCCATCTCAGGGTCGAGCACACCGGGCAGCACTTGAGGAGCCACATCGATCACCGTAACGGAAAGGCCTTGCTTATGCAGATTTTCCGCCGTCTCCAAGCCGATAAATCCGCCGCCCACAACAACGGCCCGCTTTGCGCCCCGCTCCTGTATCCAGCTGCGCAGGGCGACGGCATCCTGCGGCGTTCGCAGTGTGAACACACCAGCCTGCTTTGACCCCTCTATATCCGGCACAATGGGCGAGGCTCCCGCAGCAATCACAAGCTTATCATATGTATGTGTCTCCATCTCGCCTGTGTCCACCTTGCGCACCGTCACGCTCTTTGCAGCAGGGTCCACTGCGATTGCTTCCCGTCCCGTGAAAACCTGCACACCAGTGAGCGCGCTGTACTGCGCAGGCGTGTTCACGACCAGCTCGTCCTCCGCTTCGATAAGCCCGCCCACATAATATGGCAAACCACAGCCCGCATAGGAGATGTCCCTGCTCTTTGTGAGAATGGTGACATCCAAGTCTCTGTCTTCCCGCTTGAGTTTGGCTGCCGTTTTCGTTCCGGCAGCTACACCGCCAATGATTAGAACTTTCATTTCTCATTTACTCCTTCTTCTATTTTGCGGATATTTTCAAAATATCGTTTGCCACATATTTAATAAACAGGATGGAATTGCAGCGACTATCGCAAGAGGAAGCTCCTCCACTTACTTTTTGCTCTCGTGCTTTCATTTATAAATTTGTCTCACAAATGTATAACGATTCACATTTGCAGAAAAATATATCACCCAGAGGCAGTGTGATGCGGCGTGGCCGTTGTTTTGCGATCTATGAATTGAGTTTGTAAAAACTTACTTTCAGGAGAGCTATGGGGATTTTCTAACATTTGAACCATTAAGCGGATTGCCGTGTCACCGGCTTCTTGAAGTGGCTGACGCATACTTGTAATCGGCTTGGCATCATAAAGAGATGCTGCTGCGCTCTCATCGTCGAATCCGATCACAGAAACATCCTCCGGAACACTGAGGCCGGCTTCGTTTAGGGCGCGAATAGCGCCAAAGGCGGCTATATCAGTGGCAAAAAATACAGCGTTAGGAACGCGATTGATTTCGAGAAGGTGCTTCATTGAGGAATAACCCCGCTCATAAAATAGTGAACGAGCCATCCCGCTTTGATGCCAGTTATCCTGCTCTGTCATCGCAGGGAAAACCATCCACTCCGGTTCAATATGGATACCGTATTTTTGCATGGCATGTGTAAATCCATTCATACGATCCAGAGTGATACGCATATTGATATCGCCACCAAAGTGAGCAATTCTTCGATGTCCCAACTTAATCAAATGCTCTGTCGCGAAAAAAGCTCCACCCACATTATCAATTAACACTTTATTGACATGCAAATCAGTCAAATCATTTTCAACCAAAACAATAGGAAATTGAGAAGAGGCAAGGCGGCGAGTTAAAGCATCTTCCACAATAGAACTTCCGTAAACGACTAATCCATCCACATGGCCTTGAGTCAAGAAGTTGAGCTGACGTTTTTTCTTTTCGTAATCGCCGCAGGAATTGGTATAAATTACCGTATATTCATGAGAGGCAGGGGCATGAGATACACCATATTCAAAACCAGAAATTAGGGGTACGATAAAAGTAGAGGAAAGATCGTCCACCGTAACGCCAATACAATATGTGTGACGTTGCACCAACGAACGTGCTAAAATATTGGGGCGATAATTTAACTCTTTGATGGCCTCAGCAATCCGCACGCTGGTTTCAGGGCCAACGCCAACTAAACCATTGATATAGCGTGAAACAAGAGTCTGAGATACACCAGCACGCGCTGCTACATCCTTTATTGTTGCCATCTATTGCCATCCTTTTCTATGATATATACACTATTACTTACTATAATAACCATAATAACCACAATTGTCAATGCAGCTCGGAGTAAGAATACATGAGCTATTTTGTACATTTTTAGGATTTGTTTTTGTAGAAATGCACAAAAAAATATTTTTGTGCAAATTTGATGTTGACAATATGAAGCAATCGTATTATATTAGCATCAAGATGTAAAACGTTATACATTGAAAAAGCTT
>CANRZX010000082.1 GCA_947644575.1 uncultured Clostridia bacterium | reverse complement strand
GTGTTATCAGTGCCGAACATATCATTCCCGTCCTCGGCGACGCAGCTGCGCATAAACTCGCCGTTGGCCGGCAGATAGCAGCCGTAATTCAGCACGGACAGAAAATACGGGGTAGGCTTTTCCAGCGTGTACTGAAGCGTCAGCTCGTCCACGGCCTTCACACCGACGTCCTCGGGCTTCACCTCGGGCACAACCTCGATGTCCTCGCCGTCCTCGTTCTTCGTCAGCGTGCCGTCCTTGCTTTCCAGCAGGTAAGAGGTATAGGCGTAATACCCTGCCGCATTGGCGACAATCCCCTCCATCATGTACTCGGTGCTGCTGTTGTTTTTCGCGTCCAGCGCGTAGAGCGCCGCGTCCACAAAGTCCTGCGCGGTGACGGGCGCGATCTCCTTGCCCGTATGGTCGTACCACTTCACGCCCTCGCGCAGGTGGAACGTCCACACCAAATTGTCGTCGCTGACCTCCCAGCTCTCCGCCAATGCGGGCTTGATCGCCCCGTAGGGGTCATACTCGACCAGTGTGTCGATAACATTGGCCGCAATGGCCATCTCGTTCGTGCTGCCCGTGACCAGATAGTTCATGGTCTCGACCTCGCCCGAATACATCATGCGGAACGTCGCTCCGCCGCCCGCCTGCTGTCCGCAGCCGGCAAAGCAGCCGAGAACGAGCGCAAGGCATAGAAAAACCGATAAAACCCTCTTCAACTTACTTCCTCCATTACCCTCTATATTTGATCGACGCATCCGAATTGAAACGCCGGATCAGACTGATTATAGAAATGCCCTCCGCGCTGCGGCCGTCAGGCGAACTGCGCCGGGACGCCCGTAATGCCGATGCCCGGCGCCTCTGTCATGCGGATAATTCCGTTTTCATAGACGGGCCCGCCCTCGTAGGGATCGATCCGGCACAGCGATGGGCCGTCCAGATCCGCCCGCGTAATGATGCGCTTCGCCGCAGCGAGATGCGCCGCGGCGCTGACGGCCAGCTTCGATTCCAGCATGCACCCGATCATGCACTCCACGCCATATATTTCGGCCAACGCGCAGATCTTCAGCGCCTGCCAGATCCCGCCGGTCTTCATCAGCTTGATATTGAGGAGGTCGGCCGCGTGTGTACGGATGATTTCAGCCGCGTCCTCCGGGGAAAACACGCTTTCGTCGGCAAGAATCGGCGTGGCGACCGCTTTTGTAATGGCGCGCATACCGTCCAGATCATGCGCGGGCACGGGCTGCTCGACAAGATCGATATTCAGGCCCTTTTCCTCCATCGCGGTGATAATGTGGACAGCTTCCTTCGCCGTCCACCCCTGGTTCGCGTCCACACGCAGACGGATGCCGCCGCCAATCGCCTCGCGAATGCTGGCGATACGCGCCACATCGGCGAGGCCCTCCTTGCCCACCTTGATTTTCAGGATGCGGTAGCCCTGCCGAACAGCCTCGAGACTGTCCTCGATCATCTGCGGCACGGGATTCACACTGATGGTGATATCCGTCTCCACCGTATCGCGGCAGCCGCCCAGCATCTGGTACAGCGGCGCGCCGAAACGCTGCGCGTACAGGTCGTACACCGCCATATCCACCGCCGCTTTAGCCGAGGTATTCTTGACCATGCACGTATGCAGGCGATGCATAATGCCGTCAAGATTTTCAATTTCCATTCCCAGCAGGGCCGGGCGGATAAATTCCTCAATCGCGCAGCGGATGCCGCCTTTTGTATCGCCTGTGATTACCGCGGTAGGCGGCGCCTCCCCATAGCCCGTCTCACCGCTGTCAGCGGTAACGCGGACAATAATATCCTCCACATTCTCCACCGTGCGCAGCGCAGTCTTAAAGGGCCTTGCCAGCGGAATAAAAATTTCGTCAACGTCGATCCGGGCGATTTTCATATTCTTTCACTCCTTTTGCCTCGGGCAAAATTCATCCTAAAGCATTCTTCATCGTAAAATTATAGCAAATTATTTTGTTCTTTACAAGTTTTTTCATTCTTTTCTCGCAAAACAATTGAAGAATCAGGGGTTCAGTGTATTTTCATACAAAAGCAATGTAATATCCTGCATCGCGCGCTCCATCGCGGGCACGTCGGTATTTTGGCTGCAAAAGCATACGAGGAAGGGCCGGGCGGCATAAACGATGCCCACGTCGTGCGTAATGCCGGTATCCTCGCCCGTTTTGTGGGCGGTGCGCACGCCGCGCGGTAGGAAAAACGGGAGCTTTCCGTTGAGCCGCTGATCCGAAAGGATCGAAAGCATACGCGCGCTCGCTTCCGGCGAGACAACCTTTCCCTCGTACAGCAGGCGCAGCAGCAGCCCGATCTCACGCGCTGTAATGATGTTCTGCACGCCCCTGGCGGACGCCGCGCTGTCAAACAGCAGACGGTTCAGCGCCGTGGCGCGCAGTCCCAGCGCGCGCAATGTTTCATTGATCGGCCCGATCCCCAGCCGCCGGATCAAAAGGTTCGTTGCGGTATTGTCCGAAAGGATCACCATCAGCACGCACAAATCGAGCAGCGTCACGCTCAGGCCGTCATGCAGGTATGTCAGCGCGCCGCAGGACGGCATTTTGTCCTCAGAACGGATCGTGAACGCTTCATCCGCGCACGCGAGGCCGCTTTCCATTTGGCGGAACGCCTCAGCCAGCACGGCTAATTTGATCACGCTCGCCGCCGCAACGGATCGGTCGGCGTTATGCGCGACACTTTCCCCCGTAGCCAGCGATTCATAATAAAAGCAAACGTCCCCAGGTAAGCCAGACAACCTGTTTTCAATGCTCTCCCGCAGTTTTTCCATCGCGCGCCTCTTTCCCACCCGCCAGCGCATGTCGCGCACCCGCAAAAATTCACTTGATACAGGAATATGATAAAAAGGGACTTTCCCGACGATCCCGCAAAAGCGACTCGCCTCTTTGAAAGTCCCTTTTTTATTATTTTACTGTACGGCCGCGATAAAAACAAGCGTTTAATGAATTTCTGGTAATTTCCACAAAAACGCGTCTCCGCGCGCAGCGATTCCCATCAATATATAAAATAGTCGCTCCAAACCGAAGAAACCGCGCCATACCGACATGACGCGCGTGAACACTGTCAATATGCCGCGCCGCCCGGCCCAACGGCGAACGAAAAACTCTTACAGGATATAGGCATTCAGCAGATCGAACGTATTCGCCAGCCCTTCAATGTGCGCGCGCTCGTAGCCGTGAGACGCATAGACGCCCGCGCCGATTACACAGTGACGCACCTCGTTGCCCGCGCGGAGGGCCGCGTCCGCGTCCGAGCCATAGTGCGGGTAGACGTCCAGCGCGTAGCGCACTCCCGCGCGCTGCGCCGCGTCGACTAAACCGTCGACGACCGCCTTATGACTGGGACCGTTTGAGTCCATCACGCAAATCGAAACCATTGTCTCGTCGCACTGCAGCCCTTTGCCGACACAGCCCATATCCACGGCGAGCATTTCCGTCATTCCCTCTGGGAGCGACGCGCCGCCGTGACCAATCTCCTCAAACACTGTGAACAGCACACACACCCTCCGGCGCGGCGTTTTTCCAATGTCCTTCAGATACTTGGCATAGGCCAGCAGAATGGCGGCGGACAGCTTGTCATCCAAAAAACGGCTTTTGATAAAGCCTGTCTGCGTAACGGTGAAGCGCGGCGAAACAGCGACATAATCCCCGACTGAAACGCCCAGCGTCCTTGTCTGCTGCTCCGAGCGCGTTTTTTCATCGAGCAAAAGCTCGATCGTGTCAAAGGTGCGCTGCGTCTTGGCGTATTCTCCGTTGGCATGAACCGAGGCGTTCTCCAGCTGGAACGTCCCCTCGATCACCCGGCCGCTGCGGGTAAATACGCGCGCGGTCTCTGTCTCGATATTATTCGCCTGGAGCCCGCCTACCGGCGAGACGCGCAGCGCGCCGTCCGGCTTGATCCCTCGCACCATCGCGCCAAGCGTGTCGATATGGGCGCTGAGCAGCAGCCCGTCGCCCGTCCCGCCCAGCTCCACGGCTAAGCTGCCCTTGGGCGTGCACTTCGGGGCATAGCCCAGCGCGGTGAACTCGTCGGCACAATACCGCACCACCTGTTCGGTAAAGCCGCCCGGGCTGGGGATGGCGATCAACGCCTCCAGCTTGCGCAGCGCGTAATTCAAATAATCAGACTGCATCCTTTCACACCCTCCGCCCGGCCAGGGATTCTTCCGAAAAATCCGCAGCGAAGCTTTTGCCGCCGAGGCCCACAGCCCTCTCCTTCGCGGCGCATCCCTCCGGAGGCGTGGTTTATCGGCAAGTTTTATTCATTATAGACCAACTTCGCCCCGGGCGCAAGCCCCGCATACTCCATAAAATCTAATACTGCAAAAAGCCGCTCAGCTCCTCCTCGTCGCTGATCCCGATGGCGAATGCCTTGGCGCGCATAGCCGCGTACAGCTCGGCATATGTGGCGTTGATATACGGATGGACGAAGATCGCACCGACATAAAGCAGCAGCGTGCCCAGGAAAAGCCAGCCGAAGAAGGAGAGGTCGAGCACAAAGATGTTGAACTTTTCCCCGTCCGTCATCTGGCGGCTGAGTTCAAACACGCGGTCATAGGGCAAATACGGATTTTCCGCCAGAAGATAATCGACCATGCGGTACTGATATGCCTTGTAGATGCCGGGAATGACAAACAGCAGCGACCAAAGGAAGATAAAAAGATTTCGCAGGAACATCACTTTAACAACGTTCCAATACGCGGGATTGCCAAAAGCGGAAAACAGCGTTGCAAAAGGCGCGTCGCCCACACGGCTTTCCATGAAATAGCGGTCGCTGCCCACCTGAACCGGGTTTGAAACAAAAATACGCACCACAAAGAAAACGATCGAAAGCAGCAAAGCATACGTAGCGAAAAAGCCCGCGAGCGCGCCGGCGAAGGGAAGGCGCATATGGGCGGAAAAAGGACTGAATTGAGAGTTGTAATATTCTACGTCTGTGCTATAATTAAAATTCAGGCGAAGGCTGTTTGGGGCGGAGCCCAGCAGCAAGACAATAAAGCTGACAAGCAGCGCCATCCAGTAATTCTGGCGCAGCACCTGCTTGGCGTTTGTTTTCAAAAGAGAGCGCGTCCACATCGTGAATACCTCCGTTCCAATGATCTTATGATTTCATGATAATCCTTTCTCCGCGTCCCGTCAAGAGATGTAGAAAAACGCCCCGCTGACTCGTCCTTATAATCGATTGAATTCGGCATCTGCGGAGCCGGACGCAAAAAAGCAGCCGCCAGAACCGGTTTTCCGGAAAGGAGCGCGTAATATGAAAAAGCCCACCTTACAAGAGGTGTTTACCATCCCCAATATCCTCAGCTATTTCCGCATTTTGCTGATCCCGCTGTTTGTCTATTGGTATCTTAGCGCCGAAACGCCCGCGCAGTTTTTTCGCGCGGCCGTCGTGCTGGGAATCTCCGGCCTGACGGATACGTTTGACGGCAGGATCGCCCGCCGGTTCAATCAGATCACGGAGCTGGGGATCCTGCTGGATCCTGTGGCGGACAAACTGACGGAGGGCGCCGTGGTGCTTTGCCTTTTGACGCGGTACAGCCGGATATGGCTGCTTGTGGCGCTGTATGTGCTGAAGGAGGGCTTTATGGCTGTGGCCGGGTTGGTGATGCTTCGGCGCGGCAAAAAGCTGGACGGTGCGAAATGGTTTGGCAAGGTATGTACCTTTGTCTTTTATATTGTGACGGTGCTGCTGATCCTCTGGGTGGATATTCCTCTGTCCGCCGCGAATGGGCTGATCCTTTTGTGCGGCGGCGTGATGGCGTTCACGCTCGCGATGTATATCCCGGTGTTCCTGAAAATGAGCCGTGAGGTAAAGAGCGGCAAAGATTGAACCGCCGCGCCTTCCAGCGGCCTATTTGAACCGCCCCCGCGGGAAAATGGCGGCCGCGATTTTTTGCCGCATGGCGGCCCATGCGAAGCTATTTCACGAGGAGGAAGCTTTTCCATGTGGAAGATGTTGTGGAACACGGTGTGCATTGTGCTTGCGCTATGGATATTTCTGGCCGCGCCAACCGGCTGGCTGTATGATCTGCAGGCCGGAACGGGAACCGCGCAGGGACAGCGCCCGGACGAAACGGTCGTCCGGCTGCGGGAGGGGGAGGCTGTCGAGGATCTTTTTCTCGCGCAAACGCCGGTTACGATTACCGGACAAGCGCTCGTGGCCTGTCCCTTAGCCCGTCTGCGGGATCCGGAGCAGGCTGGCCAGCACTATGCCTCCGGCGGGCGGAAACGTTTTTGGGTTGACGAGTACACGACGTCTCCCCTAACACGTTCCCTTCTGAAAAGCTGGTATAACGGCTATTATCTGCAAAAATTAGACGACGATTCTTATCTTTGCGTCTATTTTGACGATTACCTCGCGGCCGCCCTCGCGCTGGGCCGCGAGGTGGAAATGCCGACGGGTTATCTTCGGTATACGACCCTTGATGAACGCAAGATGCTGAACCTCATGGCGGCGGAGTATCCTGTGGATCCGATTTATGTGCTTGATCTGTACCGGTATGGAAAAGCGGGATGGGTGGCCGATATGGCGCTGCGGGGCGGGGTGCTGATCGCCGCGCTTGGAATCGGCGCGCTTCTCCAGACACTATGGGAAAAGCTTCAGGAGAAGAAAAAAAGGCGGAAGGAGCCGCAGGCGTAAAGGCTGGACGCGTCCTGTCTTGCGCCGCCGGCCTGAGCGGCGCTCCCGCCGCGTCTCGGAGCTCTGACAAACAAAACAATACAGGAAAAGGCATTTTTCCACAGCGCATTTTTTAAGGGAGCGCGGTTCCTTTCCACACGGCGCCGGAAAGCCATCCAAATTTCAATCGCCGTAGACGCCTTATATACCGCTGATTGGAAGCCGTTATTAGTGGCCGTTAAAAGGTATCGTGTCCTTTCCCCCTCCTTGCGGCGCGTTTTTTACGTATGATACGGCGCGCCCAAATTTTACTTGCTTTTGCGCGTGAAATTCGGTATCATAAATGTTGCAGTGAACACACTGGGAAACAAATATTTTGTTTTCAGGCGGCGCGCGAAACGTGCGGCACACAGAGAATAAACAAAGGAGCATTTTTGAAAATGGCGGAATTCAAATATGAAATTACAGAGCGCATCGCGGTGCTTTCCCAAAGCGCCAATGGCTGGCAGCGCCAGCTAAACATGGTGAGCTGGAACGACCGTGAGCCCAAATACGACATCCGCGACTGGTCACCGGACAACAGCAAAATGGGCAAAGGCATCAGCCTTTCCGCCGAGGAGCTCGCAACGCTGAAGGGCATTTTGGAAGAGCTTGAGATCGAATGATGGATTACAAAGAGGAATTTATCCGCGTCTTTACGGAAAATGTGGCACGTCCCGGCGCGCAGCAGCTTCTGACATGGCTGGCGACGACGGATTTTTACACCGCTCCGGCCTCGACGCGTTTCCACGGCGCGTGCGAGGGCGGGCTCGTGATGCACAGCGTCAACGTCTATCATGTCCTGATGGATCGTTTTTACACCGAAGCCGACAACAAGGAAAGCTTTACGCTCATCTCGCTGCTGCACGACCTGTGCAAGGCAAATTATTACAAGGCCGGTTTCCGCAATGTAAAGGACGACGCCACTGGGAAGTGGGAAAAGGTCCCGACCTACAACGTTCAGGACGCATTCCCCTATGGGCACGGCGAAAAAAGCGTCTACCTGATCGAACGCTTCATCCGCTTAAAGCCGATGGAAGCGATCGCGATCCGCTGGCACATGGGCGGCTTTGACGACGCCGTGCGCGGCGGCAGCTACGCCATCAGCAACGCATTCGACGAGTACCCGCTGGCGGTTAAGCTCCACATTGCCGATTTAGAGGCTACTTATCTGGTGGAGAAAGGCACGAGCAGCGTCAACCGCCGCTGATAGGCCGCGGCGGCGCGGACAGAGCTATATGGAGATAAAGATTGGCTGACAGCAAAGCCGCCCGATTCCTGAGGAATCGGGCGGCTTTTGTTGCGAAAAGCTACAGGCAAATCTTCTGATTTTTTCAGCCCTCCAGCAGCATCAGCAGACGTTCCTTTGGCACAAGGCCGACACTCCGGGATTTTTCCTTCCCGTTTTCAAACAGGACAACGGTCGGGATACTCATTACGCCAAAACGCTGGGCAAGCTCAACCTCACGGTCGATATCGACCTTGCACACCTTTATATCCGGGCGCTCGGCTTCAAGCTGCTCCAGCACCGGCGCGAGCATCCGGCACGGGCCGCACCAATCCGCCCAAAAATCCACAAGCACCGGACCAGAGGCCCTTTCTACCTGCGTTTCAAAATCCTGTACTGTCACATGAGTTGCCATTCTGATTGTTCTCCTTTCTTCTCGTCCGATATTATGATCAATATACTTATAAAGACAAGAATCGCAATAGTAAAGGTAATATTTTCTATAACATTTGCCGTTTCCGGTGAAATATCCTACGGCTTCCGCCGGTCCTTCCCGTTCAAAAGCTGATTCAGATGCGTCAGCAGATCGTCGGAAAGCGCGGAGGGCTGCTCCTCTTTTTCAAAAGCGGGCGACGTGTCTGCCCGCTGAGCGCCAAAAACGACCGTGGATGCCGTGCCTGAGCGCTGAGCGGACGGCGCGGGCACATTCCCGGCGGGCCCCGCCTCCCCGCGCGCGGGGATCGGCATGGAATACGGAATAATCACAGGCTCCACGGAGCGCGTTTCCCCGGGCTGCGCCTGCGGCATCCCCGCCAGCACCATCGCGGACGGCTGCACGTAAGGCTCCGACAAGGGCACGCTGGGCGCGATGGGCGTCGGCTGCGGAATATAGGGACGACGCGCTTCCGTGCCGCGCGGCGGCGGCGGAGGAGGCGTATTCAGGATGCGCGCGGCCTCGGCCTCGGGCTCAATATAAGGGGCCGTGTGCGGCGTATACGGGTCAAACGGCGCGAACGGCATCGCGCGCGGCGCGTGCGGCTTGCCAAAAATCACACGCGCCTCGGAATCCGGCTGCTTTGCCGCGGGCACCTGCGGAATTTCAACCTTTTGAACAACCGGCTGCGGCGGCACCTCGGGAATCTCGCGATACGCGCCATGCGCGCCCGCGCGGCTTTCATGCTGAGCGGCGTCGTATTGCTCGGGCGGCATAGCCGCCGCACCGCCCTGCACAGGCTGAGCACGGCGTAAAAGCGGCTGCCCATTTGTCTCGCGATAACGCGGGCGTTCCATCTCACGCTCCGTATCCGGAGCGTGAGATGTTTGAGGCAAAAGCGGCGCGGGCGGCGCAGCCTGCGCCTTTTCCTCCCGCATACGGCGGGCGGACAATTCCTGCTGCGTCTCCTGCGCCGCATCTGCGCGGGCACGGCGCAGCTCCTCCTCATAAAGGTGGCTGCGCAGCGCGTCCTCTATCTGCATACGGCGTAGCGCGCTGTAATAAGCGTCCTCCTCACGGCGGAGCCTGTCATACGATTCCGTCTGCGCCGTGGGCGCCGTGGGCGCGGGGGCCGCATCTGTCCGCGGCTGTGCGGCGGGCGAAACGTTTTTCCTCTGCGTCGACAAGCCCTGCTCTGTATCGCCTAACGCGGCGGCAATCCCCTCCGTCGCCTTTTGCAGATCGCTTGTCGCAGCCAAAATTTTGGCGTCGACCGCCGCGAGCTGTTCCTTCAGCAAGGCAATGCTGGCGGCGATTCCCTCGGCGGATTCGCCCAAATCCGCGCGTTTCGCGTTGCCCTCCCGCTCCGCCTTGGCGACAATGGCGGCGGCGTCCTGTTTCGCCCGCTCAATATGCGCCTGCGCCTTTTCATCCGCCGCGCGCAAAATACCGCGCGCCTTTAGCTGCGCCTGACGCAAAAGCTGCTTCTCATTTTCGCCCTCTATCGGCGGGGTTGCTTCCACGCGCCACTCCGGCTGCGCCGCGCCGCGCTGCTCCAGCGTGCGCGTCAGATCGGCCACCGTCTCGCTCAGGCGGGAATTATCGCTGCGCAGCGCCTCATTTTCCTGCTCCTGCGCGAATAAGCGGCTGCGCGCCGCCGCGATCTCATCGTTGGCCTTATCCATTTCCGTGCGCAGTGCCGCGGCCTCAGCGACCGCGTCCTGCGCGCGTTTTTTCTGAAACTCCAGTTCGCTGAAAACCTTGTCGGCCTTTTGCTCCAGCACGCTCCCCTGCCGGTGCGCGCCCGTCAGGTCGTGCTGCAGCGCAGCGATGGTCTCCTCGAGCGCGCGCGCCTTTTCCGCGTTGGCCGCAGAGATGCGCTCGATATAAGAAAGCACCTCCACCCGGTCAAAGCCGAACAGCTCGGTATGGAAACGAAGCTCTGGATCGAACCGAAGCGAGACGTCTCCGCCTTCACGCAAATCACCATATTCCTCCTGCCGCATACGCGCACCCCCTTTCGCCCGGTCCGGCCCGCCAAAAGGATTTTTCCCTCTTTGCAGCCGCTTTATCCCGCCGCCGCGCAGTTATCCAAAAAAGCGGGGTTTCCACCCCGCTTTTTTCATTATCTGCAGCTTATGCGGGCATATCTGCCATTTTTACGCCAAACGCTCCCGCCCCCGTCAGGCGTTCCCGCGATTGTTCAGCAAATTGAGGATGTCGTCGATCTCACTGTTGAAATCCTTATCGTCCCCAACCGGCGCGGCAGGCTCCGCATAGGGCTGCGCCGAAGCGGGCTGGCCTGCCGCAGGCGCCTGAACCGTGCTGGTATTCGCATTGAACACAGCTTGTCCGCCGAAATTGGCCGAATTGGCCGGGGCGTCTGCCGAATCGAAGCCGACAAAGCCCGCGTCAAAGCCCGTGGCGATTACGGTGATGCTCATCTCGTCCTTCATCTTTTCGTCAAAGGAAGCGCCCCAAATAATATTGGCCTCCGGGTGAGCGGAGCTTGTAATCATGCTGGCCGCCTTTTCCACGTCCTCCAAGGCAACCTCCGGTGAAGATGTAATGTTAATAATGACACCGCGGGCGCCCGCGATGCTTGTCTCAAGCAGCGGGCTGGAAACAGCGGAGCTCGCCGCATCCTCAGCCTTATTCACGCCCTTGCCCGCGCCGACCCCCATATGCGCATAGCCCGCATCTTTCATAATACTGCGGACATCCGCAAAATCGAGGTTGATGAACGCAGCCACATTGATGAGGGAGGACACGCTCTCAACGCCCTGCCGCAGCACATTGTCCGCCGCCTCAAACGCATTGAGCATAGTGATTTTTTCCTGGCTGATCAGCTTCAGGCGCTCATTCGGGATCACGATCAGGGAATCGACACGATCCAAAAGGCCCCCGACGCCGATTTCGGCCATGTCCATTTTCCGCTTGCCCTCAAACGCAAAGGGCTTGGTGACAATGCCGACGGTCAGGATGCCCAATTCCTTGGCCACCTCGGCCACCACGGGCGCCGCGCCGGTGCCCGTACCGCCGCCCATACCGGCAGTGATAAACGCCATCTGCGCGCCGCGCAAAGCCGACGCGATCTCGTCCCTGCTCTCCTCGGCGCTGCGCTGACCGACTTCGGGATCTGCACCCGCGCCGCGCCCCTTTGTCAGCTTCGCGCCAAGCTGAACTTTTTGTGTCGCGCTGGACTTCAAAAGCGCCTGCTGATCGGTGTTCATGCTGATAAATTCCACCCCGCGCAGACCGCTCTGCACCATGCGGTTAACAGCGTTTCCGCCGCCGCCGCCCACGCCGATTACCTTAATATTTGTTATATTTTGCAACTCTTCGTCGAGTATAAACGCCACTCAGAACTCCCCCTATGACAGATTAAACACTGTATTAAGTATAAGAATACCAGACTTTTAATATAATTTCAATAGCGATTCCGCGGATTCTCTATAATTCCGCTAAATAGTGTCTACACAAGATCAGGTCAAAACAGTACACCAAATAGCAATGCAA
>CANRZX010000081.1 GCA_947644575.1 uncultured Clostridia bacterium | reverse complement strand
TACGCCTCAATCCGATGTCCCCCGAACCCCCTGACGGCATATGAGGACTGCTTTTTCGCGGCCCCGCTAACAATAAGAATGACATACGCGGGGCCTTTTCCGAAAAAGCTGATTTTGATTTTACCCGCGCCCTACGGGCGCGAGGGGATGGAAAGAAAAATGTTATTACATTTTCTTCTCCAAAAAAAGCATCTTCTGTGGATTTCCCACCTCATCCGTCACGGCGTTCCGCCGCGACACCTTCCCCCTTGGGGGAAGGTGAATTAAGAGATAAAAAAATTTGGCAGGTATAAAAATGATTGAAAACACGATCACCGAAGGGACGAGGCGCATCGTCCGGGACATCAAAGAGGAAATGGAGTCCGCCTTCATCGATTATTCGATGTCCGTCATCACGGCGCGCGCGCTGCCCGATGTGCGCGACGGCCTGAAGCCCGTACACCGGCGCATCCTGTATACGATGCACGAGCGCGGCAACGACCCGTCGCACCCCACCAAAAAATCGGCCGATACGGTCGGCGCAGTGCTGGGCTCGTACCATCCGCACGGCGACGCATCCGTCTATGACGCGATGGTGCGTCTCGCGCAGGATTTCTCGCTGCGCTATCCGCTCGTCGAGGGACAGGGCAACTTCGGCTCCGTCGACGGCGACCCGCCCGCCGCCTACCGCTACACCGAGGCGCGCATGAGCCGCCTTTCGGTCGATTTGATGCGCGACATTGAAAAAAACACGGTCGACTTTGTGCCGAACTTCGACGAGTCGAAGCAGGAGCCGTCCGTACTGCCGTGCCGCGTGCCGAACCTTTTGATCAACGGCTCGAACGGCATCGCCGTCGGCATGGCGACGAACATCCCCCCGCACAATCTGCGCGAGGTGATCGACGGCCTTGTGGCGCTGATTCATGATCCGGACATCGACCTCGCGGGCCTGATGGAGCACGTCAAGGGGCCGGATTTCCCGACGGGCGGCGTCATCATGGGGCGCAGCGGCATCCGCGCCGCCTACGCCACCGGGCGTGGCAAAATCACGCTGCGCGGGCGCGCGGCCATCGAGGAAAAGGCGAACGGCCGTTTCCAGATCATCATCACCGAGATCCCTTATATGGTGAACAAGGCGCGCATGATCGAGAGCATCGCCGACCTTGTGAAGGAAAAGCGCATCGAGGGCATCTCCGATCTGAACGACGAGTCGAACCGCGAGGGCATGCGCGTGGTGATCGAGCTCAAGCGCGAGGCGAACCCGCAGGTGGTGCTTAATCAGCTCTACCGCTTCACGCAGCTTCAGGACACGGTCGGCGTGATTATGTTAGCGCTCGACAAGGGCGTGCCCAAGATCATGACACTCAAGGAAATGATGCAAAAATACCTTGAGTTTCAGGATGAAGTCATTCGCAGGCGCACGGAGTTCGATCTGAAAAAGGCCGAGGAGCGCGCGCATGTGTTGGAGGGCCTGCGCCGCGCGGTTGACCTCGTGGACGAGATTATCGCCGCGATCCGCGCCTGCAAGGGCGGAAAGCCCGAGGCGAAGGCCGTCGTGATGGAAAAATTTGGGTTTGACGACCCGCAGGCGACGGCCATCGTCAATTTTCAGCTGGGCCAGCTGGCTGGGCTGGAGATTTTGAAAATCGAGAACGAGCTCGGCGAGCTACACGCGAAAATCGACGAGTGGCGCAGTATTTTGGCCGACGACGCCAAGGTGCTGCAGGTAGTGGAGGATGAGCTGAACGCTATGCGCGAGCGGTATGGCGACGACCGGCGCACTGAGATCGCCCATGTTTCCGGCGAGGTGGATATTGAGGATCTGATCCCGGAGGAGACGTGCGTCTTTACGCTGACGCACGCAGGCTATATTAAGCGCCAGCCGTCCGATACGTATCAGGCGCAGCGGCGCGGCGGGCGCGGCATTACGGCGCTGTCCCGCAAGGAGGAGGACTTTGTCGAGGAGCTGTTCCTCGCCTCCACGCACGACCATCTGCTGTTTGTCACGGATCAGGGCCGCGTGTACCGGCTGAAAGGGTACCAAATCTATGAGGGCAGCCGCACCAGCCGCGGCGTGAACATTGTCAACCTTCTGCCGCTGCAAAACGGCGAGCAGGTGACGAGCATGCTGCGCGTACCGGGCGGCCGCGAGGAGGGTTTTCTCACGATGGTGACGCGTTCCGGCGTCATCAAGCGCACGCCGCTCTCCGCCTACAGCAACATCCGCAAGGCAGGACTGATCGCCATCAACCTGAACGAGGGCGACGCCCTCGCGTGGACGCGCATCACGACCGGCGAGGACGAGCTGATCATCGCCACGCGCGGCGGCATGGCCATCCGCATCCATGAGGGGGACGCCCGCCCGATGGGCCGCACAGCCACCGGCGTGCGCGCCCTCCGGCTGAAGGTGGGCGACCGCGTGGTGGGCGTCGGCATCGTGCGCGCGGGTGCCACGGTGCTGACCGTCACGGAGGAGGGCAAGGGACGCCGCACAAATGAAAGCGAGTACCGCGCCCAGTACCGCGGCGGCCTCGGCATCCGCAATTATGGGAAAACAGGCCATGTCGCGGGCCTCAAGGTGATCGACGAGACGGACGACATTATCCTGATCAGCCTCGAGGGCGTGATCATCCGCATGCACGTGCCGGACATTAATGTGCAGAGCCGCTACGGTTCCGGCGTGCGTGTGATGCGCCTCGGCGAGGGTGACCGCGTGGTGACCGTGGCGCGCACCGAGCATTCCGATGAGGAGGAGACCGCGAAGCCTGAGGACGACGGAGACGCTGAGCCCACGGACGAAGAGCTGGCCGCGCTGCGGGCCGAGGAGGAATCGGACGCCGCGCGGGACACCGAGGACGCGAGTGCCGGAGATGAGATCAACGAAAATACAAATGTCGGGCAAGAGGATTGATTTTCCCGCTGTTACGTCATTTTATCAGTAAGGAGAGCCGACCGCTATGGATATGAAAAATTGGAACGTCGACAAAACGCAGATCGCGGCCCAGCAGGAGGCGCTGAAAAAGAGCATGAATTTTTCCTATATCGGGCATGGCCCGCGCGCGACCGGCTTTTTGGCCAAGGAATTCAAGCGCAAGCCCGGCCTGTACGCGCGCTGCGTGCAGTGCGGCTATTATATGCCGCTCGACGCAAAGGGTGAGGAAAACTGCCTGTGCGGCAACCTGCACCGCGACGAGCGCGTATTCAAAAGCGATCTGCCCATGACGGAGGTCGAGATTTTCAAGGGCGAAAAGCGGTGATTTCAGGGAAATTCATTTTTCATTAAAAACGCAAAAAAAGGACGTGGACAAAAATGCCCAAAGCGGAACGGCAAAAGCTGAAGCTGCTGTATTTGGCCGAATGGCTGCGGCGCGACACCGACGAGGAGCACGTCCTGACCGCCGCCGAAATGATCCGGCGGCTGGAGGCTTTGGGCATTTCGGCTGAGCGCAAATCAGTCTATGACGACATCCGCGCGCTGACGGAATACGGGATGGACATTGTCTCCGGATGTGGGCCGAAGGGTGGCTACCGGCTGGTACACCGTGAGTTTGAACTGCCGGAGCTGAAGCTGCTGGTGGACGCGGTGCAGTCGTCGAAATTTCTCTCCGAGCGCAAAAGCCGCGCACTGATCCGCAAATTGGAGTCGCTCACCTCCCGTTGGGAGGCGCAGCGCCTGCAGCGTCAGGTGTACGCGGTGGGACGCGTCAAAAGCGCGAACGAAAGCGTCTATTACAGTATTGACACCATCCATACCGCCATTTCGCAGGACAGGCAAATCGCGTTCCGCTATTTTGAGTGGACGATGGATAAAAAGGCCCGTTACCGCAGGGGCGGCATACCCTATGAGCGCTCGCCCTACGCGCTGGTATGGGATGACGAAAACTATTATCTTATCGCCTACGACCACACCGCATCGCCGCCGGGCATCCGCCATTACCGCGTTGACCGCATGGAGAATCTGCGTGTGCTCGAAGCGCCGCGCGCGGGCAAAGCGCTGCTCGGCGAGATGGATATGGCGCAATATGTGCAGCGCACGTTCGGGATGTTCGGCGGCGAGCAGCAGAACGTGGAGCTGCGCTTCGCTTCGCGGCTGGCTGGCGTCGTGCTCGACCGCTTCGGTAAGGAGACGATATTGCTTCCGCATGGGGAGGACAGCTTCCGTGTCCATGTGCAGGCCGTCGTTAGCCCGCAGTTCATGGGCTGGCTGTCGGGCTTTGGTCCGGACGCGCAGCTGCTGGGACCGCCCGGCGCGGTGCGGGACTATGTCGCCTTCTGCCGCGCGGCGCTGGCGCAGTATGAGGAGCCGCGCGGCGTTTGACAAAGCGGTTTGCGGGGACTTTCAGCCGACGGCGCGTCGTATGCCGGATGTTAGCGGGCCGGGCGGAGCTTTTGCGTTCTTTTCAGCCCGCCCGACAGGATGAAAAATGGAATTTTTTTTGAGGGAGAGCGAATAAGTCCGTTTTATCGTACATGAGCGCGCCTATACTGAAAACACAGAACAAACAAAACCCCGCGCGGAGGGCTTTTGGCGGGGCGAAGAAAAAGGAGTGTTTTTGGTATGATTCGGATGGCAGTGCTCGCGCCGAAGGGCGTTTTCGAGGATGAGGATTTTTATGTGGCCGCGACCGTGCCAGCCCGTGAGGAATCCGTGCGTGTGCTGCTGCGCGACGATTTCGCCCGTGACTGCGACGAGGCGGTGTAACGGCCTCTGAGGAACACCAAACGCACGTCAGAACGGACTACACTCTGTTCAAAACAGGCTTTGCCCGTTTCTCACACCGTTCCGTCGTTCTTCCTCTTCCCCACAAAATTTCGCTTCGCTCCATTTTGCGGGGGTTCTGTAAAATGCTTCGCTGCGCAGTCGCTTATTGGTTTCCCTCAGTTCTCCTTTCCGACGGCCTAAGAGCCGCCGCTGCGCGGCGGTTGGCCTCTGGACGCGCCTGCGGGCGCAGTCCGGCGCAAAAAGGGAATTTTTCATGCACTTTGTACACTCAAAATCCCCTTTTTGCTGTAGCGGTGTTTGCCTGCCCGGCTGCGGCGCTGTTCAAATCTATGATTTGGGCAACAGCGCCCATGCAAGGGACGCCCGTGAACAGGAGTGCGAAGCACGAACTGTGAACGGCCGCGGCCTACTGCTCATGTCCGTGCAGGCAAACAAGATTTTTCCTTTTTTCGACAGACTGAAATCCCCCGGCATAGCCGGGGGATTCGCATTTTCCGGGAAATTTCCGTCTTCGGAAACCGCCGTCCCGTTCAGCCGCCGGACAGGTGCTCAATCAGGATTTTCAGCCCGATGCCGATCAGGATCACGCCGCCGAGCACCTCGGCCTTGCCGCCCAGCCAGCTGCCGAACGCTTTGCCCAGCAAGTGGCCGATGAGGCAGCAGGCAAATGTCACGCCCGCGATGAAGGACGCCGCGGCGAGGATATTCACCTCCAGCGCAGCGAAGCTGACGCCCACGGCCAGTGCGTCGATGCTTGTGGCGAACGCCTGCACCAGCATCAGCCGCAGGCTGAACGCCTTTGCCCCGCCGGGCTGCGGCGCGCGCTGCTCCTCGACAGCGTCCCAGATCATTTTCCCGCCGATGAAGCCCAGCAGCACGAATGCGACCCAGTGATCGACCGCGCTGACGGTCCGCGCGAACGCGCGCCCGGCCCAATAGCCCGCCGCGGGCATCAGCCCCTGAAACAGGCCGAAGGAAAACGACGTCAGCACGGCTTGTCCGCGCCGCAGGCTGTGAAAGCACAGGCTGTTGGAGACGGATACCGCGAAAGCGTCCATCGAAAGGCCGAAGGCCAAAACAAACAGCGTCAACAGATCCATATTCGCAGGGCTCCTTTCCGTCAGAAAACCTTCCCCCGAGGGGGAAGGTAAAGCGGTAAAGTTTTATTACAAAATTGTAACGCGCGGCGTTACGCCGCCGCGCCTCATCCAATGATAAATCGTGAATTGAGAACGCCGCGCCCGGGATAAAATGATTACAACGTGACGCCCATCAAAAACGCTTTGACGGCCAGCATCTCGCGCGGGGGCAGCGAGAAGGTGCGGATCCCCGCGCGGACATACGTTTCCGCCAGCACGGGACGGGACGCGTTTTCCCCGCAGATGCACAGCGGAATATGTGCCTGCCGCGCCGCGTCGACGGCAAAACGGATCAGGCGGAAAATCGCGGGCGAAAGGGGCGGCAGATATTTGCGTGCCTCCAGATCGTCGCGGTCCACGGCGAAGGTATGCTCGCCTAATGTATCCGTATTCAGATGGAAGAACGCGGCGCGGCGCGCGAGCTCATCCGCCGTCAGTGCCGCGGCGGGCGTGTCCAGCGACAGGCCGATGGGAACCGTCTCTGAAAAGGCGGTGCCCCGCTCGCGCAACGCCGCCTTGGCGCGCTCCACGGCCTCAGCGGCCCGGTCCTGTTCGGCGCGCGTGGATACCATCGGCAGCAGGAGGTACAGATTGCCCAGCACACCCGCGCGCAGCAGGGCGCGCAGCTGCGTCTCAAAAAATTCCGGGTTTTCAAGGCAGTAGCGCGTGCCGCACAGACCCATCGCGGGACCCGGCTGCCCGTGCGCCTCGTCAAACACGCGGGCGTAAACCGGCTTGCCACGCGCGGCTTCAAGGCAGCCGCAGTAAAACCGGTACTGCGCATCTTCGTCCTGCGCGGACGCGGCCAAACGGTACTCGCCCAGCAGCAGGCCGACGCCGTCCGCCCCCACGGCGATGGCATCGTGAATGTCCTCGGGCGAGGTGCAGTCCGCCAGCAGGGTGATATGGGTGCCGTCGCGCGTCACACACGGCGTGGAGCGCAGTTGCTGCTGTGAAACCATGTGCCGCCGCTGCTGGCGCAGCCTGTGGGCAAAACGGGCCTGTGTGGCGGAATCCGGGTCGAGAAACACCTCGCCTGTGTCGCCGTCCAGCGCGACGCGCAGCCCGTCACATTCGGTCAGCGCCTCCGGCGCGTCCGCCATCACCACGGCGGGAATGCCCATCGTGCGGGCGATGATGGCCGCGTGCGCGTCCGGCGAGCCGGCAATCGTGACAAAGCCCTGAACAAGGCTCCGGTCCAGCATCGCGATGTCGGTGGGGTACAGCTCCTCCGCCACTAAAATGGCCGGGCCGTTCAGGCGCAGCGTCTCGTGCGGCTGGTCATCGAGAATCTTGACAACGCGGCGGCATGCGTCCAAAATATCGCACGCGCGCTCGCGCATATAGGGATCCTCCAGTGAGCGGATGCGCTGCGCGAAAATGCCGGCCGCGCGCTCCACGGCCGCCGCCGCGCTCGCGCCCACCTTAATGTAGGACGCGATCTCCTTTTGCAGAGCTGAATCCTCCAACAGCAGGTTTTGCACCATAAAGATGTCTCGGTCCTGCGCGCTGGCGTTTTGCCCTAAGCGGGTCAGCTGGCTCTGCGCGCGGCGGATGGCGTCGTCAAACGTCTCCTGTTCCTCCCGGGGCGTGCCCACGGCGCGCCCCAAACCGTTCTGCACATGGCGCAGATAGCGCGCCGTCCCCAGCGCCAGCCCCGCCGAAGCGGGAATCCCTTTGATGGCCTTCATATCCGCCCACCTCGATCCATTGCAGAGGAAAGACGAGCCATCAGCGGCTCTCTTTCGCGGTACTCAATAATGATATAATATACTATTACAGTATACCATGAATGCCCTCTCCTTGAAAAGCGTCATTCGGCGGGATTTACCGCTCCATTTTCCTGTTTTTTTGTGAAAGCTGCCACATATGCCGTTTCGCGGGCAGGGGTCAATCATAATTGGGGAGGGAGGAATGAGGAGGGGGAGTGACGGTGTAACGCTGCGCGTTACAAATTTTCCTAAAAAGTTTTACCTCTTTGCCTTCCCCCCGAGGGGGAAGGTGGCATTTGCGAAGCAAATGACGGATGAGGGGAAGCTTCTGTACGCACAATTTTCTTTGAAAATCCCACATTTTTTCCATGAACCGGCGCATCTGTGGCAAAAATCGGCCGCTTCGGCTGAAAATGGGCTATCGACAATTCGGCGATAATGCTTTATAATATATTTTATATATAATTTTTCATTGATGATTCATCTTGTTTCTTAATTACTCCGGCATAAAATATTATACAATTTGCACTGCGTCATCATTGCTGGAGTAATATTGCCGTGTTTTGCGGTTGCCCTGTAAGGGGCGAGCGAAACGGCATTAGAATTTTTTGTTATTTTGGCAATTATTGAATTGCCAAAATAACAAATGTGGCCGCGCGGCGGCACAGAAAGGCGGAGCAATGAAAGCAAATCAAAGGCGGATCGACGTGGCGGCGGGGCGTGCGCCGGCCGATCTGGTATTCAAAAACGCGAACGTGGTCAACGTTTTTTCCGAAGAACTCATTACGGCGGACGTGGCCATAGCCGACGGCATTATCGCCGGGGTGGGCAACTATCAGGGCGCGCGGGAGATCGACTGCACAGACAAGTTCCTGTGCCCGGGCTTTATCGACGCGCACGTACACATCGAATCAAGTTTGGCCGCGCCGTTTGAGTTCGCGCGCGCCGTCACGCAGAGCGGCACGACGACCGTCGTGGCCGACCCGCACGAGATCGTCAACGTCTGCGGCGCGGCGGCCGTGCGCTATCTGCTGGACGCGACCGAGGAGCTGCCGCTGAACGTTTATCTGATGCTGCCCTCCAGCGTGCCCGCCACGCCGTTTGAGACGAACGGCACGGATTTCGCCGCCGACGACATGGCGCCCTTTTTCGCACATCCCCGCGTGCTGGGCCTTGGCGAGGTGATGTGCTACCCCGCCGTGGTGGCAGGCGACGCCGCCGTGCTGGAAAAGCTGGCGCTGGCGGCGGACGCGGGCAAGCGCGCCGACGGCCACGCGCCCGGCCTTTCGGGCAGGGAGCTTCAGGCCTACGCGGCGGCGGGCATCCGCACCGAGCACGAGTGCACGACTTTCGCCGAGGCGTCGGAAAAGCTGCGCGCGGGGCTGGCGGTGCTGGTGCGCGAGGGCAGCGCGGCGAAAAACCTTTCCGTGCTGGTGAACGGGCTGCTCGACAGCGACCTGCCCGCCGGCCGCTTCATGTTTTGCACCGACGATAAGCATTTGGACGACATTTCCCGCGAAGGCCATGTCCGCTGGAACGTGCGGCAGGCCATCAGCCTTGGCATGAAGCCGATCACCGCGATCAAAATGGCCACATGGAACGCCGCGCGGGAATACGGCCTGCGGGACGTGGGCGCTGTGGCGGCGGGCTACCGCGCCGATCTGGTGCTGCTCGACAGCTTAAAGCAGATGACCGTGCGCGCCGTCTACAAGGATGGGCGACCGGTGTCTGAGCGCTTTGAGGGCCTGTGCGCGCACCCCGTGCCGGACGCGATGCTGCATTCCGTGCGCTTTCGCAACGTGACGGCGGCGGACCTCGCTCTGCCCGTCCGCGGCCCGGCGCACGTGATCGAGATGGTGCCATACCAGATCGTCACGCGCCATGTGGTCGAGGAGGTGCCCGCTCGGGACGGCTTCTTCACGCCGGACTCCACGTATACGAAGCTGTGTGTCGTCGAGCGGCACGGGCGCGGCGGCGGCATTGCCGTCTGCCCGCTGAAGGGCTACGGCATTACGGGCGGCGCGATCGCCACCAGCGTGGCGCATGACAGCCACAACGTCATCGCGGCGGGCGACAACGACGCCGACCTCGTGCTGGCGATCAACCATCTGAAAACAATCGGCGGCGGCTACGTGCTGGCCGCGGGCGGGCGGATCCAGGGCGCGCTGCCGCTGCCGCTGGGCGGCTTGATGAGCACTGAGCCGTGGGAAACGATCCAAGCGGGCGCGGAGGCGATCCTCACGCAGGCCAAGGCGATGGGCATCCCGTATCCCGTCGACCCGTTCACGAGCCTTTCGTTCCTCGCGCTGCCCGTCATTCCGGAGCTGCGCCTGACGGACCGCGGCCTGTTCGACGTGACGGCCTTCGCACCGGTGGAGTGAGCGGCGGGGAATTTTTCGGCGGCCGCTGCTGGAGCACGGCGGATCGGGGAGGAAAAGCGTATGGGGGAAAAGGGGCAGCGCGCCTATGAGCTGTTTTTGCAGGGATATAACTGCGCGCAGGCCGTGGCCGGGGCGTTTGCCGACGAAATGGGCCTGCCGCTCGAAGTGGCGGCGCGCATGGCCAGCGGCTTCGGCGGCGGCATCGGCCGCCTGCGCGAGACGTGCGGCACCGTGAGCGGCATGGTGCTGGCGGCGGGCATGCTGCGCGGCTACGGCGGGCCCGAGACGGGCGACGTCAAAACGCGCACCTACGCGATGATCCAGACGCTCGTCGGGCGCTTCCGCGCGGCCAACGGCTCGATCGTCTGCCGCGAGCTGCTGGGCCTTTCCGCGCCCGAGGGTACGCCCGTGGCCGAGGCGCGCACCCCCGAATATTACCAAAAACGCCCCTGTCCCCGCTTGGCCGGGCAGGCGGCCGACCTGCTGGAAGAATACTTGCGGGAGACGTCCGGGACGGGGACGGAAATCCCCTGACCGCCCGCGTTGCGCTTTTGCAAACACTGAACCAGCCGCCCCGTAGCGGCTTTTAGACCGGAGGACTGCACCATCGGGGGGGTCCAAAAGCCAACCGGACGAAGCGAGGATCTTAGGATTTTGGAAAAACCTGCTTGCTGGTTTTTGCTGGTCTGCGGCCTCGCATCTTGCCGCGGGGAAATATCGGCCGCGCGTTCCAAACGCGGCCGGTGATACGGCGTTTGAACCGATGCTTGCTTTGACGCTTCTGACAAATTATGGAAAAGGAAGTTATTGCGATTGAACCAATCACGGGAAACGGAAAACCGCGCGCCCGCCGCCTTTAAGACCAGTGTGGGCGGCCAGGCCCTGATGGAGGGCGTGATGATGCGCGGGCCGAAAAAAATGTGTGTGGCCGTGCGCCAGCCCGACGGCGAAATCTTTACCGAGGTGACGGATGTCCCGCAGCGCGCGTGGAAGAAATGGCCGTTTGTGCGCGGCGTGTGCAGCTTTCTCGACAGCCTTGTCTCAGGCTACCATTGCCTGATGAAAAGCGCCGAGATCGCGATGCCGGACGAGGCCGGGGAGGAGACGAAGTTCGACCGCTGGGTGGCTGAAAAATTCGGCAAAAAGGGCACGGATTTTGTGATGGCGGGGGCCGCCGTGCTGGGCGGCATGCTCGCGCTGGCGCTGTTCCTCGTGGCGCCGACGGCGCTGGCGGGGCTTGTCGGCCTGTTTGTGCCGCTGGGCGGCTGGCGCGCGCTGCTCGAGGGCGTGTTTAAGCTCGTGATGCTGGTCGGCTACATGGCGCTCGTCAGCAAAATGAAGGAGATCGACCGGATGTTCCGCTATCACGGCGCGGAGCACAAGACCATCGCGTGCTACGAGGCCGGCCGGGAGCTGAACGTGGAGAACGCGCGCCCTTGCTCGCGCTTCCACCCGCGCTGCGGCACGAGCTTTCTGCTGATCGTGATCCTGCTGAGCATCCTCGCGGGCGCGCTGATCCAGACCGAGAGCACGCTGCTGCGCATCGCACTGAAGCTGGCGCTGCTGCCCGTCATCATGGGTGTGGGGTATGAGGTCATCAAGCTGTGCGGCCGTTACGACAACCCGCTGACGCGCGTGCTGAGCGCGCCGGGCCTGTGGCTGCAGCGCATCACGACGCAGGAGCCGGACGACGGCATGCTGGAATGCGCCATCGCGGCGGTGCTGCCCGTGCTGCCCGAGGATCCGGAAGAGGGGAAATGGTGAAGGAACTGGCCGAGACGCGCGCGCGGTTAGAGGCGGCGGGCATCGAGGACGCGGCGTTCGAGGCCGCGCAGCTGTACGCCCTCGCCACCGGGCGCGACGCGTACCTTGCGGACGGCCCGTCCCTCGCGCCCGGCGAGCGGGAACGGCTGGACGCGTTGTGTCAAAAGCGCTGCACGCGCTATCCGCTGCAGTATTTATGCGGTACCTGGGATTTTATGGATCTGATTCTGCGTGTCGGCCCGGGCGTGCTGATTCCCCGCGCCGACACCGAAACC
>CANRZX010000080.1 GCA_947644575.1 uncultured Clostridia bacterium | reverse complement strand
CCGCGAGCAGCAGCACCGTGCGCCGCATGCCCCAGTGCGCGGGCAGTGTGCCCGCGGCGAAGCCCGCCGCGAGGTTGCCCACGCTGAGCACGGCCAGCAGCAGGCCGCTCCACTGATAGCCTAAATGGTAGCGCTCGATCAGCAGCGACACCACCACGCCGCTGCTGCTGGCGCAGATACCGCTGAGTAGCATCGCGGGATAGGCGCAGTTCGACGGATTTTTCCAATGGATTTTCATGTGGGACGCCCCTTGTCGATTTATAGTATAAAATCTAACCGCTTAACCTTCCCCCTCGGGGAGAGCAGTGGGCCGCAGCCGTTCATGATTCGTGCTTCGCACTCTCATTCACGGGCGTCCCTTGCATGGGCGCTGTTGCCCAAATCATAGATTTGGACAGCGCCGCAAGGTGGCCGAGCGCAGCGAGGTCGGATGAGGGGAAGCTTCTGTACGCACAATTTTTGCTTAAAATTATAGTTCTTCCACGGATATGTTTCCACACCGGTTTCGTAGGGGAGGGCCTTGGCCCTCCCGCAAGGCCCGGAATCACGTTTCCAGGCGGGGCAAGCCCCGCCCCTACGGCGCTTTGGTGCTATGGAATTCCAAAGACCTATCATTTCAGACGAAAGACTGGTTTCGGCGCGGGAGCCTCACGCCATTTGCGCCAGCAGGCTCAAAATCTCCTCCCGACCGGCAAGCCCGTCGGAGAAGGCCGTGGCGCTGCCCGCCGCGACACCCAGGCGCAGCGCAGCATATGGATCGCCCGAGTGCAGATATTCCGCGAGAAAGCCCGCGACCATCGAATCGCCCGCGCAGACCGCGTCGCGCACCGTTCCGCGCGGCGCGGCACAAAACGACACGCCGCCTGATTCCTCGAGCAGCAGCGCGCCATCCGCCCCAAGCGACACCAGCACGCTGCGCGCGCCCCGCCTTTGCAGCACGCGCGCGCCGTCCGCGAGTTCCTCGCGCGTACGCAGCGCGCGGCCCACAAGGGCGCTCAGTTCCTCCCGATTCGGCTTGATGAGGAACGGCCGCTCGGGCAGCGCCTCCCACAGCGCCGGGCCGGCCGCGTCCACCACGGCGCGCACGCCGCGTCCCGCGAGGCCGGCCAGCACCGTCCGATACGTATCGGGCGGTATCCCGACCGGCAGGCTGCCCGAAAGCACGAGCGTATCGCCCGCCGCGAGGGCCGAGAGCCTTTGCGCCAGCGCCGCCGTCTCCTCCGCGTCCGGGCAGGGGCCCGGCGCGTTGAACTCCGTGTCGCGCGTATCGCGCAGCTTCACGTTGATGCGTGTCAGACCGTTTTGCAGGCGGATAAAATCCGCGTTCACGCCCAGCCGCCGCAGCTCCAGCAGCAGAGCGTCCCCCGTAAAGCCCGCCGCGAAGCCCAGCGCCGTATTTTCCACGCCCAGCCGCGTGAGGAGGATCGAGACGTTGATGCCCTTGCCGCCGCAGCGAAGCTGTGTTTCACGCGCCCGGTTCACACCGCCCCACGCGACGACGTCCAGCCGCATGGCGTAGTCCAGCGAAGGATTGTAAGTAACTGTGTAGACCATGAGCAGCCCTCCCGCACCTTCAAAGGGCGCTTTATTTATGGTATTTCCCGCCGTGATTGATGGAAAAAGCCCGGTAAAGCTGTTCGAGCAGCAGTACGCGGGTGAGCTGGTGCGGGAACGTCATGCGGCTCATCGAAAGGCGCAGAGCGGCCGCCCGCTTGACGCTTTCCGCCAGCCCGTGGGACGAGCCGATCGCGAACGTCACGTCCCCCGCGCCGCTCTGCGCGCGCTCGGAAAGGAACGCGGATAAGCCCTCGCTGGTTTCCATCCGGCCCTCGACGCACAGCGCCACCAAGCAGCTTCCCTTCGGCACGGCGGCGAGGATGGCCCGGCCCTCCTTTTCCAGTGCCCGTTCGATCAGGGCAGGCGAGGCGTTTTTCTCGGCGATGGGCTCCTCGGCCAGCTCCACGACGCGCAGGCGGCAATAGGCGGACAGCCGCTTTGCGTATTCGGCGGCGGCCCTCGCGAAATAGTCCGCGTTCAGCTTGCCCGGTGCAAGGATCGTTACGGTCTGCACGGCGCAGCCCCCTTTTTTAGTTCAGCATTTCAGGCTTCAGAATCGGAGAATGAGAAGTGAGAATTGAGGAGTGAGGAACGGCGGTGTAACGTTGCGCGTTACCAATTTTATTTTGAAAATATCTATCCTTACACATTCGGCGCTTTGTCCGGGAGCCTGCGGGAGGGCGCGCGCCGGCGCGCGGATACGCGCCACGCGCAGATCGCGCCTACAAGGCCGACGCAGCATAAGCAGGCGGCCAGCGCGCAGGAGACGGCGGGCGCGATTTCCCGCGCGATTTGCCAGACGGCCTGCGGCAGCGCGAGGCACGTGCATAAAAAAAACGCCAGCAGGCCGCTCCGGCACAGCGCACGCGCCGCGCCGGCGGAGCCCGGCAGATACAGCGCGCGCAGCAGCGCCGTCACAAACTGCAGCGCCGTCAGTGCAGATAAAATTTCAATCGCGGGCAAAATGCGGTGCAGGCTGGAGGGACGCTCCACAAAGCGCAGCACTGTATGCAGATAAAACGCCGCACTGCCCGCCACCCCCAAAGGCAGCATCCACTTGCCGAACCGCGAACAGGTCCGGTTTTCAAAAAACAGCAGCAAGCACCAGACGCCGAACACAACGAACAGCGCCGCGCGCACGCCGTCCGCCGTTTGCTGAACCGCCGTGAGCAGCGGATTATCCGTCGCGTGGTGGCTGCTCGAAGGGGGCGTCACGCCGTAAAACAGCTGCAGCAGCGCCAAAAAGCCATAGAGCTCGCTGCAAAAGGCCAGCGGGGCCAGCAGCGGATTCACGCCGTTCATCCAGCGCGCGCCCGGAGCCCTTTCTCCGGCCGGCGGCGCATCGGGCCGCGCTCCGCCCGGTTGGCCGCCGCTCGAGGGAAGCCAGCCGGGGCGCAGGCCGCAGGGCTGCCGGCGCGGAACGGCGTGCCCGGCCAGCGCCGCGAGCAGCGGTACAGGCAGCAGCAGCGCGTACCGCGCGAGGACGCTTCCGCTTTGCAAAAAGCCGGTTGCGGCGTCGGTGTTCCACACAAGATCCGCCGTGCGTGCGACACCCAATAAAAGGCTCAGCGCCAGCGCGGCGATGCAGCAGCTTTTTTTCATACGCGTTCCTCTAACGGAAGATATTCCTGTTCATGCCCTAAATATTTGTAGGCCGGGCGCATGATGCGATTGGCGAAAACGACCTCCTCGACGCGGTGGGCGCACCAGCCCGGGATGCGGCTGATGGCGAACAGCGGGGTGAACAGATCCTCGCTGATGCCAAGCATGCGGTAGATCAGGCCGGAAAACAGGTCCACATTGGCGCAGACATTCCGTGTTCCCTTGACCTCCTCCACGATAGCCGGGCCGATGCGCTCAATCAGGCACAAGACGCGAAATTCCTTTTCGAACCCTTTTTTCACGGCGAGCGGCTCGGCGCTGCGCCGCAGGATCACCGCGCGTGGGTCGCTTTTGGTGTAGACGGCGTGCCCCATGCCGTAAATCAGGCCGCTGCCGTCGCCCGCCTCGCGGCGCAGAACCCGGCGCAGATAGTCCGCCAGCTGCGCTTCGTCGCACGGGTTGTCCAAAGCGGCGAGAATGCCGTCGAGCATCTCCATCACCTTGTGGTTCGCGCCGCCGTGGCGCGGGCCCTTCAGGCTGCCGATGGCCGCCGAGATGGCGGAATAGGTGTCCGTGCCCGAGCTGGACAGCACCCGGCAGGCAAACGTGGAGTTGTTGCCGCCGCCGTGGTCGGCGTGCAGTACGAGGCACAAGTCGAGCAGCTTGGCCTCCTCGCGCGTGAACTGCTGATCCGCCCGATAGGTGGACAAAATGTGCTCGGCCGTGCTCTGGCCGGACTGCGGCAAATGCAGGTACATGCTCTGCCGGTCATACACGCGGCGCTTGATCTGGTACGCGTTGACCATAATGGTGGGCAGGCTGGCGATCAGCGTGATGCTCTGCCGCATAATGTTTTGCAGCGACAGCTCCTCGGGATTGTCGTCATAGGAATATAGCGCCAACACGCTGCGCGCCATCTTGTTCATAATGTTGGGTGACGGCGCTTTCATAATCATATCTTCGGCAAAATTGCCCGGCAGCTCACGAAAGTCTTCCAGTACGTGCAGAAAGCTTTCCATCTGCCGCGCGGTGGGCAGGCTGCCGAACAAAAGAAGCCAGATGACCTCCTCGAACAGGAAACGATCCTCTTCCCGCGCGGCGCGGATCAGCCGCTCCACATTGATCCCGCGGTAAATCAGCCTGCCCTCGGCGGGCACGCGCGCGCCGTCCGCCCAGTCGTAGCCGACAACGTCGCACACGTTGGTCAGCCCTGCCAACACGCCCGTACCGTCCGGATTGCGCAGGCCGCGCTTGACGCCAAGCCGCTCACTTGTCTCCGGGTCGATAAAATTGTTTTTTAGGTATTCCTCGCACAAATACGCGATGGCGTCCATTTTGAGCCGTTCTGTTTGTTCCGACATGGTGCTCCTTCCTTTCCCGATGCTTCCATCCCTTCACAAGAGCCCACACGCCGTCAGGCCAATGCCTTGCCGGTCCGGCGGAGTTTTCAGGGTAAAACAACATTTTGTACCAACAATTTTCTAAATTCTTTATTGATACGCTGTTCTCTTTGCCCCGAAAACCATGTTTGCCCTTGTCAAGCGATGGTTCCCCTCTTTTTTCGTGCCTGTCCCGCCTCGCCTGAGGCCGGCACAGGCGCTGAACGGCCGGAGCCTTTCCCCTTGCTCCGCCGCTGTGCCCGCCGCGCAATCGGCGGGCATATTCCTTATTATACAGGCATATGATGCAAAAAACAAGGGAAGTTCCGCCCGAGCCGCGGAAAAAGCGCCCTCCCCGGGAAAGGGAGCCCCGGTGCGCCCGCGTCGGGGAGATGCCGTGTGGAACGATCAGACTGTCTAAAATGGGGGACTTGTTATGAAAAAAGCCATTCCGCTGGTGCTGCTGTTCGCGGCGCTGATCTATCTGCTGCCCTTGACGGCGCTGCTGTTTCCGGAAAGGGAGGCCGCCGCGCCGCCCCCCACGTCCGCCGCCGCGCCCGCTTCGGACAGCGCGCCTGAGCCGCAGGCGCCGCCCGCGTCCTCTCTTCCCGCCGCGCCGAAAGAAGAGCCGCCGCTTCTGATCCTTGACGAGCGCAGCGGGGAGGTGCGGGAGGTTTCCGTGCGGGAATTTGTACGCGGCGCGGTGGCGGCGGAAATGCCCATCGATTACCCGGACGAGGCGCTGCGCGCGCAGGCCGTGGCCGCGCACAGCTACGCGCTGGCCTGCAAGGCGCAGGCCGACCCGAACGACCCGACGCTGAAGGGCGCGTACTTCAGCGCGAACCCCGACCAGCGCCTTGGCTATCTGACGGAAACCGTGATGCGCGCCATGTGGGGCGACGCGTTTGAGGCGAACCGCCAGCGCCTGTACGCGGTCGTGGATTCCGTGCTCGACGAGGTGCTGCTGTACGACGGCCAGCCCGCCCTCGCGTGCTACCACGCGATCTCCAACGGGCAGACGGGCTCCGCCGAGGCCGTGTGGGGCTCGCCGGTGCCATACCTTGTCTCGGTGGATTCCACGCTCGATTTGACCAGCCCGGACTATGAGCAGTCATTTACCGTGACAAAGCAGGAGCTGGCACAAGACATCGGCATGGTATTCCCGGATCTTGAGCTGACGGGCGACGCGGCGAACTGGATCGGCGCCATCGACCGGACGGCGGCGGGCTATGTAGACACAATTTCCATCGGCGGCGTCTCCTGCAAGGGCACGGCTGTCCGCACGGCGCTGCGCCTGCGCAGCCGTGATTTTACCATCACGTGGACGGACGAGCACCTGTTCACCATCACGACGCGCGGCTACGGCCACGGCGTGGGGCTGAGCCAGTACGGCGCGAACGCGCTGGCGCTGACGGGCAAGACCTATCAGGAGATTCTGGCGCATTACTACCCCGGCACGACGCTCGGCCCCGTTCCGGGCTGACGCGGGGGAAGTGGGTGGAGAAGATTGTTTTTACAAAATATTATCTTGTTCGCCTTCCCCTCGAGGGGAAGGCGGCTGAGCGTAACGGAGCGGGATGAGGGGAAACCCGATAGAAGAATCTTAAATTTTTCTTTGCTGAAAATAAAGAACGTCGAGACGGTCTTCCTTTCTCATGCGTGAGAGCAGTAGGCCGCAGCCGTTTACAGTTTGCGGCTCCGTCACGGGCTGAGCTATATGCAAACTGCCTTTGCATTTATGATGCCAGCAGGCCGCTCTCCTTCGTTCAAATTGTTGTTGGCACTCCAATTCTACCACGAATCGAGCCTTTATGCTCTTTTTGTTGCACTTACTATTCTAATTTTCGCCGTGTCCGGGGCACGAGAGCAAGGCGGAATATCGCCGGAACTGATTCTCTCAAAAACGCGCGAATCGGGCTCCCGTTGCTTCTTTCTCCTTTCGTGTTGATAGCGAATGCGTCCAGCGATTTTACCAATCTATCTATTGCATCACGCCAGCAGATATCGTATAATGAATATGATAAGTTGGGAATCATAGGGGTAAGGTCATGGACATTGAAAAAACGAAAGCGTTTTATAATCAAATAAAAACCAACGACTTGTGCAGCTGCGCATATTGTCAAAATTATATTCACGAAATTCAATCCACCTATCCAAAAGTTTCTGAATATTTATCTCGTTTAGGCGTTGACATTGAAAAGCCTTTTGAGACGATGCCGCTTGAATCGGACAAATCAGGATATTTTGAGTATATAGGCTCTCAATATATCGTTTGTGGCACGCCTGATGATTTTCTGAAGGTGACGGTAGATTCGGTTTCTATAGATATTGCTGAATCGCATCCGACAACCACCATCAAAGAACCTCATTTTGTTATTGAAATATGTCCCATTCGCCTGAAATGGGTGATGTAGACAATTTCCAATTCATCGGGCAGCGATCTATCCACGCGAAAGGTAAAAGAAATCTCCCGTTTATCCCTCTTGCATTTTTGGTGCGCACCCTTTATAATAGGCTTGTTCGCAGAGTAGAGGCCCGCGCGTTGGCGCGGACGGATGGCCCTTGGGCCGCCGCCGCGCCGCCAGTGCCGTTCCGACGGGGAGTTGCGGAACGGACGAAAAGCATCGCTTGCGGTGCGGGCCTCGCATCCCGCTGCTGCATGACGTGTGCAATCTTCCGCGAACAAACCCGCTCAGACAAGTGCTGAATCCATCGGTGCGTCAGACCGGCGATTGATTCCGTGCTTGCTCAAGTAACCACTGAATAAATCGCCGCGCGCATCTCGACGGCATATTTGACCTCGCATCTTCCTGCGGGGAAGTATCGTCCGCGCATTCCAAACGCGGCCGATGGCACACCGATTTAATCAGTGCTTACTCAAAAGGGGCCGCCCGCCGGGTGTTCGGGAGGGCTGCTTTTCCGGGCTTGTTCCGCGATTCTTGCCCCCTTTATGCGGCAACGCTATCATAAAGGGGGTTTTATTATGTCCGTAATCCAAGAAGTTTTTGCCCGTATGCGCGACGCCGCGCGGGAGGTGCGCCGCACCGCCAGCCTCGCCGGGGCGGCGATGCTGGCCGCGGTCAGCCTTGTGCTGAACCAGCTGGTCATTCCCGTCAGCCAGATGTTAGAAATCGGCTTCGCCTTCCTCGCCGCCGGCGCATGCGCGTTCCTGTACGGGCCGTGGATGGCGGGACTGATGGGCATTGTCACCGATACCATCGGCTATTTCCTGCGCCCGAACGGCGGCTATTTTCCAGGCTTTACGCTGAACGAATTTCTGCTGGGCTTTTTATACGGCTGCTGGCTGTACAAAAAGCCCGTGACGCTGTGGCGCTGCTTGTGCGCATGCCTTTCGGCAGTGCTGCTCATCAATCTGCTGCTGACGCCGCTGTGGCTGCACCTGATGTACGGCAACGCGTTTGTGCTGACAAGCGCGCGCCTTGTCAAAAACGCCGTCAAGCTTCCGCTTGACACGGCGCTGCTGTATTTCCTGCTCAAGGCTGCGGAAAAACAGAAGCGGCGCGCGCCGTAAAAACTGCGGCTTCGCCTTTCGGCCCACCGCCTTTTGCGCGCGGCCGGGATTTGCATTTTTGGCGAAGATGCGGTAAAATGTGTTTTATACATCGTCCGCCGCGCGGCGAAGCACCGCGCGGCCGTCAAGAGAAGGTGCCGTATGCTTAAGCTTTCCCCCTCGATCCTCGCGGCGGATTTCACCCGGCTCGGCGAAAGCTGCGCCGCGGTGCTGGACGCGGGCGCGGATATGCTCCATGTCGACGTGATGGACGGGGCGTTCGTGCCGAACATCAGCCTCGGTGTCCCCGTACTGGCGGCGCTGAGCGCGCGCCTGCCCGCGTTCTATGATGTTCATCTGATGATCCGGCGGCCGCTGGAATATATAAAGCCGTTTTGCGGCGCGGGCGCTTCGCTGCTGACGTTCCACCTCGAGGCGGAAAGCCCGGTCGAGCAGACGATCCGGGCCATCCGGGACGCGGGCTGCCGGGCGGGCCTGAGCATCAAGCCCGCCACGCCGCCCGAGGCGGTGTTCCCCTATTTGGACGCGCTCGATTTGGTGCTGGTGATGAGCGTGGAGCCGGGCTTCGGCGGGCAGAAATTTATGCCGGCCGCGGCCGGCAAGATCGCCGCGATCCGCGCCGAGGCCGAACGGCGCGGCCTTTCCCCAGACATCGAGGTGGACGGCGGCATCAACCCGGAGACGGCGCCCCTCTGCGTGCGCGCGGGCGCGAACGTGTTGGTAGCGGGCAGCGCCGTGTTCCGCGCGCCGAGCCCCGCTGACGCCATTGCCGCGCTGCGCCGCGCGTGCGGCGCGTGACCGGCATTCCCGACGGATTACAAAAAACTGTCTAAAAACAAAGCGGATGCACAAGACGAGAGCAAATTTTCCAAAAGCCTAAGAGCCTCGCTTCGCTCGGTTGGCTTTTGGACGCGCCTGCGGGCGCAGTCCATCAGATGAAACAAAAAGCGCAGGCAAGGCTTTGTGCCTTAACGAGCATTTTTGTGAAATCTGAGGGAACAATTTGCCGAAGTTCTTGGCAGACGCGACTTTTTAGACAGTTTGCTAGGAAAAGAGGCATCCTCTATGAGCAATGAAACTGCGCTGTCCCTGCAGCGCCCCAGCGCGTATGAGGCGAACCGGGACGTCGTATTCATGATCCTGCCGCTTTTGGCGCTCGCGACGTTTTTCTACGGCCCGCGCCCCGCGGTGCTGTGCGTCGTCGCGGCGTTCACTGCGATGCTGTGCGATCATTTGGTATCCTGGCTGCGCAGCCGCCCGCATGACCGGACGGAAAACAGCAGCATCCCCGCCGCGCTGGTGCTGGTGATGCTGATGCCCGCGACCGTGCATTATTACGTGGTGGTCGTCAGCGTGATTGTGGCGACCATGCTCGGCAAGCACGCGTTCGGCGGCTATGGGCACTATCCGTTCAATCCCACGGCCTTCGGCTACGCCGTCGCCGCCGTCAGCTGGCCGGACGAGGTGCTTTTATATCCAATGCCGTTTTCCGAGGTGGGCGTGTTCGATACCGGCGGCGCCACGCTGCTGGAAAACGCGGCCCATACGCTGCGCGCGGGCGGCGTGCCGAATGTCAGCCTGTTTGATCTGATCCTCGGCAATTACGCCGGGCCCATCGGCACGGCATCGGTGCTGATTATCATTTCATGCGCGATGTATTTATGGATGCGGCGCGTGATCACGCTCAGCGTCCCGTCCGGCTTTCTGCTGGCGTGCGCACTGGTGGCGTTTTTCTACCCGCGCGTCAACACGCTCGGGCTCGAGCCGCCGTGGATGTATTTGGATGTCCGGCTGGTATCGCTGCAATACGAGATGCTGTCCGGCGCGCTGTTTTTCGCGGCGGTGTTCCTTGTAAATGAGCCGGTAACAAGGCCCAAAAACCCGCGCGCGCATTTCGCCTACGGCATGCTGCTCGGCTTTATGACGATGATGTTCCGCTATTTCGGCTCTTACGATACGGGCGTCTGCTTCGCGGTGCTGGCGGTCAACGCGCTGTCCCGCCCGCTGGATCGCTTGTTCTCCCGCGGGGGCTATCAAGGGGAGGTGCGCGCATGAATGGGCCGGAAAATGAAGCCCTGTATTCCTCGGCGGAAAAACGCGCGCGGCGCGACCGCGTCTTTCTGAATAATCCCGTCATTATGCAGGGGCTGGGCCTCGCGCCGCTGATCGTTGCGGCGACTACGCTGAAAAACGGCATCATGCTCTCCACGGCGGTGGTGCTGCTGCTGACGCCCACCCGTGTGCTGGCCGCGCTGCTCAGCCGGTTCTCCTACTTCCGGTTCCGGGGGCTCACCTATGCGCTTACAGCGGCGGCGGTCTATGTCGGCGCGCGGTACTTGATGGGCCTTGTGTACGCCCCGGCCGAGCTGGCACTGCTGGGCCTGTATCTGCCGCTGCTTGTGGCCGACCCGATCGTGCTCAAACGGTACGAGCGCCCGCAGCGTGAACGCACGCGCACCGCCCTGCGCAAGGGGCTGATTACATCGTGCGGCTATATCCTTGTGCTGCTGATGGTCTCGGCTCTGCGCGAGGTGCTGGGCCTCGGCACGCTGCTCGGCGCGCCGGTGCTGGATCGCGCTTTGTTCCCGATGGCGCAGCTTCCCAGCGGCGGCTTTATGGTGGTGGCGCTGCTGATGTGCGTCTGGCGCGCCGCCGTTTCCAGCGTGAAAAAGCAAATGAGCTTGGAGGAGGAACAGCAATGACGGAAGTGCTGCGCTCCCTGGGCGCGTTTTTCACCTACGCGGTTATCGCGGTGTTCGCGCAGAACGCCATCTTCACCCGCGCGCTCGGCGTTTCGCGCCTGGTTAAATTAGCGGACGACGACGAGGTCGGCTCGTTCACCTTCGGCGCGCTGCTGTGCGCGGTGCAGGTCATCAGCGCACTGCTGGGCTTTTTTGTCAACCGCTGGCTTTCGGCCAGCACCTATTGGCTCTATCTGCGCCCGCTGGTTATGGTGCTGTGTAGCGCCGCGGCATTCTTTGTGGTGCTGCTGGCCGTGGTGGTCTGCTTTCGGCTTCACGGCGCGCGGGAGATCGTTTCCGTGCTGCCGATGGCCACGTTCAACACCTGCATTTTGGGCACGCTGCTGCTGAGCTCGATCCAAAACTTCACGCTCATGCAGACGCTGGGCTTCGCGCTGGGCAGCGGCGTGGGCTACGTGATGGCGATGCAGCTGGTGCGCGAGGCGCAGGAGCGCCTGCAGAGCGACGCCGTGCCCGCCACATTTCGCGGCCTGCCCGTTACGCTGCTGTATATCGGCATCCTCGCGCTGGCGATTTACGGCTTCACCGGCCATATGCTGGCGTTCTGACACCTTTTCCGACAGGGAATTACGGGCGGTTCCATAAGAAAACGAAACGGCGACGCCTGCCCCAAAAGGGCGCGCCCGCAGCGTTCGGGGGCCTTGCATTCCACAAAGGACCGGGGGTTTATCGCGTCAGCGATAAAATGCAAGCTTCGTCAGGGCTTGCAACCGGCGTCCGTTTTCGCCGAAGGCGAAATGGACGGCAGAATGCCGAACAAGGACCGAGGCGGCTTTCGGCCTTGCGGCCACACCCTTTGGGCGGCGCGGCCCCGCTGCGCGAGCCTTTCAGGCGTTTTGTTTTCTTATCTCACCGCCCTTTTTCTCCGCTCGTTTTGCGTGAAGCGTTTCGCGCAAGGCGAGCGGTTTCACGTATTTTTCACAGACCTATGAAGCTTCTTTCACAATCGGGGCATATAATAAAGACAAGCTCAAAGAGAGCGCTGAAGGAATCGAATGCCGCCAAGCTTTGTCGGTTTGACAAGAGAAGCTGACGACGCATAGGCGTCGATTTGCCCGGCAAAACAGGTGCGGGTTCGATTCTCCTCTGTGAAAGATCAGTCAAAAGGGAGGCTGTGTTACAGATGAACAATAATTGGGAATATGATTATTCAGGGCTGTATCAGAACGGCGCGCCCAGTGCGCAGAACGCGGACGCGCCAAACACTTTGCCCGGCGCGGGCGTACTGTCCACGGGCGGCGCTCCGGCCGCCCCGGAGGGAATGCCCGTGCCGCAAAAGAAAAAGGGCGGGCGCGTCAAGCGGGTCGCCGCGTATGCGGCGCTCGTCGCGGTGTGCGGCGCGGCCGG